>RECK01000241.1 GCA_007694055.1 Wenzhouxiangella sp.
TCCAGCGGATTCCGCTATGGCCTGGTTCATGACACGGTCAAGGAGATCGACGTGCTGGTCGCTGACGGTCGCGTCATCACCTGCTCCCGCGCGCAAAACCCGGAACTGTTCTTCGGCTTCCCGAACTCGTACGGCAGCCTGGGCTATGCGACGCGGCTGCGCGTGGCACTGATCCCGGTCAAGCCCTACGTGCACCTCGAGCACGTCACGTTCTCGGATGCCGACGAGCTGTTTGCCGCCATTGCGGCCGAATGCGCCAAGCCATCCTGCGCTTACCTCGACGGGGTGTATTTTCAACCGGGCAGCCTGGTGCTGACCCGGGCACGGTTCGTCTACCAGTTGCCCGAAGGCGTCACTGCCAGCGACTACACGTGGATGCAGCAATACTGGAAAAGCCTGCGCCGGCAACGCCAGGACTTCGTGAGCATTCACGACTACCTGTGGCGCTGGGATACCGACTGGTTCTGGTGCAGCAAGAACGTGGGCGCCCAGCTGGCGCCGGTGCGCCTGCTGCTGGGCCGCAAGCGACTCAACAGCATCACTTACCAGAAGATCATGCGTGCCAGCCATCGCTGGCCGCTGCGCCTTTTGCAGTACCTGCGACCGCGCACCGAATCGGTCATCCAGGACGTGGATATCCCGATAGCCAACGCGGCTGCCTTCCTTGCAGACTTCGAAAGAGAGATCGGGATCCGTCCGGTGTGGATCTGCCCCTTCGTGGTGCCGAATGATCGCTTCTCCCTGTTCCGCCTTGACCCCGGCTCAAGCTATATCAACTTCGGCTTCTGGGACATGGTCCGCACGCGCCAGCCCGACGGCCATTACAACCGTCGCGTCGAGGAACTGGTCGCCGGGCACGGCGGCAAGAAAAGCCTGTACTCGCGCAGCACCTACGATGAAGCAACGTTCTGGTCAATTCATGATCGCCCTGCCTTCGACGCGCTCAAGGCCGAATGTGATCCCGAAGGCCGTTTCCCGGGGCTGTACGAGAAAGCGGTCAAAAGCCAGTAGCACCGGCACAGAATCGGCCCGACTCGATCACTCCTTGCGGATAGAATTGCGACTCGCCGTTTTCCGAGCCTTGTTTTATGCCTCACCAACAGCCTGTCGTGCCGGTTGTCGCCGACGACGGCCATCGTTTCGACCTGATTCGAGTGCCGGCCGAAGATCCGACCGGACGCTTCCTGTTCCTGCCCGGCATGGGCATGACCGCGCGCCAGTACATCCCCCATGCGCAGGCGCTGGCCAATCACGGCATCGAGGTATTCATCCATGAATGGCGTGGCCTCGGGTCTTCGAATGTGCGCGCCGGACGCGCCAGCAACTGGGGCTACCACGAACTGCTGGAGCTGGACCTGACCGCCGCGGTCGACGCGCTGGGCAACGCAGCCGGTGAGCAAAAACTGATCCTGGGCGGGCACAGCCTGGGGTCGCAGTTTGCCTGTCTGTTGGCAGCATGCCGGCCGACACAGACTGCCGGCGTGGTGATCATCGCCGGCGGCGCGCCCTACTGGCGCAGTTTTCCGCATCGACATCGCTGGGCGCTGCGCGCGGTTTTTTCCATCATGCCTGTCGTGGCGGCAATGGTCGGCCACTACCCGGGTCGCCAGCTGGGTTTCGCCGGTCGCGAGGCGCGCAACGTCATCGGCGACTGGTGCCGAACCGGCCGAACCGGGCTGTACGCAGCGCCAGGGATCGAGCTCGACCTGGAAGCCGGCATGACCGGCCTGGATATCCCGGTGCTGGGGCTTCGAATGGCAGGAGACTGGTTCGTGCCGCCCGCCTCCCTGGACTATCTGCTGGACAAGCTGCCCGGCTGCAAGTGCCAAACGGTCACGATCCGGCCCGAACATCCGGACGACAAGGCCGACCACTACAGCTGGATGAAGGTAACCGGACCCACTGCCCGTGCCATCGCCGACTGGCATCAAAGCATGGCGGCAACCAGCCGGGCGTAAAGCCTTTCGGTCAGGTTTTCGGGCTGATCCAGACCCAAGCGCGCCAACGCCTCCTGGTGCTCGGCCGGTCGCCCGCGCAGCAGCGCCTTGAGCAGGCGCGGCTTGCTGGCCGACAAGCGCTTGAGGCGAGACAGGGCCGGAATCAGGCGCTGCTCCGTGGCGGTGAAATCACTGCCGAACGGGTAGTCGGGAAAGCGCTCGCGCTGATCGGCGAACTGCTGGTCCAGCCTGGCGGGGGTATTGTTCCGGGCGCGGTCCGGAATGCGCCAGCGCTTGTCCAGCTTGCCGGCCGCGCGCGCCTTGTCAGCCAGCGCATCCTGGAACGGGGCCTCCATGATCTCGATCAGGGCCTTGATGCATTCTTCGTCGGTCTTGCCGCGCAACTCGGCCACGCCATATTCGGTAACCACCAGGTCACGCAGGTGGCGCGGGATGGTCACGTGAGGATACTCCCAGACGATATTGGAAGTCCGGTCATGGTCACTGCCGCGGGCAGCCCGCAGCATCAAGACCGAGCGGCCATCGTCCATGGCGTGAGCCATGGCCACGAAGTTGTACTGCCCGCCGACGCCTGAAATCACCTGGTGATCGGCCAGTCCATCGGAAACCGCCGCGCCGGTGGCTGTCACCATCATGCAGGAGTTGATGAAGCGGGCGTGGCGACGCTGGGCAACCTCCAGCGCTTCCGAGCCACCGTAAAGATGGTTGATGCGATCGACACCGTGCATGCGAAAACGGGGCCGCTCGGACTCATCCAGGCCGCGCAGGAAGGCGTAGAAACCGGAGCTGCCAAGAAAGAAACCGCCGTCCATCAAGGCCCCGGTGCCGCGCTCATCGACCAGCTCTCCGGCATTGGCCCGCTGCTGCAGCTCGATATCGTCAAACACCTCACGCTTGAGGATGCCGGCCTGGTACAGGTGCATGAAACCATCCATGAACATCTCGCTGGCACCAAACAGACCCTGCTCGAAACCACCCTCGGCCTCGAGACTGCAGGGCTTTCCGGCCAGGCGATCACGCAGGCGGCGATGCTCATCGGCTGCGCGGTGACGCAGCATCAGGCTGTGAACCAGGGCATCGCTGAGCGAGCCGATGCCGATCTGCAAGGTGCCACCGTCAGCAACCAGCCGGCTGGCATGAAATCCGACCGCATGGTCCTGCACGGAGACCGGCATGCGCGGCAGGGCAAACAGGGTCTGGGCCGGGTCGACATCGATCACTTCGCTGAAAAAATCCGGTTCGACGATGGCATCCCCATGCATGAAAGGCAGATCCGGATGGATCTGTCCGATACTGAACAGCGTGCGATCGGGCATGGCCCTGACCCGTCGCACCAGTTCCAGGCTGACATCCGGGTTGCACGACAGGCTGAACCGCCCTGTCGTATCCGGACCGGCGATCAGCTGGGCGGTCACGTTGATACCACGATCAATCAGGTCACGCGCGACGTGGGTGTAGTTGGAGGAAATGTAGCGGCGCTGCAAACTGGCCTTGCCCAGTGCGGCACCGGACTGAAAGTAGAACTCGGTCAGAGTGATGTTGTCCGGCGGCCCCTCTCCGGCCAGGGCAACCTGGTATTCCAGGCGGGGATAGTCCTTGCCGAACTGACGTTCCACGATCGGCTCCATCAGTCGCGCTTCCAGCCAGTGTCCGGGCTGTGGTGTATCCAGGCTGAGCGCGGTGACGATATCCAGACGCAAGCCAGGCTCGGCGCAAGCGCGCCGGTAAAAGGCGTTTACCAGGCGGTTGGGCTTGCCCAGGCCCAGTGGCAGGCCCAGCACAATGTGCTTGCCGACTTGCAATACGACCTTCTCGACCAGCTCGTCGAGCACCTTGTCCTGACCCATAGTATTGACCTCGCTGAGATCGACCATGGTCAACGTTATCAGATTGAACTCCACTGCTGTGGGTCGAGGCCGCTCACATGGCACACTAAGGTTTCAGAACACGACGGAACAAGCCATGTCAGCGCAGACACTGGATCAGCTACCCACGCCTTGCCTGCTGGTCGACCAGGAACGCACCCGGGCCAATATCGACCGCATGGACTTGCAGCTCGGCCAGCTGCAGGTGCCGCTGCGGCCCCACCTCAAGACCTGCAAGAACATCGATATCGCACGTCAGATGCTCGACGCGCATCCGGGTGCCGCCACGGTATCGACCCTGGCCGAGGCCGACTACTTCTTTGGCCACGGCATCAAAGACCTGCTCTACGCGGTAGGGATCGCGCCAGGCAAGCTCCAGGCCGTGGCCGAGCGTCGCGCTGCTGGCATGCACCTGAGCATCATTCTCGACAGCCTGGCAGCGGCCACAGCGGTAACAGCGGCTGCCAGGCGCCTGGACTGCGCCTACCGGGTGTTGCTGGAGGTCGATGCGGATGGCCATCGCGCCGGCTTTCGCGCGGATGATCCGGACCTGGAAAACAGCGCCAGGATGCTGGCCGACGGCGGCTGCGAAGTGGCCGGCATCATGGTCCATGCCGGTGGTTCCTACGCCTGCCAGCAAACCGAAGCCATTGCCGACATGGCGGCCACCGAGCGAATGGCAGCCTTGTCCGCTGCAACACGCCTGCGGGAAATCGGCCTGGAAGCACCAGTGGTCAGCGTTGGCTCGACGCCTACGGCCACTTTCTCCCGAAATCTGGACGGGGTCACCGAGGTCCGTGCCGGCGTCTACGTATTCCAGGACCTGGTCATGGCCGGGCTCGGTGTCTGTCGCGACGAGGACATTGCCCTGTCGGTGCTGACCGAAGTCATCGGCCATCGCGTCCAGAGCGGCCAGGTGGTCATCGACGCCGGCTGGATGGCCCTGTCACGCGACCGGGGCACTGCCGGCCAGGCCCGGGACCGTGGCTACGGGCTGGTCCGCGATGTCGATGGCCGTGACCTGGGCGAAGTGGTGGTTCAGGCCACCAACCAGGAACACGGCATCCTGGCCCACGCCGACGGCACGCCTCTAAGTGCGGAAGAATTCCCGGTTGGGCGAAGACTTCGCATCTTGCCCAACCATGCCTGCGCCACCGCCGGCCAGCATGGCGGTTACTGGCTGATCGAGGACGGCGCCGTGCAGCGCTGGCTGGAACGCTGCCAGGGCTGGTAAGACCCCGGCCACGTCATGTCACGCCGTGCCATTCGGACCTGGAAGGTTCAATCCTTGGAACCACTTTCCTCCCAGTAGAACCAGCCCACACCTGCGGTTTTGCCGTCATCTTGTCCGTCGGCAACCGGGGCAGCCTTGAGTTCGGCCTCGACAGCGTCAGCCTGGGTCGACAACAGGGCATCGATTTTGCGCCGCAAAGCCTCGCTGTTGGCATCGGATAACCGACGCGCCAGGCGGGCCTCCTGGGGCCAGGCCGAATCCGGGGAGTCAACGCGGAAATTATGAGTCACGTTCTGACCCATGCGGTCGAAAGCCAGGCTGCCGGCCTCGATAGCCGACTGCTCGAACGGGGTGGTCGAAATATAGTGGGGGCTGAGCATACGAACCTGATCTTCGCCGATCAGCTCGACATTGCCGCCGGCCGTCAGACTGGCCAGTACCGTCGGGCAAGTCACATTACGCCCGGCATAACGCATGATCAGGTTCTGGAAAGTACCCTTGCGACCATACACATTGAGCACCCGCGGCTCGCCCGTGCCTTTTTCCACGAAAGCCTTTTCTGTGGACCAGGCATGCAAGACGGCGGCTTCCGGGCACAGGTCAGCCGGCGTAATCCGCTGGCTGCGCGGCAAAGCTTCCAGCCCAGCGATGACGCGTGTATCCAGCCCCGTTCTCAAGGCCAGGGCCGACTTGGTCGCCCGTTTGCGTCCTTCCTGCTTGATCAGCTGGCGGGTCGCCTCTTCGATATAGGCTTCCTTGAGCAGATCGACGGCGACTGGACAGGCCATCCTGCCGACCAGAAGCCGGGCAACGGGCTTGAACATGCGCTGGACGGCCTTGATCAGCCAATCCGTTTGCGGCGGTTTTTCGGTTTGCAACATGACGTTTCTCCTCTCCTGTCATCCTGGAGTAGTCCGTATCGGATTAGGCGTGTCAGCCACCCGTCCCCCCTGAACGCCGGTTGCCTGATCGTCAAATCACAGCCCGTCCATCAGCCCGGGCTTATGACGACCAATGCATAGACTCTAGGGTCTATCGGCTGGAAATGCAAGCGCTGGAAGCGAATTACCATGGCAATCATGATCGGGACACCTACCAGGGGATGCGCTCACCGTCCCAGGCAAAGAACTCGCCGCTGTCATCAACTTGAATCTGGTCGATCACGGCAAGCAATCGTTCGGCAACGAAATCAGTGCTGAACAGCTTTCCCTCAGGTACATTGGCCTGGAAAGGGCGTGACAGACCGGTATCGGTCGTGCCGGGATGAAGCGCTGCCAGGATGACATTGCGGAAGCGCCTTCGCGCCTCTATCGAAGCAGTACGCAGCAGTTGGTTAAGCGCCGCCTTGCTGGCGCGGTAGGCATACCAGCCGCCAAGACGATTGTCACTGATCGAGCCGACCCGGGCGGACAGGGCCGCAAACACCGCCTTGTCCGAGCGTGCCATGCGCGGCAGCAGTTCGCGCAGCATCAGGGCCGGGCCCAGGGCGTTGACCGCGAAAACGCGCTCGAGCTGGGCAAACTCCAGATCCTCCAGGCGCTTCTCGGGCTGCAGACCATCCTCATCATGCAGCAGGCCGGATACGTTGAGTACAAGCGAAGGACGCAAACCATCCTGATCGAGTGACTGGCCCAGGGCCCGAACGCTTTCCTCCCGGGTTATATCGACGGACCGGGTTGTGATCCGGCCAGATGCGCTTGCCGCCAGTTCCGCCAGCGAGGCAGCCCGCGCAGGCTCGCGACAACAGGCGACGACGGTTGTAAAGCGCGGATCTTCGGCCAGCGCCCGGGTCAGCGCCAGCCCGATGCCGCGACTGGCGCCCTGTACCAGTGCTGTCGCATGGTCTGGAAATTCGGGTTTGTCCATGAGATATCTGAATGCGTTTACGTTTGATCCATCTCAAGTATGATGCAGGGTCAGTGAGCAAATACAGACGGCAAAATTTCTCATGCGCACGCCCTACTGCAGCCGCATCATCAAGGTTTTACTGATGGCAGGCCTGGGCCTGGCCCTGCTCGGTTGCCAGGCTGGCCCGCGCCACGTTCGCGGCGAGTTGCCGCTGGTTGCGCTGGAGACCCTGACCCTGAACCAGGAGCTCGCCACCCTGCAGGTTGCCGTGCGCAACGTCAATGACAGGCATCTCGAGCTTGAGACATTGCAGTTGAGCCTGAGCCTGGACAAGCATCAGGCAGTGAGCCTGGCCATGGTTCCCGTGCACATGACGATACCGCCACGTGGACGTGACCTGTTCGAAATCGAGGTCGTGCTGGACTCGGCCAGCCAGAAACTCCTCGATGAACTGGCCCAGCGCAATCGCAACAATGTCGCCTGGGAACTGGAGCTTGTTCTTGATCCGCCGCGCGCTCGCCAGCGCGCCGAGGCCACGGGCTTCCTGCACCCGGTGCCGGGGCAACCCGGAAGATTTCGCTGAAACCCCGACCTGACACTACGCATCAACCAGACCATCCATCATCATGACTGAGCCAGCCGCCTTTCCAATTCTGACCTGGCACTCGATCAAGGTGCTCGACAACAGCTATGCCGGCAACGATCCACAGGCGTTTGCCAGTGACCTGTATTTGCTGGATCGCCTGGGCTGGACCATCAAGCCACTGGCGCAGGCATTGACTGACCTGGCCTGCGGTCGGCTGAAGCCGAAGACCGCGGTGTTAACGGTCGATGACGGCGCCATCCTGGATTTCGAGGACTTCGAACACCCAACCTGTGGTCCGCAAAAGAGTCTGTATCACCATCTCAAGACCTTTGGCGCGGATCCGGCCACCAGCGATCGTCATCAGCCGCACCTGACCGCCTTCGTGATCGCCTCGCCACAGGCGCGCGCCGAACTGGACCAAACCGACTACATGAGTCTGAATGTCTGGCCCGACCACTGGTGGCGGGCCGCCAATGACAGCGGACTGCTCAGCATCGAGAGTCACAGCTGGGATCACAATCACGGGTCACTGAAACAAACCGTTCAGCGCGACAATCGGCGCGGTGACTTTCGCTGGATAGAAACCGAGCGCGAATGCCGGGCGGAAGTAGACCAGGCCAGCGATTACATCGAGCAACAGAGCGGCCGCCGCCCCCGCTTCCTGGCCTACCCCTATGGTCAGGCCAGCGATTTTCTCAGGCGCGAATATTTGCCGCGTTTCGGCGCAGACCTGGGCTTGAAGGCTGCCCTGGCCTGCGATCCTGAGCCGGTAACCGTTGCCTCCGACCCGTGGTACCTGCCGCGCTACATGTGTGGCCGTGACTGGACCAGCCCGGAACAGCTCGAAGCCCTGCTCAACGGTTTCTGATTCGCCTCAGAACTCGCCCAGCGCGGCCACACTGGCCACCAGCTCGGTCCGCTCGGCCTCGGGCAGGTCACGGTTCCAGCGCACGATCAGGTAGGGATGATCGAGTCGCTGGTAACCGCACTGGGAGAGGATTGACCATGAGCGCGCATCACCACAATGCCCGAAGGTTCCGACCGAACACAGGGAAAAGCGCTGTTCGGCATAGCGAACGGTCTGCAACATCAGCCCACCGGCCGCTTCGATCAATTCGCGCTGCCGGGCCGGCAACTGCCTGAGAACCTCACCATTGGTGCAGGCACCGCCAACCAGCATCGCATTCCGGTGCGGCAGGTAGTTGATGTAGGAACCAACCTGCCAGCCCTCCGGACCACCCAGCAAGGCAAAAACATGGTGACCGTGGCCGGGCGCGGCGGCCCGGTACTTGGCCTGGAATATGTCTTCAGCCAAGCGCTGCCCCTCGGCGATCTCGGTGACGACGACAAAATCTTCCAGTCCGTGATCGACAGGCGCGGACTCAGTCATTCGGAATTCTCAGTGCAAGGCGAAAGCCGGCATTGTAATGTAGACTTCGGTTTTCACACGAGGGATTCCACGCCATGACCATTGCCTTCTGGTGCGTGCTTGTCGCGGCCATCATGCCATTCATACTGGCCGGCATTTCCAAGGCTGGGGACCGCAGTTTCAACAATCGTCGCCCCCGTGACTGGTACGAGAGCGTGGAAGGCTATCGCAAGCGCGCCTGGTGGGCGCAGCAGAACAGCTTCGAAGCCCTGCCCTTTTTTGCCGCAGCCGTGATCATTGCCCACGTGGCAGGCGGCGCCCAGAGCACCATCGATTTCATCGCCATCCTGTTCATCGCCGCCCGCATCGCTTACGCCACCTGTTACATCGCCGATCTCCACCTGCTGCGCTCGCTGAGCTGGCTGGTCGGCATCGGATCGTGCATCGCGCTGTTTATCGTGGCAGCGTAACGCGGTAGGCTAGTGGACACGAATTCACAATCATCAAGAACCTCGACAACGAACTCAAGGAACGGACCATGACCCTGCGCGTCACCCTGGATTTCACCGAAAAAGACCTGGAACACTTCCGCAACCTGGCTCGCCAGGCCATGGAAAACACCGAGCAACTTGCACGCGACAAAATCATCAGCAGTGCTCAGGATCTGCTCAAGGAAGTCGATGAGCGGGTTGAAACCGACTATATCCGCGGCCGACTCGGTCAGCTCAAGATATTGATCGAAATGCTCGAAGACGAAGGCTGGGGCATGCAGGAAGTCGGTCAGAAGCGTGTTCTTTCAGCCCTGGCCTACTTCAACAATCCCGATGATCTGATTCCGGACAGCATTCCGGGGCTGGGCTTTCTGGACGATGCCATCATGGTCGAACTGCTGTGCCGTGAACTCAAGCCGGAGATCGAAGCCTACCGGGATTTCGTCAGCTATCGCAGCGCTGCAGCCAAGCGCCGAGGCGTCGATCCAAGCGAGCTCAACCGCAGCGACTTCCTGAAAAACCGGGAACAGGCGCTGCTGTCGCGCATGCGCCGCCGACGTCGGCGCGGCGGTGGTGGCGGCGGCGGCAAGTCGCCGTTTTCGCTGTTCTGATCGGGCCCTGACCGGCGACAGCTCAGGACATCAGCATCTCCAGGTGGGGGATGCCGTCCTCGTCGTACGGGCCCCGAACCGTGACGAACCCCAGCTCACGATAAAATCTCTCCAGGTACTGCTGGGCGGAAATACGTATCGGCTGACCCCGAAATCGCTGCCTGGCCTCGCCCAGGCAGCGATGCATCAGCTCCCTACCGATCCCCGTGCCGCGTGCGGCTGTTGTCGTCAGGACGCGACCGATCGAGGGTTCTTCGAACCGTGCGCCGGCCGGTAACAGCCGGCCATAAGCGAGAATGGCGCCGTCACCAGCACTTGCCGTGACGTGGATACCCTGTTGGTCCAGTCCGTCGAGATCCTGGTAAGGGCAGGTCTGCTCGACGATGAAAACAGCCGAGCGGGCCGAAAGAATCGCGTACAGGCGCTCGCAGTCCAGTTCTGACCAGGACTGGGCGAGCCAGATCACGGCAGCGCCATCTCGGCTGGAAGCCACTTTGTTCAACCGTTCATCCACAACAGCAAATCCATGACAGTGAATCAGGACAGCCATCATATCCGCCTGGCGGTCGGTATCGAAGTCGAACCCGGTGGCACGGGCAGGCGTGTGCTGGAAAAAACACAGTGCGAGGCACTGGCGGCTGAGCTGGCTGCCGATCTGGCCAGGGTCGTGCCCAGTGCCGGCAACGGGCTGCTGGCCGTTGCCGGCAGCTTGCTCGAACCGGCCGAGCTGTTGCGTCCCGGCCTGCCAGCATGGCAGGCACTGGAAGGCCTGACCCGCCCTGTCGTTCGTGACCACGGTTTGGCTGGCCAGTTGCTGGCCATTGGCGCCTACCAGGGTCGACTGCCCGATGCCCGCCTGCGTCCGTCCGACCAGAATCCCGAAGGCCAGTTCCTGGTCATGCCCCTGCTCCTGGTCTGTGAGGCAGCATCAGCCGAGGCAATCGAGCAGGCACTGGAGGACAATCTGTTCGAGCGCGGCGCCGTGCATCCGCCGGCCCGTGCCCGACTGAGCGACGCCACCGGCTGGGCCAACGCCCATGCCCAGCTGCTCACCGCGAACGATCTGATCGCCTTGCAGCACGTCCAGATGGATACCGCCGGACTGGGCGCGTTCTGGCCGGTGGTCGAACACGTGCTGGTCGAACCGGATCGCGATCAGGACTTTACGCTTCCGGGGGAACTGAACGCGCGCTGGCAGGCCGGTGAGCAGGAGCTGATGATCTCTTTTTCCAGCTTCGATCAGCACGCCGGCAGCCCCGACGACTACGCACTCTGGGTGCGAGCCTTTCGATCGCTTCTGGCCCTGATCGGCACCCATGCCATCAAGCGCCGGATCGAATCCTCACTGGTCCACGACGAGCGCCTGGATTGCCTGGTCGAAGCTCGTGGGCGCTGCGAGCAGGGTAATGGGCTGACCGAACAGGTTCATCCGGACTGCGGCCTGATTGCCTGGACCCTGGTTGACGACAGGCATCAACTCAACCTCTATCCGCTGTCCGGCGACGCCATGGCCCGGGTCCGTGACGACATGGCCAGACGCGAATTGCCCAGGTCCCGCCCAGACGACGGTATCTGCTACGATCCCGACACCAACAAGCTGCTGCCTGCAACATGACCAAACGACGCTACGATGACAACCCGCACGCCTACGTCGCCGAATCGCCGATTCATGGCCGGGGCCTGTTTGCCCGCCACCCCATCGCCAGGGACGACTACATCGGCAGCTACGAAGGCCCGGCAACCCAGCGCGATGGCATGCATGTGCTGTGGATCTGGAACGAAGACAGCGAGCGCTGGGAAGGGATCAACGGCAAGAACGAAATGCGCTTTCTCAATCATGACCCGAAGCCGAACGCCGACTGGTGGGGAACCGACCTGTACGCAACCCGCGATATCGCCGCCGACGAAGAAATCACCTTCGACTACGGCTGGGACGAGGAGGCGTGATCCGAACTCATGAAACTGTTAATCTGGACTACCCGTAACAGTGACGGGCCATCTGCGCCAACCAAGGGAGCTCCGGCATGGATCACGCGGCACCACAGAACAGTACGCTGGCCATCGTCAGCCTGATTTTCGGGGTTCTTGCCTGGACCTTTCTACCTGTTATCGGCAACATCGTTGCCATCATCACCGGTCACCTGGCGCGCAGCGAGATCCGTGATTCCCAAGGCGCCCTCCAGGGTGACGGCCTGGCCCTGGCAGGGCTGATCCTCGGCTATCTCGGCCTGCTGCTGGGAGTCATGGTGGTACTGTTGATCATCTTCGGTTTCGGCGTCCTCGCCTTCCTGGCCGCCTGAAACAGCCAACGACAACGACTTCCCGCCGCACCCGGGAGCCGGATCAGCGCTTGATGTAACCAACCAGGGCCACCCGGATTCGCCGCGCGAGATCCACTAGGCAGCCACTGGGTCGGATACGATCGAAATCCACGTCGAGGCGACTCTTCGCAGTCGCTGGTTATACTTCGGGCATGCCTGCTCCCGCCCTGATCCGCATACCCACGCTGAACCCGACCCAGGGCCGCGAGGCACCGCAGGGAAGTCATGACCAGCTCATGGATTTCCTGGATAAACACCCCCGCTTGCTGGTGCTGACCGGGGCCGGCCTGAGCACCCAGTCCGGCATACCGGCCTATCGCGACGCCAGCGGCCAGTGGCTGCGACGCGATCCGATTCTGTACCAGGATTTCATGCGCTGCGCGATCACCCGGCGCCGCTACTGGGCGCGCAGCTTTTTCGGCTGGCAGCTGATGCAGCAGGCCCGTCCGAATCGCGCCCATCATGCCCTCGCCCACTTCGAACAGGCCGGCAGAATCAGCCGGCTGATTACCCAGAATGTCGATGGCCTGCACCGCGCTGCCGGCAGCCAGCAGGTCATCGAATTGCACGGGCGCCTGTCTGCGGTCAGCTGCCAGCACTGCGGCAACGCGCTGGAGCGCGATCTCCTGCAGCAGCAGATGGCAGCACTGAATCCCGACTGGCAGCCCGACGTGCTGGGCTACAACCCCGATGGTGACGCCGAGCTCGACGCCAGCGCCTATCCCGGGTTCAATGTTGTTCCCTGCACGGTTTGCGGCGGTGACCTGAAGCCGGACGTCGTGTTCTTCGGCGAAACCGTGCCCAAGGCCCGCCTGGCGATGATTGACCAGGCCTTGACTGCCAGCGACGCCCTGCTGGTTGTCGGGACTTCGCTGGTGGTGATGTCAGGCTACCGCATCGTGCGCGAGGCGCGTCGACTTGATCTGCCGGTCGCGGCGATCAACGATGGACGAACCCGCGCCGATGACCTGCTGGATTTCAAGCTTGGCGGTGACTGCGTGGATGCCCTCGACCGCGCCGTCAACACCATCCTGACTCAATCCTGAAGCCTGCGGACAAGCTCACCCGGTCGCCGCAGCCCGGCCACGACGATGGACTCGCCACGATCATCGACCACGCTCAGTTTGCCCAACCCCAGCGCCCGGATCCAGGCATTGCCCTTGACCCCGACCGCTTGCACCCGGCGCCGATCCAGGCTGGCCGTTTTCTGCCAAAACAATCCGTAACTCAAGTGCAGCGCACGATCTCCCAGAACCGCGCCTGAGTGGATGAACCTGGCCAGGGCCTGACCCGCAGTGCCGGGCAAACCGATCAAGTAAAGTGCGGCGGCCATGGCCAGGCCCGGCACCCCGAAGGGACCCAGCGCCAGCGCCAGTGAAAGCGCAAGGAGAAGCAGCGGCAGCACGAAGACGGTCCAGTGCGCGGCGATAGACAATTCGCAGCGCTCTCCTTTTGCAAGCAGGTCCTCGGGTTCGCGGGCCCGAAATCCGATGACGGCCAGCAGCCCGACCAGGGCCGCTGGCGGTAACAGGGCGACACCGGCCACCAGCAAGGTGTTGCCGACGCGGCTGCCGGACCAGGCCACACCCAGCACCAGGGTCAGGGCGGCGCAAACACCCAGCGACACGCCGAGAAACCTTATCGCCTGGCGCATCCAGGCGATACGGCACGTGGCCCGAGCATCGCGACCCAGGGGCCACCACTGCATCAGGGCCGAGGCCAGCGTCAGGGGCATCAATACGACAAAAGCGACAACGAAGGCCAATGAAGCACCGCCCCGCCACAACAGCGCACCCAGAAGTGCGACCAGGACAGCGCTTGCCAGGCCGACAGTAAGCCAGAAGCCGCGCTTGCGACTCAGCCGGCCACGCTCGGCATGAGCTGTTGCCGAACTTCCGGAACGGGATTCAGCCATTTTTGCCTCCGCGGATGGATTGCGGTGAGTGTAGCCCGAGCACGCAGCCAAGGTGACCAAACCGGAAATTTCTGCTAAGTTGGCAAGCCCAAGCTGCCTCATCGCATGACTCATGGTCAAAGCGTTCGCCACAATCGTTTGCCTTATGCTTCTTCTGGCGCCGCTGGCTGTAGCAGCTGACTTCATCTATGACACCGACTGGCCGAACGCGGCGCAACCCGAACCGACAGCGGTCAGTTCAACCAGGACGGTCAACCAGGTCCTGGCTCGCTTCGGTCCAGTCGTCAGCCCGGGCTGGCAGGTACGCTTTCGCGAACTGGAGCTGACATACCCGCCTGACAACCTGACCTTGATCGGGCTGAAGGAAGAGCGTCGACTCGAGGTCTGGACGCGGCAGGGACAGTCTGCTTTCTTCCTGCATGCCTTCGATGTGCTCGATGCTTCCGGCCTGCCGGGGCCGAAGCGTCGGCGTGGTGATCACCAGGTTCCCGAAGGCATTTATCGCGTGGATGCGTTCAACCCCAACAGCCGCTTTCACCTGTCGATGCGGATCAACTACCCCAACGATTTTGACCGGACCAAGGGTCAACTGGACGGGCGTCTTGACCTCGGCGACAACATCTTTATCCACGGCGCTGCCTACTCGGAAGGCTGCCTGGCCATCGGAGACCCGGCCATCGAAGCGCTGTTCGTACTGGCTGCCAAGGTCCCGGCTGGACGCATCGAGGTCATCCTCGCCCCGCGCGATGGCCGCCAGGCGCCGCTGATTCCCCCGCGTGGCCTGCCCGACTGGGTCGATGACCTCTACCGCGAGATCGAACTGGCCCTGGCTGCCTTTACCCCGCAATCAACCGATGCGCCGACCCGAAGCCTGATGGTCGAACAGCCTTCACCTTGGGCGACCAGCGCCGGGCCCTGAATAAAGGGTCTATCCGAATCTCGCAACATGCCGAGGGCCGCCGGGTGCAGCATGGCCGCCGGGGGCGTGGCCCCGGCCTACGCTGGTCAGCTAAAAGGAGGATAAGCCCCCCGAAGCCCCGCCTTTCAGCCTCCTCTCCCCTTTCGCAACGGGTGGTATCTGGCCGATCAGGGCCTGGCCGGGTTGCGGAGTCCGGCA
>RECK01000169.1 GCA_007694055.1 Wenzhouxiangella sp.
ATCGGTGGAAACTGAGCTGGCGAATTCGTAGATTTCGCCGCTGGTCACGTTGACTGCCGAGTATTCGCTGCCGAAACCGCAGGTAGTGATGTTCTGAGTCGAGCCGGCACATGCCGGTGTAAAGGTTGAGCCGGGCCATTGGCCGAAGGCCGCGTCCAGGCACTGGGCTTGAGCCTGGGGCGTATTGCCCAGTAACAACAGCATCATCAGTGCTGCGGAGGCGGTAATAGGCTTGATCATGTCTTTTCCCTCGGTTCAGTCAGACCTCTGTATGGCAAGGAGCTTTGCCTCGCCTGTCTGCAATAATACGGCTTACCGAGGCGTTCTGAAACCCCCGACACCCATGGCACAGTTCTTCCGCCAATCACGAATGCCTGGGTAAGTCAGACCAATCAGAGGAACAAACATGGGTTTCCTTTCAAGTCTGTTCGGCGGCAAGCTGACGGAACAGGAGCAGGTTCAGAGAGCGCATGGCTTGCTGGATGAGGTCAGGCCGATGGCCGATCAATCACCGGCGAAAGCGCTCCGGCGGCTGCGAAGCGGGTTGAAACCTTGCTACGAGGCAGTTACTTTTGATGGTCTGGTGCATGCTGATTTTCGGCAGCTGGTTCAGCCGCTGCTGAAACAGAAGGACTCGCCGGCTTATCAGCTTCCGAGCGTTCGGATCGTGCCCTGGAGCACCTGGAGCGAACCACGGATCGGGGACCTGACGCGTCTGGCCGGGGAGATGGGTGAAGAGGTTCTCTATTGCAGGGCCGCGGCCGGCCGAAGTGCGCGTGATGCCGTGGCCGAGCTGGAGGCCCTGGATACCTTTGCCAGCAAGGAGCAGGTCGCTATGATTGTCATTGGTGATGAGGACATGCTGTTTCGCCGCACGTTCCTGGTCGATGCCGCCAGGGGGACCGATCTCCAGTCCGAAGATGTTGGCCAGGATTTGGCGGATTACGCCACCAGACAGGGCCTGTCAGCTGAATTCTATTGAGCCCCGGTCACGCTGGCGGGTCATCAATAGCGAATAGTTTTGGCATGACAGATAATTCAGAGAAGCCGTCTGCAGGGCGCTCGGCGGTTGCGGTGAGAGAATAATCGGGCGTATCACACTAAAGGGGTAGCAAGCGAGGATTTTCTGCGGAGTGTTGCGATGAGCTTTCAGGCGCCTTTCTACCCCATCATCTACGTTCGCGGTTTTGCCATGACCCGGGGCGAAATTGAAGCCACCACGGCCACACCTTACATGGGATTCAATCTCGGCTCGACCCGTTTGCGCCAGCTCTGGGACGGGTCGGTGCAGCGCCACTATTTCGAATCACCGCTGATTCGATTGATGAAGGAGTACGCTTACTCCGATGCCTATCTCGACGGGCATTTGCGGACCGAGGGGCTGCCGGCGCGTTCCATCTTCATTCATCGCTACTACGACGTGGCTGATCGTCAGCTCGGCGAGGGCAAGCGACCTTCCATACTCGAAGCAGCACGCGACCTTGGGGAGTTGATCAAGCTGGTGCGCCGGGCAATCTGCGGCGATGACGCCGATGCCTTGAGCCGCTTCCGGGTCAACCTGGTCGCCCACTCCATGGGTGGCCTGATCTGCCGGGCGCTGTTGCAGAACGAACAGCTGCGCAATTCCGACGAAGCTGGCCAGGTGAACAAGGTGTTTACCTATGCAACACCGCATAACGGTATCGAACTGGCCGGATTCAACGTGCCGCGCTTTCTTGGCATGTGGGACATCAACAACTTCAATCGTCGCGAGATGAAGAAGTACTTGAGCCTCGCCGATCACCGCCATGTCGCAACCCTGGACGGTCACTTCGACCCCAACCGCTTTTTCTGCCTGGTGGGTACGAATCCCGGCGACTACGGCGCTGCTGCCGGCATGTCGAGCAGGCTGGCCGGTGAAATGAGCGACGGCCTGGTACGAATCGATAATGCGGCGGTCAGCGGCGCACCACGGGCTTTTGTCCATCGCAGCCACAGCGGGCCGTTCGGCATTGTCAATTCCGAAGAGGGCTACCAGAACCTGGTTCGCTTCCTGTTCGGCGATGTTCGCGTCGACGCCCACCTGGCGCTGGAGCACCTGCCCCTGCCGCCCTCGGTGCAGAAGGCCAGGGACAACGGCAAGAAAGTCAGGGCGTCTTACTGGTTCGAAACCAGCGTTTCGCCGCGACCGGCCCTCGAGGACGGCAACGTGTTCTACCTGACCGAACGCCGCAAGAACAACTTCTCGGCCGTGATGCGCCAGTACGACGAGATGATGAAGCCGGCCAGGGTCGGACTGGCCCGTCCGCGCTGGCCCTTCCTGTTTTCCGCTTTTCTCGACACCCGGAAGATCACTCGCGGCAAGACCATGGTGTTTACGACCGAGCTGGTCGTCAGCGCCACCGATTACGTGATCGACGGCGTCTTGTTCTTTGACCGCACCATTCCCGGTGAGAACCTGTATCGCCAGAACATCTGTGTACGGGCCACGAGAACCGACCAAGGCTGGCGGGTGCGCTGCAATCTTGTCGACGACGAGTGGGGCGAAAAGCTGGGCCACGAGCTGGAGCTGGTCGATGGCCGCTTCGTGGTCCCCATCAAAAGCGCCAAGGGCCTGGTCGGATCACTGCAACTGTCGATCAATCCGCATAACCTGGAAGCAAACAACAACTGATTCAGCACGACCAAGACGTCCGTGCACGGTTGGAATTGCAAGCATGCCTGGATGAGACCGGCACGGACGTTGTTTGAAGTAACCCACGACCCTCTGACCGGCTCAGCCGTGTCGCCCTTTGCCCAGGTTTGGGTCATATCCGGATCCGGTGAACCCTGATTGCCCGGAAAGTACGGAGCAGGCAGAGCCGGGCATGGGGCTTTCTGTGTGCAGAACACTGGCGGCAGCTGCACGAGGCTTTGTGCTTTGGTTTGATCGGGGTTTTGGCTGTCCGGAGCTGCGCGCGCTTTTGCCTGCTGCAAGCTGCTTAAAAAAGAGATTGGAAGGGTGGTAGAGGCACCGGGTGGTATCCGGCCGCTCAGAGCCTGGCTGGGTTATCGGCCGGGGTGGCTGACTGGCTCTCGGTGGCCTGGGCCCGGTGAGACTATCTTGTTGCCGGCTGCTCGTTCAGTGGCTCTGATCCGGCGTCCGGTGGCGCGGATGGCTTGGGGGAAGGTTTGTTCCGTACTCCGCAACCCGGCCAGGCCCTGA
>RECK01000454.1 GCA_007694055.1 Wenzhouxiangella sp.
AGGCGCTGCTCGGCCACGCCAGCCTGTCGACCACCCAGATCTACACCCACCTGGACTTCCAGCACCTGGCCAAGGTGTACGACGAAACGCATCCAAGGGCCAGAAAGCGGGAAAAGGGAAAAGGGGAAAGGGAAAAGGGGAGTTAGGCGCTGGTTGGGATGGGCGGTTTCTGCCCCCATGTTGCGGGTTCATGCCTGAATCGGAAATTTTCTGATGGAACAGTATCGCGGTACCACCATCGTCTCGGTACGTCGCGGCAAGCAGGTCGTGATCGCCGGGGATGGCCAGGTCACGCTGGGCAACACGGTGATGAAGGCCAATGCGCGCAAGGTGCGCCGGCTTTACAAGGGCGAAGTGATTGCCGGCTTTGCCGGTGCCACGGCCGACGCCTTCACCCTGTTTGAACGCTTCGAAAGCAAACTTGAAATGCACTCCGGCAACCTGACCCGGGCCGCAGTGGAACTGGCCAAGGACTGGCGCACGGACCGTCTGTTGCGCCGCCTCGAAGCCCTGCTGGCCGTGGCCAACAAGGACGCGTCGCTGATCATTTCCGGCAACGGTGACGTGATCGAGCCGGAAGACGACCTGATCGCCATTGGTTCCGGCGGACCCTTTGCCCAGTCCGCCGCCCGCGCCCTGCTCCGTCACACCGAACTCGATGCCGAAACCGTTTGTCGCGAAGCACTGACCATCGCCGGCGAAATCTGCATCTACACCAACCACAACTTCACCATCGAATCACTGACCACGGATTGATTGCATGAGCCAGATGACGCCCCGCGAAATTGTCCAGGAACTGGACCGCCACATCATCGGCCAGTCGGATGCCAAGCGCGCCGTGGCCATCGCCCTGCGCAACCGCTGGCGCCGGATGCAGGTCGACGAAAAACTGCGCCCGGAAATCACGCCCAAGAACATCCTCATGATCGGCCCTACCGGGGTCGGCAAGACCGAGATCGCCCGTCGCCTGGCCAACCTGGCCCATGCGCCCTTCGTCAAGGTTGAGGCGACCAAGTTCACCGAGGTCGGCTACGTCGGCAAGGATGTGGAGTCGATCATTCGTGACCTGGTCGAAACCGCGGCCAAGATGGCGCGTGAAGAGGCCATGGCCAAGGTTCGCTCCCGGGCCGAAGACGCCGCCATCGAGCGCGTCGTCGACATCATGCTGCCGCGCCGCCAGAGCTCCGGTTTCGCCAACGCGCCCAGCGAGCCCGAGGAAGGCCAGTCCGAAACCCGGCGCAAGATCTTCAACAAGCTGGTCAACGGCGAATTCAACGAGCGCGAGATCGAAGTCGACGTGTCCATGAATATCGGCGTTGAAATCATGGCGCCTCCCGGCATGGAGGAAATGACCAGCCAGCTGCAGCAGATGTTTTCCAACCTGTCCGGGGCCAAGAAGCAGAAGCGCAAGATGAAGGTCAAGGACGCCATCCCGGTCCTGATCGAGGAAGAAGCCGGGCGCATGATCAACGACGAAGAAGTCAAGCAGCAGGCGCTGCGCATGGCCGAGGAAAACGGCATCGTTTTCATCGACGAGATCGACAAGGTCGCGCGCCGGTCCGACAGCACCAGTTCCGGCGAGGTTTCGCGTGAAGGCGTGCAGCGTGACCTGCTGCCGCTGGTCGAAGGCTGCACGGTGAGCACCCGCTACGGCACGATCAAGACCGACCACATCCTGTTCGTCGCATCAGGCGCCTTTCATGTCGCCAAGCCCTCGGACCTGGTACCCGAATTGCAGGGCCGGCTGCCGATCCGGGTCTCGTTGCGGGCCCTGGCGGTCGACGATTTCAAGCGCATCCTGACCGAGCCCGATGCCTCGCTGACCGAGCAGTACCGCGCCCTGCTGGCCACCGAGGGCATCAGCCTGTCGTTTACCGACGATGCCATCACCCGGCTGGCCGAGATCGCCTTCGCGGTCAACGAATCGACCGAGAACATCGGGGCCCGTCGCCTGCATACGGTCCTGGAGCGCTTGCTGGAGGAAATCTCCTACGCGGCACCGGACCGGTCCGGCGAATCGCTGAGCATTGACGCGGCATACGTCGACGAACACCTCGCCGAAATGGCAGGAAATGAGGATCTGAGCCGTTATATTCTTTAACCTGTCACCCCATCAACACGGCTTGCGCTAAACTTCCGCACCGCCGGGCGGTCTCAGCCCTGTCTCATCCTGCCGGAACTCCGATGCCCGAAACCAGCCCGCCAATTCGCCTGCGAAACGTCACCGTAAGGCTGGGGGGGCGGGTTGTGCTTGAGGACCTGAGCCTGGACATTCCAGCCGGCAAGGTGACCGCGGTAATGGGACCCAGTGGCGCCGGCAAGACCACGGTCATGCGCCTGGTCACCGGCCAGCTCAAGCCTGATACCGGCGAAGTCTGGCTGGGTGATCAGCGCGTCGATCAGATGGGCGGCAAGGCGCTCAACCGCCTGCGCCGGGGTATCGGTGTGCTGCTGCAGAACGGTGCGCTGTTTACCGACCTGACCTGTTTCGACAACGTGGCGCTGCCGCTGCGCGAACACACCGGGCTGCCCGAGACCCTGATTCGGCGGCTGGTCCTGTTGAAACTGCAGGCAGTCGGCCTGCGCGGGGCAGCCGAACTCTACCCGCGCGAGCTGTCCGGGGGCATGAACCGGCGCGTCGCCATGGCCCGCGCCATGGCGCTGGATCCCGCCCTGATGCTCTACGATGAACCCTTCGCCGGGCTCGATCCGATCTCGCTGGGTGTTTCCCTGCGCCTGATCCGGGAAATCACCCAGGCCCTGCACACCACCAGCGTGGTCATCACCCATGACGTGGGCGAAGTCAGCAAGCTGGCCGATTACTGCTGCATCATTTCCGACCGGCGCGTGATCGCCAGCGGCCCACCCAGCAGCCTGGACGAAAGCGACCACCCCCTGGTCCGCCAGTTTCTCGATGGCCAGCCTGACGGCCCGGTTGCCTTTCACTACCCGGCACCAACCCTGGCCGAAGACCTGCTGGGCACAGGAGATGGCCGATGAATCGGCAACCGACCGCAATGAATAGATTGCTGGATCCGATCCGCAAGCTGGGCAACGCCGGCATTTTCCTGCTGACTGCTTTCTCGCGCATGCGTCTAAGCCGTCTGCAAGTCATGGAAACCCTGCGCCAGGTCTACTTCGCCGGGGTGCGCTCGCTGGTCATCATCGTCA
>RECK01000372.1 GCA_007694055.1 Wenzhouxiangella sp.
TCGCATCGACCAGGTCACCCAGGATGCGATTGGTCACTGCCTCGTGGAAAGCGCCTTCGTCACGAAAACTCCAGACGTAGTTCTTCAGGGCCTTGAGCTCAACGCAAAGCTTGTCGGCCACGTACTCCAGGGTCAGCTCGGCAAAATCCGGCTGGCCGGTCTTCGGACACAGACAGGTAAACTCGGGAATCCGAATCCGAATGGTATAATCGCGAGTCGGATGTGGGTTGGGGAAAACTTCCAGATCCCGGCTGGGCTGGCTAGGCATGTTCAATTCCTCAAGGTTGCATGATTCAAAGCCGCAAGATTAAAACAAAAACGAGCTGGTAAAGACGTCAATGCGACTGACCGCGATCAAACTGTCGGGCTTCAAATCCTTTGTCGAGCCGACTACCGTCAAGTTTCCGTCCAACCTGATGGGCATAGTGGGGCCCAACGGCTGTGGCAAGTCGAACATTATCGATGCGGTTCGATGGGTGATGGGTGAAAGCTCGGCTCGGCAGCTGCGCGGCGAGTCCATGAGTGATGTCATTTTCTCCGGTTCCAGCTCACGCAAGCCCGTGGCTACGGCCACCGTCGAGCTGGTTTTCGATAATTCCGACGGGCGGGCCGGCGGAGAATATGCCGGCTACAACGAGATTTCCGTCAAACGCCAGGTCAGTCGGGATGGCCAGTCGGCCTATTTCCTGAACAGCACCCGCTGCCGCCGCAAGGACATCACCGATCTGTTTCTGGGTACCGGCCTTGGGCCGCGCAGCTACGCGATCATCGAGCAAGGGATGATTTCGCAGATTGTTGAAGCCCGGCCGGAGGAGTTGCGTGGTTTTCTGGAAGAAGCGGCCGGCATATCACGTTACAAGGAACGCCGTCGGGAGACCGAGAACCGCATCCGGCACACGCGCGAAAACCTTGAGCGCCTGCGTGACTTGCGCGAAGAAGTGACCAAGCAGCTCGACAAGCTGCGTCGGCAGGCACGTGCTGCCGAGCGCTACCGGGAGCTGAAGCAGCGCTACCGTGAGGACGAAGCTCGCCTGCTGGCCCTGCGCTGGCGGGAACTCAAGCATCGCGCCGACGAAGAGAGCAGGGCCCTCAAGGTGGTCGAGAATCGCCTGCAAGAAGCGCTGTCCCGACAGCGTGCGGCTGAAAAGGAACTGGAAAGCCTGCGCCAGGATCAGCATCAGGCAGGCGAGCTGGCAGCGCGCATCCAGGGCGAGCTCTACGAAGTGGCTGGTGAGATCGCGCGCCTGGAGCAGGCCATCGAGCACCAACGAGAGCTGCGCCAGCGCCGCCAGGCCGAGCATGCGGAAACCGAATCGCAGCTCAACGAACTCAAGCAGCACCTGGTCCTGGACAAGGCCCAGGTCAAGGAAACCTCGGAATTGATCGCAGAGTTGGCGCCGCGCCTGGACCAGGCCCGCAGCGCCGAGGTCTCTGCCAGCGATGCCCTGGAGCAGTCCGAGTCGGCGCTGAACCAATGGCAACAGCAGTGGCAGGAGCATCAGAGTATTGCCGGGCAGGCCCGCAACCGTGCCGATCTGCTCCGCCAGCGCATAGAACACCTGGACGACCGCATGAATCGTGCTGCCGCCCGGCTGAAATCACTGTCTGCGCAGTCCGGGGAGCAGGTGGCCGACGGACTGCGCGTTGAAAAGGAACAGGCCGAAACAACGCTGGCTGCGTCCGATCGTCAGCTCGAGGACGCGCGCGAACGCGTCGAGACCCTGGCTGAGGCGATCGACTCGAAGCGGGCCATCATTGAGACGCTGCGCAATGATCTGGAGCAGGCTCGCGCCGGACGGCATGAGCGCAAGGGCCGCCTGGAATCTCTGCGCGTACTCAATCGCAAGAGCGATGATGGCAACAAGTTGGGGCGCTGGCTGGAATCCCGTGGCATCGATCCGAAACGGCGTGTGCTTGAGCAGATCACGGTCAGTGAATCACGCTGGTTGCCGGCCGTGGAGACCGTGCTGGCCGCCTGGTTGAAGGCGGTTCAGATCGACGACAGCGACGGTCTGCTGGACGGGCCGCTGCCGAAGTCAGGTCTGGCCGTGGCTGACAGTCGACCGGCACCCGGGCCGGCCGGCACGCTCGGTGAACTGGTCGCCGGCGCCGGTGCCCTGGGTGAGCTGCTGGCCCGCGTTCGTCGCGTCGATGACCTGGAACAGGCACGCGCCGTTCTAGAAACATTGGGGCCGGGCGAGTCCGTGGCGTTGCCAGACGGCTTGTGGCTGGGGCCGGGCTGGATGCGCCAGCCGCCTGCGCAGGCCGGCGAAGGCGGCCTGCTGAAGCGGGAGCAGGAGATTCGCGAACTGGACGAGCAGATAGCGGCTGATTCGAAAGCCATTACCGCTATCGAGCAGCAGCTGGCCGACGCACGCAGTGGCCTGGTCGAGGCCGAGGGGCAGCTGCGAGGAGAGCAGGCCAACGTCAATGAACTGCAGCGGGACAGAGCCCAGGTTCAGGGCCAATTGACCGGGATCAACAGCCGTATCGAGACCATTGCGCGTCAGCGCAAGGCCGCTGCTGCTGAAACTGCCGAATTGGAGCAAAGGCAGCAGGAAGACAGCGAGGCAGTGGCAAAAGCGCGTGGCGACATGCAGGAAGCGCTGACGGCAATGGAGCAGGCAGAGGCGGGCAGAGAACCGCTGCGGGCCGAGAAAATCCGCCTGGACGAAGCTCGTGATCGCGCGCGGCGAGAGCAGCGCGAGGCGCGTGAAGGCCGCGAATCGCTGTCACTGAAGCTGGAGTCGAGTCGGGCCGGGCTGGAATCCCTGCGTCAGTCGATAGAGCGCATGGACAACCAGGTCGGCCAGCTACAGGGCCGCTATCTTGAACTGTCGCAGGCATTGGCCGAAGGTGACGGTCCGGTCAAGGCGCAGCAGGCCGAGCGCGATGCCTTGCTTGACAAGCGCCTTGAGATCGAAGGTCGGTTGCGCGAGGCCCGAGTCCGGCTTGAACAGCTCGAGGCGAGCTGGCGTGAGCAGGACCAGAATCGCCAGCAAGCAGCGGCCGAGGCCGACGAGATTCGAGCCGAACAGTCGAGCCGACAGCTTGCCCTGAAGGAAACCGAATTGAAGGCCGAGAGCCTGGCTGCCCGGATCCAGGAGCTTCAAGCCAGCCTGGAACAGTTGCTCGAAGCCTTGCCCGAGGGAGCCGAGACCGAGCGTTACCAGCAGGAGCTGGAGAAGCTGGAGGAAAAGATCCGGCGGCTCGAGCCGGTCAACCTGGCAGCCATCGAGGAGGCCGAAACCGAGGCCGAGCGCAAGGCCTACCTTGATCGTCAGAACGACGACCTCGAAGAAGCGCTGGCGACCCTGGAAAAGGCCATCGAACGCATTGACCGGGAGTCACGGACCAAGTTTCGCGAGACCTTCGAGAAGGTCAACAAGAACATGGAGACGCTGTTTCCGCGGCTGTTCGGCGGCGGTCATGGCCACCTGGAAATGGTCGGTGACGACTGGCTCTCGGCGGGTGTTGCGATCATGGCCCGCCCTCCGGGCAAGCGAATTGCGCGTATCCACCTGATGTCTGGCGGTGAAAAAGCCCTGACCGCAGTGTCCTTTGTCTTCTCCATCTTCAACCTGAACCCGGCGCCCTTCTGTCTGCTCGACGAGGTCGATGCGCCGCTGGATGACGCCAACGTGGGACGTTTTTCGGAAATGGTCCGCGAAATGTCCGAACAGGTCCAGTTCCTGATCGTCACCCACAACAAGGTCACCATGGAAGTGGCTCACCAGATGCTGGGTGTGACCATGCGCGAGCCCGGTGTTTCGCGCCTGGTCACCGTGGACCTGGACAAGGCCGTCGCGCTGGCCGAGGCTTGATTTGATTGCGCTCATGAAAGCCCTTGGTCAGTTAAACTCTCAGTACCGGATTGCAATGGCAGTGAAACGACGTGGATAATCTGCGCCTGATTCTGATCGTGCTTGGCCTGATCGTGCTGGCCGCCATCGTCCTGTTGCATAAGCCGGCAGGGCAGAGCCAGCGCAACCACGCGCGCTGGTTGTCCGGACGGCGCGAACCGCATCTGGGTGACGCCGGTCGCTCGGATGCCGGTGAAACAACGCCGCATGGACGAGCGGAAATGCCGGCCTCGCCGTCGAACCTCGCTGCAGGGCTGGCCTCGGCGCGCCTGGTTGCCGCAGAGAGCGATTTTGATGACGATGAGAGCGATGCGGCAGCTGCGCAGCGTCAGCGTCAGTCCAATCCGGACAAGATTGTTACCCTGTACATACAGCGCAAGGAAGGTCGGCGCATCAAGGGTACCGAGCTGCATGAGGCGGCGACAAAGGCGGGCCTGAACTTCGGTGAGATGAACATTTTTCACCGCTTGCACGAAGGCGCCAGCGACCCGGTTTTCTCCATGGCCAATCTGACGGCCCCCGGCCACTTTGACCCGCATAGCTGGAACGTCTTCGATACGCCTGGTGTGACGTTTTTCACCACATTGCCGGCTCCCGTCAGCGCCCTGGATGCCTGGGATGCCATGCTCGCCACGGCCCGACGCATGGCCGAGCTGCTGGAGGCTGAAGTGCTCGACGACAACCGTTGCCTGGTGACCCGGCAGCGCATCGCCCAGGTCCGCGAGGAAATGCGCGACTACGATCGCAAGCACGGCCTCGGGCGTTCTGGCTGAGTCATGGCTGACCAGGCAACGCGTGAGCGCATTGACAGGCTCAGGCGCGAGCTCGACGATCACAACTATCGCTACTACGTGCTCGACGACCCATCCATTCCGGATGCAGAGTACGATCGCCTGCTGGCCGAGCTCGAACAGCTCGAACGCGAACACCCCGAACTGATCACGGTCGATTCTCCCACCCAGCGGGTTGGTGCAGCACCGGCCGCCGGTTTCGAGACGGTGGCGCACCGTGTGCCCATGTTGTCGCTGGCCAACGCCTTCGAAGAACAGGATGTAAGAGAGTTTGACCGGCGCATACGCGAACGGCTGGATCTCGACCAGATCGATTACGCCGCCGAGCCCAAGCTCGACGGCGTCGCCATCGCCCTGCGTTACGAGCGCGGCGAGCTGGTGCTCGGTGCTACCCGCGGAGATGGTCGCAGCGGTGAGAATGTCACCTCGAACGTCCGCACCATTCGCGCCATACCCTTGAAGCTGCGCGGCAAGGACTGGCCGGATGTGCTGGAAGTGCGTGGCGAGATCTTCATGACCCGCTCGGGTTTTGCGCGCCTGAATCAGCGCCTTTCCGGGGCCGGCGAAAAAACCTTTGTCAATCCGCGCAATGCCGCGGCCGGCAGCCTGCGCCAGCTGGACCCCGACATTACCGCCACCCGGCCGTTGCAGTTTTACTGCTACGGCGCGGCGACTGTCGAGGGGCTGCCACAGCGCCACAGCGACATGCTTGAGGCCTTGCGTGAACTTGGATTGCCGGTCAGCAGCCAGGTTGCACGGGTGCAAGGGGTTGACGGCTTGCTGGAATACCATCGCACGACCCTGGCCGAACGTGATGGTCTGGATTACGACATCGACGGGGTAGTCTACAAGGTCGATGACCTGGACCAGCAGCGCGAAATGGGCTTCGTCAGCCGTGCCCCGCGCTGGGCGCTGGCCCACAAGTTTCCGGCCCAGGAAGAGATCACCCGCCTGCTCGATATCGAAGTCCAGGTCGGACGGACCGGGGCGCTGACGCCGGTGGCGCGCCTGGAACCGGTCTTTGTCGGCGGGGTGACGGTGACCAACGCCACTCTGCACAACCTCGACGAGATCCGGCGCAAGGATGTCCGTCCCGGTGACCAGGTCGTGGTGCGCCGCGCCGGCGACGTGATTCCCGAGGTGGTGCGTTCCATCGTCGATCAGCGCCCGGCTGACAGCCAGCCCTGGTCCATGCCCGATCACTGTCCGGCCTGTGGCTCGGCGGTGGAGCAGGTCGAGGGCGAGGCGGTTGCCCGCTGCACCGGGGGGCTGGTTTGCCCGGCCCAGCGAATGCGCGCCCTGGAGCATTTCGCCGGTCGCGCCGCCATGGATATCGAAGGCCTTGGGTCACGCCTGATTCAGCAGCTGGTCGAACGTGACCTGGTCCACAGTCCGGCCGACCTTTACCATCTTGACGTGCCAACGCTTGCCGCCCTGGAGCGCATGGCAGAAAAATCGGCGGCCAACCTGGTCCAGGCCCTGGAGGCGAGCAAGACCCCGGGCCTGGCCAGGCTGCTATTCGCCCTGGGTATCCGCGAGGTGGGCGAGGTGACGGCGGCCAGCCTTGCCCGTCATTTCGGATCGCTGGAAAGTCTGGCCGGGGCCAGCATTGAGGAACTGATTGCGGTGCCGGACGTGGGTCCGGTCGTGGCCGAGCACGTTTTCAACTTTTTCCAGGAACCCCACAATCGCGAGGTCATTCAGGCTTTGCTCGATGCCGGTATCCAGTACCAGGCCGAACCAGTGCGCCAGGCCGATGATCTGCCGCTGGTGGGCAACACCTACGTGCTGACCGGGTCCCTGGAACGGCGCACGCGTTCCGAGGCAAGGTCTGCCCTGGAGGCGCTGGGCGCCAAGGTCGCGTCCAGCGTGTCGAAAAAGACCACCGCGGTGATTGCCGGCAGCGATCCGGGTTCCAAGCTCGACAAGGCCGAAAGCCTGGCCATTCCTGTCCTTGACGAAGACGGTCTGGATGAGCTGCTGGCGTCCTAGGCGGTTGGACAGGCAAGATTTGCCCTGAATCAACCCTGCCCGCCATTTTTGGCACTAGAATTAGTCAAACATCCAGTCTGGCCGCTTGTGGCCGCCCCTGCAGCAGGAGGAATGCATGACAGAGAACATCAAGGAAATTCTGGTCCCGGTGGACGGCTCGGTTAATTCGATCCGGGCAGCGCGCTTTGCCATGGAAATGGCCTCGGCCATGGGTGTAGGCGTACGCCTGTTCTACGTGTTCCCGGCGGCATCGGTGGAAATCATCGGCATGGCCGGCATGTCGCGTGCCGACATCGACCAGGCTGCCCAGGCCGCTGCCCAGCGTGCATTCGACGAAACCCGCGAAGCCCTGGGTTCGGACATGATCGAGCAAGTCGAGCAGGAAACCTCGATCGGCGATCCGGCCGAAGAAATCATTCGCTACACCGAAGACGATCAGACCGTGATGGTCATTCTTGGTCGGCGCGGTCTGTCGCGGATGAAATCACTGATGCTTGGCAGTGTCAGTGACAAGGTCATTCGACACGCGCGTAGCCCGGTTACCGTCATTACCTGAGTCCGCGGCGAATTCAACAAGTCCCAGGCCCCGCCATCACGGCGGGGTTTTGTGTGCTATATCACGTTTCCCTTATTTGCATTTGAACATACGCACGCGTATGCTCGGTTTTCGCCATAGTCGGGATGGGGCGGTGGCGATCGATAAAGTCAACGATACGAGGGAAACCTGTCATGCCGAAATACCTGCTGATTGCAATCCTGGCCCTGGTGTTGTCCAGCCTGCCGAGCCAGTCCGATGCCAACTACACTCGAACGGAACACCCGATCGTTCTCGTGCATGGTTTGATGGGCTTCGACAGCCTGCTGGGCATTTACGATTATTTCTTTCTTATCCCCAACAATCTGAGGTCCGGCGGGGCGACCGTCTACGTGGCCAACTTGTCGGCGAGCAACTACTCGGAGGTTCGTGGCGAGCAGTTGATCGAGGAACTCGACACATTGCGCGCCCTGCACGGTCATCAACGCTTCAACCTGATTGGCCACAGTCACGGCGGTCCGACCATTCGCTACGTCGCCTCGGTGCGCCCGGACCTGGTTGCCTCGATCACCTCGGTGGGCAGTCCGCACACCGGCAGTGCGGTGGCCGATGCCATTGCCGCTGGCGCACCGCCGGGTTCCTGGACCGAAAGCCTGCTGGCAGGCCTGGTTGATGCCATGGGCGCGTTCATTGATTTTCTTTCCGGCAGTATCCACCCGCAGGACTCACTGGGCGCGCTGGCGTCATTGAACTCGGCCGGATCAGCGGCGTTCAACGCCCAGCATCCGCAGGGACTGCCCAGCCAGCATTGCGGCCAGGGACCAGCTGTCGTCAACGGTATTCGCTATTACTCGTTCAGCGGTACCCGCGTGTTCACCAATGCGCTGGATGCTTCCGACTACATGCTCTCTGCCAGCAGTCTGTTCTTCGGCTGGCGGGAACGCAATGACGGCCTGGTCGAGCGCTGTTCTTCCCATCTCGGCGTTGTCCTGCGCAGCGACTATCCCTGGAATCATCTCGACCAGGTCAACCAGGTGCTGGGACTGCGCGGGCTGTTTACTCCCAACCCGGTCAGTGTCTACCGTGCCCACGCCAATCGCCTGAAGAATGCGGGTCTCTAGTGCACTGGTGGCGGCCGCGCTGTTGCTTGGCGCGGCTGTCCTGTTCTGGCCCGCCGCTGACCGGACCGGCTCGCCATGGCTTGCAGGTCAGGGGGATACCGGAACCTCTGACCTCGTCGAGCCTGACGGTCCTGCAACTGTCATGGCTGCGATTGCGCCGGCTGATGCCCGCACGGGTCATTCTGCATTCGACCGGGAGTCTGGGCAGTCGTTGACGCCGGCCTCGTTGATCGGTTCCAGTGCCGATGGGCAGATTGCCTTCGACCCGTCTGGTCGACTGGTTCTGGACGCCGAGCTGCGAAGACGCTTCGACTACCTGCTGAGCGCGATCGGGGAATGGGACCTGGAACAGATCCGTCATGCCTTCAAGGCGCAGTTGCAAGAGGCGTTTTCGACCGCCCAGGTGGCAGCGGTGATGGGCGAGTTCGATCTCTACCTGGCCTACCTGGAAGCGCTGGAAATCCTGCTGCCCGAGCATGCCGATCTGGCTGACCAGATGGCGGCCATGTTCGAACTGCAGCACGAGTTGCTGGGTCCGGAACGGGCCGAGGCCTTGTTCGGTGAAGAAAACAGCTACCTGAAACGGACCCTGGATGTCATGGCCGGCCGGATTCAGGCGGGTGATCCGACCCAGGACCCTTTCGCTGCGGATGTGCTGGCATCCACCGAGCACTTGCTGGCTGCAGAAATGAACCGGCAGTATGAAGCCCGGCAGACTGATCCGGCCCTTCGTCATGTCGAGCGGGAAGCCTTGTTCGGCAGCGAGGCAGCCGAGCGTCTGGCTGAACTGGACGTGCAACGAGCCCAGTGGCAAGGGCGGGTGGCGGCCTATGCCGAGGCCCGGTCTGCCTACGCGCAGCAGTTCGGCCACGACCCGGCCATGCTGGAGCAAGCCCTGGCGGATTATCGCAGCATTCATTTCAGCCCCGAGGAGGACCGTCGTATTCGCGGCCTGGAACGTGCCGGCCTGATCGACGACGGTGATTGAATCCGATCAGCTGGCAGCAGGCTGAAGCAAGCCTTGCGCGGTGACTGGCGCAAGCCAACCCTTGGCTCAAGTCCGTAAGTAAATGTCGTACGTAAATTCCGATAGTCGGGCACGCGCCGTAATCGGGTAACCTTGAGGCCTTGACCCATGGCGAGGAACCAGCAGTGAGCCAGCTCATGATCAACGGCGCGCGCCTTCACGTCGAAGACAGCGAGGTGGGTGAGGAAACCATCCTTTTCTGCCACGGCCTGCTGTTCAGCGGCCGCATGTTCGACGACCAGGTCGAGGTGTTTCGGGACCGTTTCCGCTGTGTGCGCATGGACTTTCGCGGCCAGGGCCAGAGTGAGGTGACACGCCGGGGTTACGATCTGGAGACCCTTGCCGATGACGTTATCGCGCTGATCGAAGACCTGAAGCTTGCCCGCTGCCATCTGGTCGGGTTTTCCATGGGCGGCATGGTGGCCATGCGGGTCGCCATCCGGCGCCCGGACTTGCTCAAGTCACTGGTCCTGATGAATACCTCGGCCGAGGCCGAGAGCTGGCGCAAGCGGCCGCGCTTTGCCGCGCTGAACCTGGTGGCGCGCTGGTTTGGTATCGAGCGGGTTGCACCGCGCATCCTGGATCTGCTGTTTTCCAGGCGATTCATCACTGACCCGGCCTGCGAGGCATCCCGCCAACGCTGGCTGGCTTACGTGCTCGCGAACGACCGCATCGGCGTAACCCGCGCGGTGCGGGGCGTCACCAGCAGGCACAGCGTGCTTGACAAGCTCGACCAGATCAGTCTGCCTACGCTGATCATTACATCTGACCAGGACATCACGACCACGCCGGAAAAAGGGCATCGAATGCAGGCGCGCATTCCGGCTGCCGAGTTGGTAACCATCAGCGATGCCGGACACATGTCGGTCGCCGAGCAGCCAGATGAGGTCAACGCACTGTTGGCAAAGCACCTTTCGGTTTGATACCGCAGCGACAATGAATTATCGGTCGGATGCGGTTGTTACAAGCCATCCCGCCGATATTTCCAGCTAACATTGGGACTCATGGCCATGCAGGAAAGCACGTCGTGATGAGCACGCGTTTGGAATCGGATGTGTTGGTCATCGGTGCTGGCCTGGCCGGGATCGTGACCGCGCTGGAAGCCCTGCGGGCAGGGCTGTCGGTAACGCTGGTCGATCGCGACAGCCCTGAGCGTTTCGGTGGCCTGGCGCTGTGGGCCTTTGGCGGCATGGCCCTGGTCGGTACGCCGCTGCAGGCGCGCATGAAAATCCCTGATCGTCCCGAGCTGGCCCTGGCCGACTGGCTGCGCTTCGGCGAGCTCGACCCCGCCGATCACTGGTCACTGGCCTGGGCCGAGCGCTACGTCGAGCGGTCCCGGGCCGAGGTCCATGATTGGCTCCTGGAGCAGGGCATACGCTTCATGCCGGCGGTCAACTGGGTCGAGCGTGGTCGCTTCGGCGACGGCAACAGTGTTCCGCGATATCACATCGTCTGGGGCACGGCGCGCGAACTGGTGCGCTGCCTGGGTGGTGCGCTGAGGAGCGAAGGGGAGGGCGGCAGACTCAGGCTGCTGCACGGCCATAAGGTCACCGAGCTGGCGCAAAGCGGCGGCCGCCTGGGCGGGGCCGTGGCCGTTCCCGAGTCCGGTGGCACCAAGCTGGAGCTGAAGGCAGCCAACGTCGTCCTGGCCATGGGCGGGATCAACGGCAGTCATGCGCGATGCCGGATCAACTGGCCCCGGGATCAAGCGATGCCTGCACAAATGCTCAACGGCGCCCATCCTTTCGCCGATGGGCACCTGCACGAGCATGCCGCCAGTCGCCTGGACGCGCAGATCGTCAACGCCGGGGAGATGTGGAACTACGCGGCCGGTTTCAGGCATCCCTACCCGCACTTCGAAGGCCATGGCCTGTCCACCATTCCCTGCAAGTCCGCCCTTTGGCTGGATCATCGCGGCCAACGCATCGGGCCTGAGCCTTTGGTGACAGGCTTCGATACCCACTGGCTGTGCCAGCGCGTGGCCGAACAGGAAAAGCCCTGGACCTGGCACCTGCTCAACTGGCGCATTGCGGCGAAGGAATTCGCCATTTCCGGTGCCGAGCACAACCTGCATATCCGCGACAAACGGTTTCTGTCCTTCCTCAAGGAAACCCTGCTTGGCAACCACCGCCTGGTCCGGCAGATGCAGCGCGAGAGCGACGATTTCCTGGTCGCCGACACGCTGTCTGCGCTGGCCGGCAAGATGAATGCCCTGACCCGCAGTCACGACATCGATCCGGCCGTGCTCGAGGCCACGGTGGATGCATTCGACGCCAACTTCGCCAGGGGTGGGAGCCTGTACAACGACGCCCAGATTCGGATGATCGAGCACGCGCGCCAGTGGCGGCCGGACCGGCTTCGTACCTGCAAGCCGGCGCCGTTGAAGAAGGAAGGTGCCGGTCCGTTTATCGCCATTCGCATGCAGCTGATTACCCGCAAGAGCCTGGGCGGTCTGCGTACTGACCTGGACAGCCGGGTGCTCGATGGCGCCGGCAAGCCGGTTTCCGGTCTGTACTGTGTCGGCGAGGCGGCCGGATTCGGCGGGGGCGGCTGCAACGGCAAGCGCTCGCTGGAAGGCACTTTCCTGCCCGGCTGCATTCTGACCGCCCGTGCCGCCGCTCGGGCTTTGGTCTCCGGCGGATGAAGGAGCAAGCATGATTCGTCCCTGTCCGGCTACGCCGGCCGACTATCGCGAATTGGCCCGGCGCCGCCTGCCGCGCTTTCTATTTGACTATGTTGACGGCGGTGCCGGCGCCGAGCAGACCCTGGCCGACAACGCGGCGGCCTGGGCGGAGGTGGTACTGCGCCAGCGCGTCCTGGTTGACGTTTCGGACATCGACACCACGGCCAGCCTGGCCGGGCAGGCGTGCGCCATGCCGCTGGCATTGGCGCCGATCGGCCTGGGCGGGATGACGGCCCGCCGGGGCGAGGTTCAGGCCGTGCAGGCGGCCCGGGAGCAGTCGGTCCCGTTTACGCTGTCCACGGTAGGCGTGTGCGGTCTGGACGAATTGGCTGCCACCGGAGCACCGTTCTGGTTTCAGCTTTATATGCTGCGTGACCGCGATATCGTCGCAGCCCTGCTGGCACAAGCCTGGTCGGCCGGCTGCCGGACGCTGGTGTTTACTGTTGATCTGCCCATGCCGGGCAGCCGTCATCGCGATACGCGCAACGGTGTGGCCGTGCCCGGCTTGAGACCGAAGCTGCTCAAGATCGGGCAGGTAGCCAGCCGGCCGCGCTGGCTCTGGGACGTGGTCCTGCGCGGTGGCCCCTTGAGCCTGGGTAGCATGACCGGGCACGTGGCCGCAGCAAGCGATCCGGATGCCTTCCGACTATGGGTGGACGAGCAGTTCGATCCGGGCGTCACCTGGGAAGACATTGCCTGGATCAGGGAGCGCTGGCAGGGGCGCTTGCTGCTCAAGGGCATACTGGATACGGACGACGCGTGCCACGCGGTGGCGGCCGGTGCTGATGGTATCGTGGTGTCCAACCATGGCGGTCGCCAGCTCGACGGGGTCAGCGCGACGGCGCGCTGCCTGCCGGCCATTGCGGGGGCCGTGGACGGCCGCATCGAGGTACTGGTCGATGGCGGTATTCGATCCGGCATCGATGTCTTTCGCGCCCTGGCCCTGGGGGCCAATGGTGCCCTGATTGGTCGGCCCTGGATCTGGGCGCTGGCAGGAGGAGGCCGGGCCGGCCTGGCCCGAATGTTGGCCAGTGTCCGTGACGAGTTGCGTATCGCCATGGCCCTGACCGGTGTCCGGCACCTTGCCGATATCGGACCGCACTGCCTGGATGGCGCGAGCAAGCTGGATCAGGTGCCAGCACACAAGTCCACAGAACAAGAGGATTAGAGACATGGCGAATGGCGCCCAAGCCCTGATGAAGACCCTGGCCGATGCCGGCATCGAGGTCTGTTTTTCCAACCCGGGAACCAGCGAGATGCATTTCGTTGCCGCCCTGGACGATGAGCCGCGCATGCGCGCCGTGCTCGGCCTGTTCGAAGGCGTGGCCACGGGGGCGGCCGACGGCTACGCGCGCATGGCCGACAAGCCGGCCGCCGTGCTGCTGCATCTGGGCTGTGGCCTGGGCAATGGCCTGGCCAACCTGCACAACGCACGCAAGGGCAAGGTGCCGATCGTCAACATCGTCGGTGATCATGCCACCTACCACATGGCCCTGGACGCCCAGCTGCAGTCCGATATCGAGACCGTGGCCCGCAATGTCTCGCCGGGCTTTGTGCGCACCTCGATGCGCACCGAAGATCTTTGCAATGATGCCGCCGAAGCGATCCAGGCCGCGCGTGGACTGCCCGGCCAGGTGGCCACGCTGATTCTGCCGGCCGATGTGTCCTGGGGCGAGGGCGGTAAACCGGCGCCACCTCCGCCGCCACCGCAAGCTGTGCCCGCCGACGATGACACCGTGGCCGGCATTGCCGAGGTGATCCGCTCTGGCGCCAAGACTGCCTTGATGCTGGGCGGCAAGGCCCTGCGCGAACCGGCCCTGCTGGCGGCCGCCCGCCTGGCAGCGCACAGCGGGGTCAAGGTGTTTTCCGAGGTGTTTCCGACCCGCCTGGAGCGCGGTGCCGGTCGGCCACCGGTAGAGCGCCTGGCCTACCTGGCCGAGCTGGCATCCTTGCAACTCTCGCCCTACAAGCATCTGATACTGGTTGATGCCAAGGCCCCGGTCTCGTTTTTCGCCTACCCTGGCAAGGCCAGCGAATTGGTGCCTGAAGCCTGCCAGGTCCATACCCTGAGCGATTCCGCCCAGGATGCCGCGGCCAGCCTGGACAAGCTGGTCAAGGCGCTGGGCGCCGACCAGGCCGAACCGAAGGTGCAGAGCGCGACTCGTCCCGCTCGCCCGCGTGGCCGGCTGACGGCCGAAAAGATTTGCAAGGCCATCGGCCACCTGCTCCCGAACAACGCCATTATCGTCGACGAGGCCAATACATCTGGTTTGATGCTGCCGGTCATGACCGCCGGCGCGCCGGCCCATGACCTGATTACCCTGACCGGTGGCGCCATCGGCCAGAGCCTGCCCAATGCGGTCGGCGCGGCCATTGCCTGTCCGGACCGGCCGGTGCTGGCCCTGGTTGGCGATGGTTCGGCCATGTATACCATCCAGGCCTTGTGGACCATGGCCCGCGAAAACCTGGATGTAACCGTCGTGGTCTTCGGCAACGCCGCCTATTCCATCCTCAATGTCGAGCTGGAACGGGTTGGTGCCCAGGGCGATGTCGGGCCCAAGGCGCGCTCGCAGCTGGACCTGACCGGCCCGAACCTGGACTTCAGTCGCCTGGCCCAGGGTATGGGGGTGCATGCCGTCCGTACCGACAACGCCGAGGACTTTTGCCAGGCCATGGAGTACGCACTGGCCCATCCGGGCCCGCACCTGATCGACGCCAGAATCCCTGAGTCCCTGAATCGGACCAAGCGTCGCATCCTGCCCTGGCTGCTGCGCTCGCTGCCCAATCTGCCGCAGCCGCTGGCGCGCGCGCTGAAAAAGAAGCTCGCGCCCTGAACGTTTTGAGGCAGCCTGTCAGCGAGCGTGTATGGAAGAGCGACCTCGAAAGGCCCCGACGTCTGGCGCAAAGCCGACGAGCCCGTTACCGGACGCGCTGTCGCGCAGCAAACAGGGAAAGCTAAAGCACTAAAAGCAAAACCAGGGAACCACGGAAGACACGGAAAGCACGGAATGGGCTGAATGACGTTTCCGTGTCTTCCGTGGTTACAAGAATATGCCTTTGTGTTTTTCATTTATAAAACAACAGGTTAAAATCTGATCGTGAGAGGCGCAGGGCCGACGAGCCCGTTATCGAAAGCGCTCGTCGGGCAGCAAGCAGGGAAAGCTAAAGCACTAAAAGCAAAACCAGGGAACCACGGAAGACACGGAAA
>RECK01000456.1 GCA_007694055.1 Wenzhouxiangella sp.
ATTAGGATGCGTTTCGGCGCGTTCGGTGTCTGCGGTGGTTTCAGTTTTTCTCGAAAGTAATAACGTTGCCAGAAAATCGGTCGGAGAAGATCTGGTCAGTGATTTCCATGCCGTCCCAGACCCCGATGAAGCCGCCCGAGCCCATGACGGTCAGTATTCCGTCGGGCGCAATGACACACGAGCTCAAGATGGCCGATCCGCTAGGGGAAACGTCAGTGAAGCTGGTGCCGCCATTGGTCGAGACCAGCACCCGTGCGCCCGAGGGCAGGCGGCGGCCGACGACCGCGATGAGATTGCCACGCATGCACACGCCGTGGGCCCAGCTTCTCAATTCACCGTCGCGGAATTCGTGAACCGTGAAGTTGGCTGGATCGTAAGGGTCGCCGTTACTGACGTAGATTTTGCCGAAATTGTCGTCCTGGTTGATGCCAACTGCGACCACGCGCTGGTCGTTGACGGCAATGCCCCACATTTCGCCATCGAAGCTGGTGTCGAGCACCACCTCGACCAGTTCCCAGGGCTCGGCACCGGGTGCTGTCGGTGGCAGGAAAATGCGCGGCGGAATGCCGATTTGACTGCCGGAGGCATAGAATTGACCGTTATGCGTGACCAGGCTGGTGAACTGTTTGATATCCGTGCTTGCGGTCCAGCTGGATGCCATGTTGCCCGTGGACGGACTGGGACGAAAGAGCTTGGCCTGGCCGACTTGCGAGACGGCCAGCGCGGCTCCGTTGGGAAGCTCCGCATAGTGTCCAATCGTGCTGTTCAGTGGGACAACCGGCTCACCGATCAGCGTGGCCGAGGCTGCATAAGGCTCGGGTGTGCTGGTATCCAGCCGAATCACCCGATATTGTGTGCCTTCCTGTGAAATCGTGCCGGCAAGATACAGCGCACCATCGTGTCCACGTGTGATGTCATGAACCCGAAAAGTGTCGATGATGCCGGACGGGTTGGTTGTCGGCGCGTGCCAGGTCTGGCCGCCGTCGCTGCTGCGACGGACGCCCACGTTGCCACTGGTTGCCGTGCCACATCCGGCCCACAGGGTGCCGTCGCTGTCCTGATGGAGGGTGCTTTCCTGGGACGCAAAGCAGCTGACGATATAGGTGCTCCAGCTGCCACCGGCCATAGCTAGCGTGGTTGTGGCAAGCATCGAGGCCGCGAAAATAGCGACGAGGTGAACTGAGGCGGTGACCGCCTTGATAGACAAGTAATCTGTACGCATGCTGTGACCTTTCCGGGCGAACGATGAAGGGAGGCGCCATCATCCCGGCCCCGGCTGGACTGAACTTGAAATCAGGTTGAAATTTCGTTGAAAGAGCTGCGGTAGACTGTCAGAAACCGTGAGGAAGTCCCGATGCAGACAGTGTCATGATCGATCGTCGCGACGATCCGGAACCGACTCGTTCCCACATTGTCTTTGCCGACAGCTCCCGGTCGATCCGGGATTCGGCAAAGCTGATTCTGGCCGACGAGTTTGAAGTGACCACCGTCGATGCCACTGACAAGGCATGGCGGGCAATGGTCGAGAATTCGGCCACCCGAGTTCTGTTTCTGGGTCTGGACAACCAGGCGGATGTCACGGAACTGGTCAAGCGCGTACGTTCATCGACCGATGCGCGTATTCGGGAGACACCAATCGTTCAGGTCACTGCTGCCAGTGTCGATGATGAGACGCGCCAGCTTGCGCTGTCGGCCGGGGTAACTGACTTCATCGACAGACCATTCCAGTCCAGTATTCTGCTGGCCAGGGCTCGTTCGACCGCGACGCACTCTGCCGGGCGTCAGCGCCAGGGGGCAAAGGGTCAAAGCCACGACCGGGATAGCGAAACCAGGTTGGGCAATCGCCGCTACTTTTTCGAAAGACTTGGCCAGACCTTGAGTTTCGCCCGTCGGGCGAAACTGCCGACCAGCCTGGTACATGTGCACTTTCAGGGCTTGGCGGAAAGTCTGGATCGTCTGGGCAAGCACTTTCGACAGACTCGTATGACCAAGGTCGGCCAGACCCTGGCCGGAGCTGGTCGACGGGAAGATACCGCTTATCGAACCGGCCCGGAACACTTCTGCTTTGTTTTGCCAGGGACCGGGTACGCCGGTGCCGAGATCGTGTGCGAGCGCCTCAGGCCCTTGCTCGATGGCATAGGCATGCTGCGCGGTGACGGAATTCTGGCCGTGGTCGCTCAGCTGGAGATCCAGCACCTGGAGTTTGCCGAGGATCAGTCCGTAGAAGATTGTCTGCGCCAGGTGCGTGAAAAGATGGCGCCCATCCTCTTCGGCGGTCTCAGCCCTCCTGGCTAGTCCAACTGCTCGAGGCGGCTGCGGGCCTCGTTCATCAGCGGCAGGTAGCCCTGGGTTCCGGCCACATGCGCCACCCATTGCAGGCGCTCGATAGCCAGGTGTTGTTCTGAAATCTGGCTGCGCAGCAGGGCCAATTTTAACGACTGCTCGGCATCAGGTGAGTCGGCCAGCAGCGCCTCGGCCTGGCTGAGGGCTTCCGCAGCGTCTTCGGGGCGGTTTTGTCCGATCAGCGCACCGACCAGGACCAGCATGGCATCAATCTGACGATTGACCACACGGATTTCACCAAAGGCGAAGATCAGATCGCGCGCTTCCTGTTCGGCAGAAACCAGTCGATTTTCAGCCAGATTGAGGCGGGCCAGGTTGAGGCGTGAGACCAGCAAATGACTGTCGGCGCCAATCATGGCCATCAGGTCGCGGGCGCTTTCGAAGTGCTGGCGCGCGGATGTGAGGTCGGCGGTGAGCAGGGCACGCTCTCCGAGTACGGCGTTGACCACTGACAGCTCGGCCGGGTCTTCGATCTCCAGGGCGTCGATGCGCGCAATGATGGGATCGAGTTCCTCGAAACGGCCCATCCCGACCATCACGGCTCCGAGTGTTGTCAGGGCGCGTGTTTCCATCAGGACGGCACCCTGGCTGGCAAAGGCATTGGCAGCCTGTTCGATGCGCAGCTCGGCGCTGAGCAGATCGCCGCGTCGGCGATGCAGCACACCAAGGTTATAGGACACCCGGGCAATATCGGTTTGTGCGCCCAGCAGTTCGAACAGCCCCAGCGATTGTTCGGCCAGTTCGATCGAGCGCGTCCAGTCACGGCGGTCACCGGCAATCGCGGCCAGGTTGCCAAGGGCCATGGCCT
>RECK01000384.1 GCA_007694055.1 Wenzhouxiangella sp.
CAGTTCGGCCCCTTCGCCACCCAGACCATCCCGGCCACGGTGAACGAAGCGCCCTACATTCTGGACGGTTTGTTGATGACCGACGCAGGCCAGAAAATCCGCGAACAGTATGCCGACACCGGCGGCTTCACCGACCACGTCTTCGCCGTCACTGCCCTTCTGGGCTTTCAATTCATCCCCCGCATTCGGGATCTGCCATCCAAGCGCCTTTACCTTTTCGATCCGTCAGCTTGCCCAAAAGAACTAAAGGGTTTGATCGGCGGCAAGGTCAGGGAACCTGTCATCAGCTCAAATTGGCCAGATATCCTGCGCAGCGCGGCCACCATGGTGGCGGGCGCAATGCCCCCAAGCCAACTCTTGCGAAAATTCTCTGCATATCCTCGGCAGCATGAGTTGGCCGTCGTGCTACGTGAAATCGGACGGGTCGAACGGACGCTGTTCATCATCGATTGGCTGCTGGACGCCGACATGCAACGTCGCGCCCAAATCGGCTTGAACAAAGGAGAAGCCCATCACGCCCTCAAGAACGCTCTGCGCATCGGGCGCCAGGGTGAAATCCGCGACCGGACAAGTGAAGGCCAGCATTTCAGGATGGCAGGGCTGAACCTGCTCACTGCCATCATCATTTTCTGGAACACCAAACACCTCGGTCAGGCTGTCGCCACCCGCCGCCGCGACGGATTGAATTGCTCATCCGACCTGCTGGCGCACATGTCACCACTCGGATGGGCCCACATCCTGCTCACCGGCGAATACAGGTGGCCCAAAAGATGATCAAACCGCCTTAGCGTAGGATTCTGCACTCTCCGGCATCAGACCCCATTAATGACTTTCTTGCGCGCGGCTCCGGCCACTGGTTACGTGATCTTGATCAAAAACAAGATTCAGGGTGACTTATCCCACCTTATTCATCAGGGTGTCCTGAGGCGGCATGATCGGCGTTTTGTGAGCGGTTTGGGCGGCACTGTCTGGCAGACGTCTGATTGTCTTGAGTGCCTTCGGGCCGCGGTTCGCGCTTGAGGAGAGTTCAACAGCTATCGAGACTCTGTGGCGAGTAATGGAGGCTGTTTCCGCGCATGCTTTTCATCCCGCCGAGGCGGGATTTGTGGTGGCAGACCTTTGATCGTCGTTGTTGGTCAGGGCCCTGCCCAATGCAGCCTGGAGATACGCGACCAGAGCAGAGCCCAGAAGGGTGCGGCAGCGCTGGAGAGGGCAAGCGTCATGCGCCGCCCGGACACGATCAGCCTTGCGCCTGCGCGCAGCACCCGTTCGCGCAGACGGCGCAGGCTCCAGCCCGTCCCAGTGGCATGTGCCATCGCGCGCCGGGCGATATGCATCACTTCATAGGCCAGCAGTGCGATGAGCAGGCGCACTTCGTTGCAGGCGAAGGCATCGACTGCAGGCGTTGCCGACTGCGGCACGCGGCCACGCCAGTGTGATTTTGGTCTGTTAGTCGACGACAGCGCTGGTGCGAGGACATCCTTGAGTTCGCCCATATGGCCTTCAGCCGTGCCACGCTCTCGGTAATGGTCAAGCACTTCCCGTCGGCTCATCTGTTCATAGTCAAGCGACGTGACCAGGAAGAAGCGATCCAAAAGCAAGTCATCGGCGCGCTCCTTGACCACCAGCACGACCCGACGCGCCTTGTCCCAACTGTCGGCCCGATAGCTTAGCGTGTGCAACCACATCCGGGGCTCAGCGGGCGGCCGTCCAGGCGGCCGTTTCATGTAGGGCGCGGCCAGCCTGTCCAGGACAGGATTGGCTTTCAGTCGCGCAACATAGTCGATCCCGCGTGCCTCAAGCCCGGCGAGCAGCGACGCCGATGGGAAGCCCGCATCGATGCGCACCATTGCGACATTGCAAAGGCTGGCCTGCGCCCGGTCGACCACGTCAAGAATAACGTCGAGCGCGCCGTCAGCGGTGCCGACATTGCCGGGGCGCAGGCGCGCATCAAGCATGTCACCGGTTTCGGCCACAGAGGTGATCAGGGGATGGTAAATGCGGCCATGATAATGACCATTCCATTCCGCTTTGGGCTGGTGGCCGTGGACGTCGATGGGCACGCTGTCGACATCGAGCGTGAGCCGTTCAGGACGCTGGCCTTTCCGCTCAGCCCGAGCCCCGCGAGCACCGAGTTCCAGCACCGCCTCGCGCAGCACCGTCAGGTTGGCTGGTGCAGCCATGATGGCGGTAAACCGCGAGAGCGTGGGTTGCGATGGCAGTCCACGCTCTCGCAACAGGGGCGTTTGTCCCGCCGACGAACTGACCGCCAACCGAAAGGCCGGATCATCCCGAAGGGCGTCCGCGTCGTCATGGTCACGCCAGCCTTGGGCTGCCAGTAGGACACTCGTCCGGATCAGGGATGCCAGATCATGCACGACATCTTCCTGCCTGCGCGGATCGGTCAGTTGCGGCGTCATCCACTCCACGATGCCGCTGCGCTCAAGAATTTCGCGAAGTACAACCGCGCCAGGGTCACCGGTCAGCCGATCAGACCGATGCTCAACGCAAAGCGAACGGTTGAAGCTCGTCGTGACTGGTTGTAGGGTTTCACCCATGGTGTGCTCCAGGCGCTGCTGTCGGGTTTTGTCTAGCAGCTTGATTCTACACAGCTTTTAGGAGCGCACCAGCCATTTCCAAAGATTTGGATGAATAAGGCGGGCTGAGGGGATTCATGTTTAGACTACAGCATGATAGCTGGAGCGTATGAGCAGACCGACACCCCCCGCCTACCAGACCCGCAACTGGCCGAGCTACAGCGAAGCGCTCAAGCGCCGCGGCTCGCTGACAATCTGGTTCGACCCCGCCATGACCCGGCAGGCTGCGCCCACGGGGAAGCGAGGAAGGCAGCCCGACTACAGCGACGCCGCTATCCAGACCTGTCTGACGATGAAGGTGCTGTTCGGCATGGCCCTCAGGCAGACGACCGGGGTCGTGGAGAGCCTCTTGCGCCTGATCGGCCTGGACACTGGGCTGTGCCCGACTTCAGCACGCTGTCGCGGCGGCAGAAGACCCTGAAGGTGAACATTCTCTACCGCGGCTCGGACGGCCCGCTACACCTGCTGGTCGACAGCACCGGGATCAAGGTCGAGGGCGAAGGTGAATGGAACGCGCGCAAGCATGGTGGCCGCAAAC
>RECK01000126.1 GCA_007694055.1 Wenzhouxiangella sp.
GCATAAAGTCTTGTGCAGCTGCCGCCACTTTTGTGCACAAAGAAAGCCCATGCCCGGCTCTGCGTACTCAGTGCTTTTCGGGCAATCAGGTGTTTGCGGGATCCGGATATAACCAAAAAAGCCAGGCCGACCTCGAAGCCAGAACGGTCCGGACACTGATACACGACGCTAATCAGGAAACCCAAAACCCCGTTCGAACCTCCGCCAGTCAGACCAGGACGATGATGGCGACTCCGGCAAACGCCAGGGTGACGCCGGCCAGCTTGCGTGCGGTCAGTGACTCGCCCAGGAACAGCCAGGCGAAAATAACGATGAAGGCTGCAGCCGTTTCATTGAGCACGGCCGCAATCGAGGCGTCGGTGTACTTGTAGCCGGCCAGCCACAGAATCATGGAGACATAGCTGCCCAGCAGGCTGGCGGCTACCACCGTGACCCAGGGTTGGGGGGAACGATAGTGCAGCATCATGCGCTGCCAGCCGCGACTGAGCCACACGAACAGCAACATCCCGATGGCACCGGCGGCCAGGCGCAGGCCAACCGTCCACAGAAACTCGTGGGTCTCGAGTATCGGCTTGACCATGACCACGCCGATCGCCATCAGGCCGACGCTGGCAGCGGCAAAGAGCAAGCCCTGCCCGAGCGCCCGGGACGAAATCTCGTGTCGATTTCGCGACCAGGTCACGAACAGTATGCCCGCCAGCACCAGCACAAAGCCGAGGTACTGGACCAGCTTCAGACTCTCGGCCAGGAAGAGAATGGACAGGACGATAACGAACGGCGAATACAACATGCCAATGACGCCAGTGCGGCTGGCGCCCATCAGGTTCAGCGCACGCAGGTACCAGGTATCGGCAATGGCGATGCCGATGACGCCTGACGCCAGCACGACAAGCCACTGTCCGGCGCTGTAGCCCGGCAATCCGACCCCGTGGAAGATCAGGATGGTCGGGATCATCAAGCCGGTAGCCAGCACATTCTTGAACAGATTCAGCTCAAATGCCGGCAGACTTTCGCCCGAGCGCCGAAAAAGCACCACGGCAATCGCCCAGCAGGCCGCACAGGCCACGGAAAAAAACTCACCCACGAATGAAATCGACCTGCTGCATCTGAATGGCGCGGAGTCCGGAAGGCATGATGGGACAAGCCTCGGGACTTTTGTTTGCCCTTGGCGCTGGCGTATTCTACCGAAGCCATCCCCACCAAATCTGACGACTTGCTGACTGCCTGCCTGGCCGGGCAGGCATTGGGTTATGCTTTCGGTCTGAATACTCAACCATAAACTGCGCGCGTCTCATGAGCTATTGGCCTCTGATCCTAGCCCTCGTGTTGATCAGTATCTTGCTTTGGCGAGTCTGGCCGACACCGCTGGCCCGTTTATTCCTGACCCTGGACCAGCGTTACGGTCGTCTGCGAACGCGGACGCTGACCAGCGGTGAGATCAATTGGCACTACCTGGAAGGCGGTCATGGCGAGCCCCTGGTCCTGCTGCACGGTTTCAATGCCGACAGCAGTCACTTTTGTCGCGTTTCACGCCACCTTGCCGCTCACTTTCGGATTCTCGCGCCGGACCTGCCCGGCTTCGGACTGACCGCCAGCAACGAAATTGACAGTTTCCGGGTTGAAGACCTTGCCGACCGCGTTCTGGCCTGGCTGGATGATGTCGGAATTCACGACTTCTATCTTGGCGGCAACTCAATGGGTGGTTATATTGCAGTCGCCATGGCCCGCCGCGCACCCGAGCGTGTCCGGGCACTCTGGTTGCTGGCGCCAGGGGGGTTGCGCACAGCCAGATTGTCAGCCGTTCTCGAGCAAGTCGCCGAGGAGCGCCACAACCCGCTGGTTATCCGCAACCAGGCCGATTTCTATCGCCTCGTCGACTATTGTTTCGTTCGCCCACCGTGGATTCCGGGGCCCTTGGCGCGCCACCTGGCTCGGCGCGCCGCGCTGACCGCGGTGCGCGCCCAGAGAATTTTCGATGCGATGCGTTACGATTCGCTGCCGCTGGAAGACATGGCGCGCGGTCTCGCCACGCCAAGCCTGATCGTCTGGGGCCAGGCCGACCAGGTACTGCACCCCGAGGGAGCCCGCCTGCTAGATGAGCTGATGGCCGACAGCCGCTGCCTGATCCTGCCTTCGATAGGCCACCTGCCCATGCTGGAAGACCCGCGCAATGTGGCCGAGAGTTGGCTGAGCTTTACCGAATCACTCGCGCGCGAGGAACAGTCATCCACCAGCGAGCAGCAGGACGGCCAGGATTGAGCGCAACGGGGGCAAAGACCAATTTCACAACGGCAACCTGGCTGTAGTACATTGAGGCCATGGATGCCGGGGGGCGTATCCGTGGCTCGCCATGGTGGCATGACCCGATGAAACGGCCTGCCCTGGCAGCGGCAGGTACCGGCACACGGAAGCTGCAAAGGGGCAACATGGGCCCAGCCTGAACAAGGGGCCCGGGTAGGGAGACTTTTCTGCGATGGGCAACTACAAGGTTCTACCGGAGCAACTGCGCTGGAAGCCAGCCAGCGACGCGATTCCGGAGCACTCTACCCGCAAGATGCAGGGTGGCTCGGGGATCATCGGCCAGATGGAGGCGCGTCGGGCGCTGACCTTCGCGATACGCAGCCGCAGCCATAACCACAATGCTTTCGTACGGGGGCCCGATGGCAGTGGCCGCAGAACCATGATTGCTGGCCTGCTCGAGGAAATCAAGCCGGAGGCGGAACGGGCGCAGGACTTCTGCTACGTACATAATTTCGCCAATCCCGACCGGCCCCGCCTGATCGCACTTCCAGGCGGCCAGGGCCGCCAGTTCCAGCAGGCCATGTCGCGCATCAGCCTGTTTGTCCGCGACCGTCTGCCGGAAATACTCAAAAACGATCCGATCAGATCCCGACGAGAGGCACGCAGGGAATCGGCCGAACGCGAAATCCGCCTGAAGATAGAGCCGCTGGAGAAAAAACTGCGTGCCGATGGCCTGGCGCTGATTCGCACGCAGTCAGGCCCCAGCTCCCGGGTCAGCATTTATCCGCTGGTCATGGGCAAGCCCGTGTCACCGGAAGAATACCGGAATCTCGTCACCCAGAAGCAGGTTCGCGAAGAAGACCGGCTCAAGGCCATGAAGCAGG
>RECK01000242.1 GCA_007694055.1 Wenzhouxiangella sp.
GCCGCAATCAGCCGCTCTTTTTCAAGCGGGCGCAGGGCATCCAGCGCCTTGAGCGCCTTGTCCAGCGCCTCGGGCCAGTCCGGCACCTCTGCCGTAGCCGGGTAATCGACATCATCAAACAATTTGCCAAGGCCGACGGCCAGGGCGGCGCGGGCCTCTTCAGGCTGGTCCGGATGACCGTGGTGGGCGAGCACGCTCAACAACACGCGGGCCTGGTCGGCCAGCGCTGAGAGCTTCTTCGACCCGCCGGCACGGGCCCGGGACGGATTGAGCACATCCTCGATCTGGCTGCTGATCAATCGCGCCAGCGCATACTCGAAAACATCAACTTGGCCATCGGCATGAATCAGCTGGTCGATAAGCTTCATGAAATCAATCAGCTGGCTGGGCGGGCGCCGACGAATGGCCGGAAAAGCCATTTCCATCAGCGGCAGGCGTTGTTCTGCAGCCAGCTCGGGAGCGGCCTCGCGCAGCGCGCGCACCTGAGACTCGCTATCGCTGCCCAGTGCCCTGGCGATCATCAACAGCTGCTGCTCCCGGATATCGGGATCGCGATCGAGCAGCAGGTAGCAGACAAGCTCCTGCGACCACTCATCGGAATGCGCTGCGCGCTCCAGCGGCTTCGGGATCGCCGCGGCCAGGGCCGCGGCCATGAAAACCTGGTGGAGACCGGGCTGGCCGATGGCTTCGGCCAGATTGTCCGGATTGAGGGGCAAACCACCCGGCCCGCGCGAGCCGCCCTCGTCTTCCTTGGCCGCCGCACGCACAGCCTCTTCTGCCTCGGCCTTGCGCGCCTGGGCATGGCGATTGAGCTGCTCGGCGATTTCCTTGAACTGCTCGGGCTTGAAGTTCGGATCAATGGCCTGGATGCGCTGCTCCAGCGGCGGATGGGTGGCAAACATCTGGTAACCCATGCCGCGGGCAAAAAGCATGTGTCCCACCTCCTCGGAATCGGTCGTCAGAAAGGAGCCCGAGTAAAGCGCCCCGATCTTTTTCAGCGCACCGCCGATGCCGTCCGGATGACGGGTGAACTGCACGGCCGACGCATCGGCCAGGAATTCGCGCTGACGCGATACTGCGGCCTTGATCCAGCGTCCGAAAAAGAGGCCTACGTAGCCAATGATGACCACGGCCAGGCCAATCAGAACAGCCGGGGCGGCGTTGCGCGAATCACGCGCAAAGCGCGCCGACAGGAGCAGACGACGACCGATGATGGAAATGACCAGGATACCGAACAGCACGCCGATCAGGCGGATATTAAGGCGCATGTCGCCGTTGAAGATATGGGCGAACTCGTGCGCGATCACCCCTTGCAGCTCGTCCCGGTCCAGGTGCTCGAGCGTGCCGCGGGTCACGGCGACGGCGGCATCGGATGTCGAGTAGCCGGCCGCGAAAGCATTGATGCCCTGTTCATGCTCCAGCACGTAGACCTCCGGCACGGGAATACCGGAGGCAATCGCCATTTCCTCGACCACGTTGTGCAATCGCCGGCGCAGCGGATCGCGGGTATCGGGCTCGACCAGGCTGCCGCCGAGCTGACGGGCAATCTCGCCGCCACCGCCGCGCAACTGCAGGGTCCGCCACGCGCTCGCCAGCCCGATCACGGCGCCGGTTATCAGTGTCGAGGCCGCGATCATGCCGAAATTGGCCCGCCAGGCATCGGCCGGCGGAGCACCGGAAGTGGCGGCATGGGCGCCGAACAAGGTCAGCACCAGCACGTTGACCGCCATGATGATGGCCAGCACGGCCAGCACGAACAGAAAGACCAGAAACCGGGTCTGGCGACGGGCCTTGTCCTGACGCTCGAAGAAGTTCATGGGATGAAGGGTTCAAGGCTCAAGGTTCAAGACTCAAGGTTCAAGGAGCAAGGCACAGGGAAGGGGAAAAAATACGTTCCGTTCCTTGTGCCTTGCGCCTTTTGCCTTGTGCCTTGCACCCTGGTCCTTCCTAACCAAAGTTGACCTGAACCGCTTCGCGCTTGGCAGGATCTTCGATTTCCAGCAGCTGGGCGGGATTGAAGTTGAACATGCCGGCGACGATGTTGTTCGGGAAGGTTTCGCGCACGATGTTGTAGCTCATCACCGAGTCGTTGTAGGCCTGGCGGGCGAAAGCGACCTTGTTTTCGGTGCTGGTCAACTCCTCGGACAGCTGCATCATGTTCTGATTGGCCTTGAGGTCGGGGTAGTTTTCCGACAGCGCAAACAGGCGGCCGAGGGCGCCGGACAGTCCCTGCTCGGCCTGGTTGAGCCGCTTGACCGCGTCCGGGTCCGTGGGGTCACTCGAGGCCGCCTTTAGCTGGTTGACCGCGCCGTTCCGGGCCTTGATCACCGCTTCCAGGGTCTCACGCTCGTGCGACATGTACTTCTTCGCCACCTCGACGAGGTTGGGAATCAGGTCGTAGCGACGGGTCAGCTGCACGTCGATCTGGGCAAAGGCGTTCTTGTATCGATTGCGCGATGCAACCAGCTTGTTGTAAATGGCGATCACGAAAATCGCCAGGGCGATCAGCACGCCCAGGATAATCAGCAGCTCCATGACAGGTTCTCCTCGAAAAAGGCCGAATTGGGGAAGTTTACCCGCTTGTGGAGGCGGTTCCTAGTGGTCCTTGAGTGACAGCGCACGGTCCATGAGCAATCCGACTATTCGGCTCTCGACCAGGGGCCAGCGCAACAAGGTCTCGGCCCGATCCGGACTGGTGACTCTTGTCTTTCGGTAGGGAATGTCCAGCCGGACTGAGCCACCGGCCAGTTCACGCCAGGCCTCGGCTATTTCAGAGCTGTTGGTATCCTCGGCGTGAACCAGGAAAACATCGGCAGCAACCGGCTCATGGCGGCGCGCATCCAGCACCCGGAAGCCCCAGCGCCGCCCAAGCCGCCACAACACCCGTCGGGTCGAGGCATCAACCCAGGCCGCGACCACAATCTTCGACAACAGAGCGGACAGCGGCCTGTTCAGCGGTCCGGCCTGGAGGATGGGCAGGCGAATCTCGAAACGGCTGCCGCTGACGGGCTGCTCGGCCAGGCCCAGTTCACCACCCATGGCACCGACCAGGCGCCGACAGATGGCAAGACCCAGCCCTGAGCCACTGTGAGCCCGGGTAATCGAGGCATCAAGCTGCACGAAAGGCTCGAACAGGCGCCGCCTGTCGACCGGGTCGATTCCCGGCCCCGAGTCACTGACCGCGATCTCCAGCCACGCACCGCGGTGTCCAACGGAAACTTCAATGCCGCCCTGGGCAGTGAACTTGACCGCGTTGGACAACAGGTTGCCCAGCACCTGGGCGAGACGATCGGCATCGCCATGGGCCAGCAGCGGCAGATCGGAGGCCAGGCGCAGGCGCAGGTCGAGCTGCTTGCGGGCCGCGTTCGGCGCATGCAGGTCAATCACCTGTTCCAGCAGTGAAACCAGCTCAAAGGGCTGGATCTCCAGGCTCAGCCGGCCGGCCTCGATGCGGGAGATATCGAGTACGTCATCGATAATGCGCTGGAGCTGCAGGCCCGACTGACGCAAGGTCCGCAGCAGGGATTGCTGGTTGGGGCTGGCCTCGGCATCGTCGAGCAATTCGACCATGCCCATGACACCGTGCAAAGGCGTTCGAATCTCGTGACTCATGGTGGCCAGGAATTCCGACTTGGCTGCACTGGCCTGCTCGGCCCGCTCGGCCAGGGCCCGCACTTTTTCGATCAGCAACAAATTGTGCAAAGCCTGGGCCGCCATTTGCCTGAGCAGGCCGACTCTTTCGTGCCGATCCGGGTCGAAGCCTGCCGGACCGGCCTCCAGCAGACATGCCGCCACGGACTGCTCTGCCGCATCCAGCTCGACCACGATCCAGGTATCCTTGCCGGAGTCGGCGGCACGCGCCTGCCAGGTTTCAGCATCCATGGGCGCGGCCGAATCACCCAGCGGAATGGGCTCATCCGGGAGCTGCTCATGGTGATAAAGAAACCAGCCCCGGCGGGCGCCGCTGATTTTCATCAATTCCGTACCAATCGCAACGGCCAGCGGTTCAGGCGCCAGGTTGGCGTTGAGGCGCTCAACCACCTGGCGCTGCTCTTCGGCCAGGGCCCGCTTCTGGCGGGCCTCACGCATCTCCCTGCGCCGGCGCCGCAAGCCGAGCAGGCCACGCCAGCCGGCCCCGGTCACGGCCAGCGCCACCAGCGCATAGGCCACCAGTGCCGGACCACGGCGCCAGGGCGGCGCCTGGATCAACAACTCCAGTGAGTCACCGTTGTCGCCCCAATGACCGCCCGGAATGGCCGCCTGAACCTCAAAACGATAACGTCCCGGACGCAGACTGCTGTAGAAGTGACGTGTCTGCCCGCTGAGCTCCAGCCAGGTCTCGTCCCAGCCGGCCAGGCGCAGTCGATACCGGGTCTGGCTTGGCGCAATGTAGGACAGGGCGGCAAAATCGATGGCCAGTGTGTTGGTGTGATGTTCCAGCACCAGGGGATCGCGCGTCCCGGGCGTCAGCACCCGGTAGCGGTCACCGGCCTGAACGCCAGTCACCAGCACGGGTGGCGGCTGCGAGCTGACGCCGGCCCTGGCCGGATCGACCAGGACCAGTCCCCGGGTGCTGCCGATCGCTATGCGACCCGAGTCCAGTCCAAGGGTGGCAAAACGCGGAAACTCGGCCACGGCCAGTCCGTCCGGGCGAGCGTAACTGCGAATCTGGCCGAACTCAGGCTGAAAGCGCGCCACGCCGTTGGCGAGAACCAGCCATAGCTCCCGGTCCAGGCCCGGATACAGGGCGTGGATACGCCCGCCAGGCTGAAGCGCAGCCAGGCGATGACGATCGCTTCGGACCATGCCCTGATCAGACGGCAGCCAGAGGCTCAGGGAAAAGTCAGTGGCCACCCACAGACCGTCTGCCGTCCACAGCATGGCCTGGATGGGACCGTCGTCGACCGTGAAGGCCGGCTCAAAGCCCCCGTCAGCCCGCCATCGGTAAATGACTTCACGACCAGCAAGCCACCAGCCATCAGGACCGGCTACCAGCGCGGCAACGATTTCCTCAGGCCAATAGTGGTGACCAGCGCCATCAGCATGGAAGTGCTCACGTTCACCGCTGGCCAGGTCCACTCGGAACAGGCCAGCATCGAACGTGGCGGCCCAGAAGGCATCACTCCCGTCAGCGACAATGAAACTGAAGGTACCCTGGTCGACCTGTTCACGCACCAGCACCGGCTCCAGCGCTCCCGCAACCGGGTCGTAGAGACGGATTTCCCTGGACCAGCCGAGGACGAGACGTCGGCCCAGACGCGCGAGACTGGTCACCGGACCCAGCTCGGCCAGGGTCTCATCACCGAATACATCCTGAATCCACTCGGCCTGCCCGGTATTCAGATCCAGGCGCTGGACACCGCCGTCGCGGCTGCCCAGCCACAGCACACCGGGCTCACGGGCCGGCGCCATCGCGGCCACGGCGCGCAGCTGAAGCCCGTCCTCGCGGCCAGGGACGGCCTGGTAGCGAGCGAACGCCTGGTGCCCAGGCGGCAGGTAAGCCAGGCCATTCCGGAACACCGAGAACCAGAGCCCGCCCTCGGCGTCCAGCATCAGGTCATACAGGGCGCTGGACGGCAAGCCGTCTTCCACGCCATCGACGGCCCGGATACGTTCGCCGGGGCCGTGTTCCGGATGCCAGGGCAGCAGGCCGTCATAGGTGCTCAGCAACAGCCAGCCATCGTCCTGGTGCGCGAAACCCGTGATGGTGGCCTCTGCATCCAGCTGCATGGTCACTCGCCCATGCTCATCGATCGCTTTCAGCGAACGCAGCTGAGTCAGGTAAATCGTGCCATCGGCAGCCTGGGTGATGGCATTGAAAATCGGCTCGTTGGCCGCGCGGTCGCGGACCAGGACAGGATGGAAGGCGGACTGGGCGAGGTCATCAAGGCGGCTGACCTGGTCGCTCTGAACCAGCCAGACGCGACAGCGGGCGTCGGTCATCATCTCCATCTGGAAGCCGGATTCGTTGAGGCCGAAATCCGCATGCTGGTCGAAGTGCTGAAGCTCACCGCTGTCCGGATCCAGGCGCACGACACCGCCGCGCATGAAGGCCAGCCAGATACCACCGGCACAGTCCTCGGTCATGGCCCAGATATTGTCATGCGCCAGCACACCGCCCTGCGTGCTCGGCGCCAGGTGCTGCAGCAGTCCCAGGTCAGGCCCGATCTGGACCACGCCCTGGCCGGCGATCGCCGCCCAGACGCTGCCGTCGGAGGCCGCCAGCAGGCTCATGATGTTCACCCCCGGCAGGGCATTGGGCTCGGCGGGATCATGGCTCAATCGGGTCAACTGGTGCCCCGCATGCCGGACCAGACCACTTTGGGTGCCTATCCAGATGTATCCATGGCGATCCTGGACGATCGCCTCGACCCGACTGTCAGGCAGCCCGTCGACCACGCCCAGCGTCCGGAAGACCGGCCCCAGGTCTCCGGCCAATGCAACCTCGGCCAGCATCAGCAGGCCTGACAGTACGATTGCCAGCCACCTGCATGAACCTGTTGTGGAATTTCTCATCCCGGCTACCTGCCTTTGCCTCCAAAGCCGAGCCCAAGCTTACCCTGCCAACCAGGCCAAACCGCTTGAGTTCGGACTACCCTGCCGCGCGCTGACCGACCTCCGCGGTGTCATTGCCAGAGTCGATGCCGGCGTCGGCAATGGACTGTGGTCGGCACACGGCCGAGTTCAATTCCCAGAAATACTGGTGATTATCGTACTGCTGGTGCTCGATGTCGGTCAGTCGGATATTGTTCGGATCGGAAACGGTAAAGCGCCCCGGACCGTAGCTGGAGAGCGCCTTGATGTCGGTGACACCGAGCCGGTTGTGGGTGCGGAAGTAACTGACAAAATCATGGCGCAACTCCCGTCCAAGCGGATAGTCTCGCGCCTCATCCGGCATGACCAGTTCGTTGACGGTGAGCACCGTATCCAGCGCACTGTCGCGTTGCAAACCGTAACGTGCCGCCAGGAACTGTGCAATCTCGTCATAGAAACGTCGCCAGCCGCCCGGCATGCACTTTTCCGTGTTGAAGAAGCGCAGCACCCAGGTCATGGCCGGGTAGCGGTCGGGTTCGGTTTGCACCTGGTCGGCCAGGTCGTGGAGTAGGCGCATGGCCGGGATGTCATGCTCCCACTGCAGAAAACGCATCACGTAGCGCAGCGCCGAGTAGCCATCGGCTGCGGTGTGCACGTGGTAGATCCACTTCATCTGCTGGAGCTCCTCGGCACTGTAGCTCGAGCAGCTGACCAGGTAACCCTCATCATCGGCACGAATCCGGTATTTCTCGATGTAGGCCGGATGCGCCATCGGGCTATTGGGAAGCAATTGGGTCGGATAGGCCTTGACCGCCACGTCGGCGTCGATGTAGCGCTGGAGATCGCGATCGAAGGCGGCCGGGGTGATGCCGGGCAGACCAATCATCAGGTCCGTCGACAGCGGCAGCCCGAGGTTCGAGAACACATCAATCAGCTCATCGTATTTTTCGGTCTTGATGTTCTTGCGATCGATGATTTCCAGGGTTTGCTCATCCGAGGTCTGGATGGAAATGATGCCCTGGCTGATGATGCCGCCGTCGCTGAATACCTTGATGATTTCAGCCAGGCGCTCGTTGGCGTTCTTGGTGTAGTTGACCACCACTTCGCGCGGGTAGCCGAACTGGCGCTTGACCGCCACGATACGCTCGGCGATTTCCAGGTCGCGCTTGAGCATGCCGAAGTTGGCATCGGCAATCCAGAGCACGCCGACGCGGCGCCGGCCGATCCATTCGATCTCTGCATACACCCGGTCGAGCTCGAACTTGGTGATCTTCTGGTTGGTGGCAGAGCCCCAGTCGCAGAAAGTGCATTTGAACGGGCAGCCCCGGTTGGTTTCAACGATGGCCGCCTCGACCCGACCCTCGTAGACATCGAATACCCCTTCAGCGTAGGGCGAGGGCACGACATCGGGCTGAGCCATGCGCAGTCGCGGCGGGGTGCGCATGAGCTCTTTGGAACCGGGCGGACGATAGGTGATGCCTTCGACCTCGGCCAGCGCCTTATCGAATACCAGGTCGCCTTTTTCATCGCGCTCAATGGCGGCAAGCACTTGCGTGGTCGTGACTTCGCCTTCACCGTGCACGGCGATATCAACCGAATCATGGCGCGCCATCCAGTCGCGACAGGCCTGCTCGTAGTTGGGCGTGCTGGGCCCGCCATGAATGCAGATATTGCCCGGATCGTCCTGCTTGACCCGCCGCGAGACCTCCAGGTTGAGCTGGTCGGACCACATGTAATTGGAGAAAAGCCAGATACCACGACCGAATTTTCGGTAAGGGCCTTCAAGGAACGCCGCCGGCTCCAGGTAGGTAATCGGCACCGGCAGGTAGCGTTCAAGCAATGCGCCGCCCCGGAAGGCCCGGATGGCACTGAAAATCATCCCCAGCGCCAGCGGAAAATGATTTTCCATGTGCGGGGTGAAGTAAATCGGAATCCGGCCATCGGCCTCGATATCGCACCAGCGCTTGCCGACAGCCTGCTGCCTGGGCACCTCGCTGAGCTGTACCCGGCGCGCTGAAGTCTCGTCGGTGATTGGGAAAAGCAGCTTTTGCTCGACCAGCCAGCCCGCGGCCCGACGCAGCCGCGTGGGATCAGTGCCGGGCCGTCCATGCAGGAAATGGCGCTCGGGTTGACGCCCATCGAAAAAACCGACCAGCAGCGTGACCAGTTCATGGTCAAGCAACAGGCTCTTGCCATCGCCACGCTGGACCAGGAAGCCGTCCGCATCGATCTGCACGAGGAAATTGCGACCCAGTCGCAGCGCCAGGCCTGGGGGCACAGCGCCGACATGCTGGCAGTCGTCCACGCGGACCGGGCTGGCAGGGCTCGAATCAGCGCTGGAGTCAGCGTCGGCTTGACTCGCATTGACCAGAATACCGCGCTGATGCCAGCCCGCCAGGCGCCTGGCCAGGGCCTCGCGCGCAGCCGGCGGCGCCATGCCGGCCAGCTGCTGCATGATCGCTCGCGGGTCCTGTGGACGCAGAAAGCGGGCCAGCAGGGCCAGGTCGGCTTCGGTGATGGTCGTGGATGCCATCGAACCGGACAGCAGGCCAAGCAGGAGTTGTCCGCGATGATGCAGGATCACGGCACCGGGCATGACGCGAAGCAGGGGTGTATTCACGATTGTCCGAGAAGCAAATGGCAGTGGGCTAGGCTAGCACGGCGTTTGCATGCGCTCAACCAATGTCCAGGCTGACCGATCCGGCCCAAGCCTCAAGCCTTGCAAAAAACGAACCAGCGGCCGACGTGATGCTGCTGGCGATAAAACAGATCACCCTGGTCGACCAGTTCCAGGCCGGCGTCCAGGTAGGGCTGGTGCCAGTCGTCAGCTTCCAGCAGGCGATTGACCCGCAACATGTCATCCAGGCGCTGGCGTCCGCTCTCGAGCTGAACCAGGAAGCGCTTGAACTGATCGTGCTGCTGACGCAAACCACGTTCATCCAGGCGTGCAATCTGGTTGATGGCCTGCAGGACAAAACCGAAAAGCGGGCTGCGCCTGGCCTGGTAGTCCGGGTAAATGGCTTGTGCCACACGCGCCAGCTGCCGGCGCAGTCGACTGGAGTCCAGCTGGTCTTTCAGCCAGGCCCGAAGCGTACGCACAAGGCCCAGCGCATCCAGGCGCTGGTATTCGGCCAGCTCGCCCTGCATGGTCTTGAGCATGTCGGAGCTGGAAGCGTGACACAGCAGGGCCAGTTCGGCACCCGGCTTGAGCAGGCCGGCGATAATCGGCGCCACCGCGGCCTGGTCGCAGTATTCGATGCCGTACTGGCTCATGGCCAGGTCAAAGTGTGCAGCCGGCGCCTGGAAAGCTTCCATGGGCGTATCGGGGACAAAGCGAATGCGGCCCAGGGCATTGGCCAGGTCTGGACGGCCCTCGGCGATAAGGTCCGGGCGAATGCGGGCAGCATCGACTGCGGTGATTTCAAATGTGCGGCTCTGGCTGATGGCATGATCGGCCGCCAGCAAGGCCAGGGCGCCGTTGCCAGTGCAGATATCCAGAATGCGGGCCGGTTCCGGCAAGGACTTGAAACGCTCGGCCCAGAAGGCGGCGATCTCGCCGTCGTAGTTGCCGCTGAAATCATCAGGCAGCGAGGTCAGAGAACCACGGGCCCAGTAATCCGACCAATGGTCTGTAGGCCGCTGGGCTGGAGAGTTGGTCATGGCAAGTCGGCTCTGCACATAAAAAAGGCGGGCGCAGTGCGCCCGCCTTGAAGTGCAACATCAACCTCGAGCTTAGAAGCTCTGGGTGTAACGAATGTACGGGATAGTACCGTAGGCATCGTACAGGTTGAAGTCGTAATCGCGGCTGCCGAAAGCACCCAGACCGATCGGCGGGGTACGACCCCACAGGTTCTGGGCACCGACGGTGATACGACCATTCCACGGCGTGAAGTAGTTGGCCTGCACGTCATGGGTGGTCCAGCTCGGGGTACGACCGTTACAGATGGCCTGGTTCTCGAACTGACCGGCGGACATGGTGTTGCACTGACCGCTGATGTAGTTCAGGTTGTAGGCAAACGAGAAGTCGCCCCAGGAGTAACGGTTAGCCAGCACGGCGCGGTAGCGCGGCACACCCGGGTCCCGAACCGTCTGACGACCACCGTCGACCGACTGGGTCTGAACACGAACAACGTTCAGCTCATGGAACAGCTGACCGCCCAGCGCGTTGAGGTTGGCACGCAGGTTCAGGTCCCAGAACGAGCTCTTGATCGTACCTTCGTTACCGAAGCCGGTGTCGATCCGAATGATGGAGCCGTTCGGTGCACGGGTTACACCCAGGCCCGGAGGAATCGGGTCGCCGGCACGCTCACGGGCGAGCAAGCCAGGGGAGCTGAAGAACGCGATCCGGTCGATAATCTTGATGTTGTTGTAATCAAGGGTACCGTTGAACCAGTCGAGCGGCGCAAACGCCACACCCAGCGAGAACTGCTCGGAGTTTTCCGAACCCAGTTCCGGGTTGGCGATACGGAAGGCGTTGATCTGCAGGGTGCAGTTTGCCGCCTGGCCAGCGTTAAGACAGGTCTGCGGGTCAGCAACCGAGTCGGCAGAGAAAGCTTCAGCCTGGGTCAGGGACGGGAAGTCCGGCGCGCGGAAGCCCTCACCATATGAACCACGGAAGACGTACCCATCAATCGGCTCATAGCGGAAAGAGAGTTTCGGCGAGAGGTCATCACCGTAGTCGCTGTAATCATCGTAGCGCAGGGCCAGGTTGAACTCGAGGTTGTCGAGTACCGGGATCAGCACTTCGCCGAACAGCGAGGTCACGTCACGCTCACCACCGGCAGAGTTACCGGCCGAACCACCGATCTGACCGGCTTCTGACAGCGAGTCGTACTGATCGCCGTAAAACTCTTCGCGATATTCGATACCAGTGAACCACTGAATCGGCACGCCACGGATGGCGCCGGCATCGAAGGACACGTTGGCAAACATCTCGTTCTGATCAAAGGTACTGATGCGCGAGATGGTCGCCTTCATGGCGTTCAGAATGTTGTCCGGGTTGTCGAACGGGTTCTGAACGTCGTAGGCACCGCTTTCCATGAATGCATAAGCGGTAGAGCGAACCAGGTAGTTGTAGCCGATATCGAAGACCTTGTTACGGGTCCAGCGGGCACCAACTTCCACTTCGGCCGGGCCGACAAAGCCCTGCACGCCGACCAGCAGATCGTACAGCTCGGAATCAATGAAGCTGTCGCGGTTGCCGAGGGCATCGAAACGGTGCCAGATGTTGACGTTCTGCGGATCAAGACCCAGCGACGGGTCGAACATCGGGCTGTCCGGGTTGGTCGGGTTGTTCGGGCTGTTCGGGGTGATCGGCGTGTTGAAGAAGCTCGAATCCGGCACCGGGGCGTAGCGACCGAAAGAACGGGTCTTGGCTACCCAGGTATCGGCAAAGACGCGCCAGTCGTCGTGGAACTGGTGATCAGCGCGCAGGAAGGCCGACTGGTTCTTGACCGAGGCTTCGTCCGCGGAAACGCGGGTGAAGTCATAGCCACAGAAATCACCGGTGATCGAACCGGCGGACTGGGTGACCCGGAAAGCTGGCTGAACGTCGGTCGGGCAGCCGTTCGGCAGCGCGGTCCAGTTGAAGTTGTCGAACGGACCGTCCAGGGTGGTGAAGTTGTTGCCGTACAGCGAGTTACCCGGCTGGGTCCAGAAGAAGTCGCGGGCAAAGATGATGTCGCGGCTGTTCCAGGAGGCACCACCAATGACGCTGGTGGTGGCGGAAGCGGCACCGAAGGTCACATAACCTTCGCGACGATCACCACCTCTCGGATCAACTTCGGCGCGACCAACCATCATTTCCGCACCTTCGAAATCAGAACGCAGAACGACGTTGACAACACCACCGATCGCGTCTGAACCGTAAACAGCGGAAGCGCCGTCGGCCAGGATTTCGATGCGCTCGATAGCGCCCATCGGGATCATGTTGAGGTCAGACGAATCACCGGTCAGCGGCGCCTTCGGCATACGACGACCATTGACCAGCACCAGGGTACGGGAAGCACCCAGACCACGCAGGCTGACGGTAGACACGGCCTGGGCCGAGGAACCGGACTGCGGGCGGAAAGAACCGCTGGTGTTGAAAGGAATGTTGCGGATAAGGTCCGCAGCGTTGGACTCACCGCTCAGCTCAATGGCTTCACGGTCGATGACGGTAATCGGCAGCGCGCCTTCAATGTCGGTACGCTTGATTCGTGAACCTGTGACCTGTACACGGTCAAGGTCCGCGGCCTCCTCGTCATCCTGGGCAGCGACCGGGGCAGCGGTCATCGCCAGGCTGGCAATCATTCCCGCCCCGAGGGCGTAGTTGATTGCCTTGGCAAGTGGGTTACGGTTGTGCTTCATCAGACTCTCCAAAGTTGTCTTTTGATTTTGCGTAAGCATTCGATACTAGTATCGACAGCATAGTGTCGGAGCAGAGAAACCTCACAACAAACCGTCGCCTTACAGCGATGATTTCGGAAAGGCCCTCCGACTCTTCGCCGATACTAGCACTATCCATCGACGATGAAAAGGGGTTTGTTAAAGTCTTGTAAACCTAGCAAGAATCTGGGATGACCCGTCATCCTGCTGAATTCGCTTGTGATTCCCTTGATCGCCGGTCTTTCCTGGCGCTGAACTCGCGGGTTCAGCGCCCGAACACTCCGGCCAGCGGAGCATTCAATCCAGGGCTGCCCTGACCCGCTCGAGTTCAGCCTTCAGGGCCGCAGGCACGCGTGGCTCGAAGTCTTCGAGGAACTCGGCAATGGCGCTCACTTCCTCGCGCCAACCGGACTCATCGAAAGCCAGCAGGGTATCCATATCAGGCTGTGTGTCAAGTCCCGCCAGGTTGATGGCACCGGCCGCCGGCAGCATGCCAACCGGGGTTTCAATGGCCTCGGTTTCACCGCGACAACGGGCCAGGATCCACTCCAGCACGCGCAGGTTGTCACCGAAGCCCGGCCAGATGAACCGACCCTCGCTGTCGCGCCGGAACCAGTTGACCTGGAAAATCTTCGGCGGCTGACTGAGTTTTTCGCCGACCGCGAGCCAGTGACCCCAGTAATCACCAAAGTGATACCCGCAGAATGGCTTCATCGCCATCGGGTCGCGCCGCACCACGCCAACCTGGCCGGTGGCCGCAGCGGTGGTTTCGGAGGCCATGGCACCGCCGACCAGCACGCCATGCTGCCAGTCACGCGCTTCCAGCACCAGCGGAGCCAGACCGGCCCGACGACCACCGAAGACGATGGCATCGATGGGCACGCCCGCCGCGTTCTCGGCCTGCTCGGAATAGCTGGGACAGCGCTTGATCGATACGGTGAAACGACTGTTGGGGTGGGCCGCAGGACCATTCCTGGGATCGAAGTCACGCCCACGCCAGTCGGTGGCCGGGGTGCGATCATCCAGGCCTTCCCACCAGGGCTGGTTGTCCTCGGTGGTCGCCACATTGGTGAATATGGCCTCGCGATCCAGCATGGCCAGCGCGTTCGGGTTGGTCTTCTCGCCCGTGCCCGGGGCCACACCGAAAAAGCCGGCTTCGGGATTGATGGCATACAGGCGGCCATCTTCACCCGGGTGCAGCCAGCAGATATCGTCACCCACCGTCCAGACCTTCCAGCCTTTCTCACGGTAGGCCTGGGGCGGAATCAGCATGGCCAGATTGGTCTTGCCGCAGGCCGAGGGGAAGGCCGCAGCCACGTAGCGCACTTCCCCGGCCGGGTTCTCGATTCCGACGATGAGCATGTGCTCAGCCAGCCAGCCCTCGGTGCGAGCCTGGAAACTCGCGATGCGCAGGGCATGACACTTCTTGCCCAGCAAGGCGTTACCGCCGTATCCGGAGCCAAAGCTCTGGATACTGAGCTCTTCCGGGAAATGCATGATGTAGCGGCGCTCGGGATCGAGCTCGCCGGTCGAATGCAGGCCCTTGACGAAGTGCCCTTCGCGCTCGATCCGCTCCAGGGCTGCCTGGCCCATGCGAGTCATCAGCCGCATGTTGGCCACCACGTAGGGGCTGTCGGTCAGCTCCACGCCGCAGCGCGACAACGGAGAATCAATCGGCCCCATGCAGTACGGCACCACGTACAGCGTGCGCCCTTCCATGCAGCCGGCGAACAAGCCGTTCATCAGCGCATGCGCCTCGGCCGGATCCATCCAGTTGTTGTTCGGCCCGGCATCGTCCCGGGACTTGGTACAGACGAAGGTCAAGTGCTCGACCCGCGCCACATCGTTGGGATCGGAACGATGCAGGTAGCAATCTGGATGGGTATCCGGATTCAGGGTGTGCAGATCGCCGCTTTTGAGCATCTGCGCCACGAGCCCCTGATTCTCGGCCTCGGATCCATCACACCAGCGGACCTGGCTGGCACGGCAATGCGCGCTGACCTGGTCCACCCATTCATTCAGGGCGGAAAGTTTCGAAGTCATCACTACTCTTCTTGAATTAGACAAGCCACGGAAGCCGTTCAGGGTACCCTCGCCCCATCGCTCTTGGCAAGTCTCG
>RECK01000458.1 GCA_007694055.1 Wenzhouxiangella sp.
AGCGATTTTCCAGCACTGCTTGGCCGAAATCGCCATTTTGGTTCCGAAAATCGCCCGGCCCGGGTTGGATTATTGCCACAACTTTCGCTGCCGTCTGATTTCTCCAGTAAAATGTCTTGTATGCCTCAGCACTATCAGCCGAGACATAGATGAGCAGCAAGGTTTTCGGTCCATGTCGATCGCTGAAATCGGGTTTACGCTGAAGCTTGAAGATTGCAGCTCTGCGTTCGCCTGTTCGATTCCGACTTCGACTCCGAAAAATGGGTTCTGTGACGTCATCGCAATTTGAATTCAGACTGTTTTCATGACTCAATGGACCTGCAGGGATTGTCCGTTGGGAAGGCTCGAAAACCTCAAGTTCTCTCTCCTGCGTCACCGCATACCCTTTCACGCTCCTTGTCTTGTGATGCAATGAATCACGTGCTTCCTGAATTGAGTAGCCAATATCCGAATAAACGAAGCATTGCAGATGGTGACGCCACGTGAAGATCGGTTCACCATGCAAGGCACTACACGGGTAAAAGAGCGAATTGTTCAAGATTGGCCTGAGATTAACAGGCTCGGTGAGATCAAGTTTATTCATCCAATCCGGAGAATCCTGCACTGGAATTCGGTCAAGGATCATGATTGCCCTCCAAAATGATCACCCATCAACCAACGCTTGGATAGCAAGCTGCGAACGTCCATAGCTGACAATCTGCACATCGAGACCGCTGGCCTTGTGCCTGTCAACGGCGTACTCGATGGCATCCGTGATCCATTCGCTGCGGTTGCCGAAGGCGCCGCCGCCAATCAGGGTCAGGAAGAGCTGGTTGCTGCCTGTTCGGGCCTGGTTGATGCGGGCGGCGCAGAAGACGGCATCGTAGGAGGCTTCCAGCACGAGTCGCGCGAAGGGTTCCCACAGGCTGCTCGGTTCGCGGCTGTAGGCCACGGGCAGGGCCGAGCAGTAGGCCTGGCTGACCGTGTGGCCGGCACCCGGCAGGGTGACTTCGGTGTTCCACTGGATGCCGATTTTCAACTGCTGGCGCAGGGTGTCGCGTGCTGGCTCGTCAATCCCGTCCAGCTGCTCGGCGATCTGGCGCAGGCCCTGCTCGCTGGCCATGGCGTAGCCGTTCTTCATCTGCCACAGGCGGTTGCCCTGGTTGCCGAGCGCTTCGCCCAGGCCGGCCAGGCAGTCAATCTGGCGTTGTTCGGTCTGGCCAGGCGTGCCGTCGACCTCGACCAGGTAGTTGCGGAAGATGGTGCCGGCACCGCAGGCGATGGCGCAGATCGGACCCTGGGTTCTGTCGGACTGGTAGCGGCCGATGCCCTGTTCCGGGCACACACCCGGGTGAACCATTTCAAGCAGGTTGAACTGCGAGGCGACCTGGAACATGGCATTGGCCAGGCTGGCGTCCTGGTGCAGTTCGCGGACGTCGGCGATGCGCTCGGAGAGGGTCAGCTGCCCAGGCCCAGGGGAATCCAGGTCGGCGACCTGTTTTCGCAACTCGGCCAGGGTCGGGATTTCCAGTCGACCGGGCCGCCAGGACTGGCCGTTGGCAAGAGAGCGCAGGCGCTCGCCATCCAACTCGAGCTGCCCGCGAACATGCTCGGGGTCATGCTCGACGATGCCGGTCAGGTCTTCGAACCAGCTCATGCCAGGGCTCCGGACAAGATGACCATGAGCCCGTCGACTGATTGGCGGTCGCGCGAGGGTTTCCCCGATCTTTGCTTGTAAATGACTCCCCCCTTTCGATTTTCCCTGTCTGCCGGACAGCCTGAATCGGTGAAACACCAGCTTTCATTTTGGCCAGCGGGCTCACTTCTGTCAATGACGAGCGTGAAATTTCGTTGACAGAAATCACACGCCATTCGGCGACGGTGTCGGTGGGATTGCCCGGATCAGGTTCGATTGCAGTGTCTCCCGAAAAGGAAGCGGTGATTGGCGGCCTGCCACCAATGTCGTGTTCAAAGCCATCAACCAACTCGTAGCCGGGTCAGGCACAACCACCGTCTTCGCTTTTCTCGGAAACCAGGCATTTCGGGATTACGTTGGCCGCCACGGCAGTCCCGGGCTGAGGTAGGCCCTCTGAAGCCGCGGTCGGCAGACCTAAGTCGTTCGATCAGCCGGTCTCGGCCTACGGCGCAGTCGGCTTGGATGACAACATGGACCGCTTCTGCGCTCACTCGATGGGCGCAATCGAGCTGACCTGCTCCAGCGAGTCGGCATTGACGACGGTCAGCGGCAGCGTGAAGTCCATCGCGACCCACAAACGAGCGTCGTACTGACGGTCAGCCGGCGGGTCGATTTCAATGACACGTGCGCTCATGCAAGCCTCTTTCTGGTTGATGTTTGAATGCGGTGCCTTGGCAAATCGGTTGCTGCTGGTCAGCTGCCCCTTCCCCATTGATACAGCTCCCCGGGTGTGCTCGCCTTGAGAAATTCGCAGAAGCGCATCTGGTACTTGGGCTGCACGAACTGGTAGGGCGCGGAGTAGATCTCGATGATTTCCACGCTCTCCGAGTCCAGCTCCTGCACGTTTTTGCCATTCTGCAGGCACTCGTAGGCCTGATTCTCGATGGCGACCGCGAGGACCCCGACACCGAAGAGTTCGGAGTAATGACGCATGTCCTGCGGAATCTTGTGGATCGTCTCTTCCGGGTGCGCGAAGGCAAAGTAGGAACGATTGGCGAAGCGCCGATGCGAGACTGCTTCGAAGATCCACTGCTCCCAATTTTCCAGCGAGACCTTGGCTTCGATGGTCGCGACCTCCAGAGACAGACCGTTGAATGAGTCCAGCACCGAGATCCCGGCAACATCGGGGTTGCCCCACTTGCCAAGCGTCCGGCCGGCCGAGACATCTTTGGCGCGATACCCCTGAGAGATCAACCAGGCTTCGAGGAACGGATACAAGCGGGCTTCGCGCTCCCGCCGCAGCGGCGTGGACTCGACGGTTGCGGCCTGGCTCCAAGGCCCGGCAGCGTCGGCAGCGCCATCTGACTCCGAGTCGGAATGACCAAACTCCTCCGCAATGCTGGACCACGCCTGGAAAGCCGGGAGGTTCGCCCCCGGTGTTGCCGACCAGCCACATCGGCTCGCCGTTCATGTAGGTAAAGA
>RECK01000092.1 GCA_007694055.1 Wenzhouxiangella sp.
CCAAGTAATGATTTTCATGCGCAATTCCTTTTCGTTCATGTGTCGGCAGGCCAAACAAAACCAGGCTTTCTATATGCAGTGACCTTAATCAAGATTTCACTTAATTTATTTGATCTAAATCAAACGCACCATGGATGAAGCCGAATAAATTGGAAGCAGGAGTCTTGCAACATCTGAATACCCAAGGCTCCGCCACTACCAACTGGAGGGTTCACCATGGGTTTGCGATTGAAAGGCTTGTCAATACAATCACCGTTTTTCTTTGCTGCGCTGCTGTTGGCCAGCTTGCTTTCCGGCAGTCCGCTGTGGGCGGGCGATGCCCAGACTGCGCTGGAGCAGGCCCGCGAGGCCGGCAACCTGGTGCGCAGCGCCGAGCGCCATTTTCACGCTGGCCGGCTGGAACAGGCGCGCGATGAACTGGCCGAGGCCGAAAGCCTGCTCGAGGCTGCCGAAGCCGAAGGGGATACTCCCCAGGTGCGCAGTGCACGCAGTCGCTTTGATCGACTCAATCAGAACGTGCAGCGGCGACTGGACCAGGCGGCAGCCGAGCAGCCCGCGGCTCCAGCCACCCCGGCACCGGCAGCCCCTGCCCCTGCGGCCGCAACGCCACCGGCACCGGCGGCGCCGGTCGCAGACACAGCGCCGGCGCGAATGTCCGGTGCCCAGGCCCGCAACTATCGCCTGGTTGACCAGGATATGCGCAACACCCGCAACCGGCTCAGCACCCCGCAATGGGGGGAATTCAACCAGTCCGAAAGGGACCAGCGTCTGGCTCAGGCCGAAGCGGATGCCGATCAATTCCGCGCCCGGCTCGACGCACTCAATGCGGAACTGGATCCAGCGTTGTTGCAGGCCGATCCGGTTCAAAACAGCGAAGCCGAACTGGCCGAAATACGTGCCCTGATCGCGCAACGTCGAGAAGCACCCGAGCCGGTTGCAGCAGCGTCAGACGAGCTCACCGAAGCCCTTGAGCTGAGCCGGGCAGTGCGTGAACTGCGCGAAGCTCACCTGGCGAGCTTCCAGGGCGTGCATGGCAACAGCATGGTGCATGGCACTTCCATCGAAGAGCAGCTGCAGGTCGGACGCGCGGCGGTTGAACAACTCAACCGGCTGGACAGCGAAGTCATGCCGGCCATTCAGCCCACCATGCGCCGCGTCGCCGAGCGATACGGCGAAACCGCCAGCGCGATCAACAATGCCCTGCATGGAATGGACGTGCCCCGCGAGCATCACTTCGGCAGCGAGTTCATGGATCTGTACCGGGGCATGGACAATCTGGCCCGGTCGCGCCGTGCCTCAGCCGAAGACCTTGTCCGCCAGTCCAGCATGTATATCGACCTGATAGAAAGCTTCTCTGAAGAAATGCGCCTGCGCCGGCTCGAGGAATCACGCAACATGCTGGCCCTGGCCCAGGCCTTCGACCCGGCCGACAGCGAACTCAACCAGCGCCTGGCCCAGGTCGATGCCATGTATGCGGCCATGGAAGAACGCATCGAGCGCGATGTCGATGCCCGCCAGTGGGTGAGCCATGTCGGTGATTTCGCCGGCCCCGGCCAGACCGACGAGCTGGCCCGCGCTGCCCTGGACTTCTTCCGCGGCGCGCCGGCCTGGAACCCCGCCGGCCGCGGCGTCGAGATACTGGCCGTTTCCATCCAGGGTCAGTGGGATGTCGCCAACCGCGACCTGTTCGGCCGCCCCATCCAGTGGCGGGTACCGGTGCACATGGTCATGACCAACACCGACATGAAGTCAGACAACATCGCCCGAGTCTACGAACTGAGCGTACTGGCCCGCGAAGGCAGCCCGGACCGCCCGGTCAAGGCCGCGCCGTTCGTCGACTACTGGGTCGGCAACTCCTGGAACATGCGCTTGAACAACGTGCCGGTTCAGCCCTGAACCAAGGCAGTGTGGTCTGGGATGTCGATAGGCTCATCAAGGGGATGACCTTGCCACCAGAAGCTCATCTCTTCATCGTTGTCATCGACCACAAAGGCAAATGACTAGTCACTTACCAAGGAGCAGGGCTGTAATGATTGCATTATTGAGATCACGGCAGATCGGTTTTGCAGGAGTATTGGCGAGCGTTGTCGGTATCGGTGCCGATGCCTTATCGGCTGAACTCGTGCTCGATAACACGCAGCATGGCATCGCCATTTCCGATTCGGGAGTCAAAGAGACGAACCACGAAAACGTTTCAGGCCCCATCGCGAATCTTTCCACGCGTCGGCCACCATCGCCGCGAAAGTCTCGGACCAGAAGCACCAGATCCTTTGGTGATTTTGTGGAATTGGGCGAGGCTTATGATTTTGGCGGCGAATGGGCGCAAAAGACCCACGATATCAGCGCCTATGCTGGCCAGCATGTCTGCCTGGCATTCCGTTACGAAGGATCAGATGCCCATGACTGGTTCATAGACGACATCCTGGTCACATCACTTGCCCAGATCCATATTAATGAATCCTTTACCGACGAAACATTTCCACCGGAAGGCTGGACGGCTTACCAGTTGGGCAACGCGCCCCAACGTCAATGGGCCAGGACCTTGACCTCCAACACGGAGCCAGCGGCCGCCTGGAATCGGTTCAGCTCAGCGGATCACCACGACGACAACTGGCTGGTAACGCGACGATTCAGATTGGGGCCAAATCCCCAGCTCAGCTACTATGACCGGATGCGCTGGTTTAGCTGGTACGGGTACAGCGGGGTCTGGATCTCCACTGGAAACTGTAACCCCAACGACGCCATTTTTTCTGACCGCTTTGAGCAATAGCGCAACCACAATCGTGGTTTGGCGTTCTGATCCGGGCTTTCCCGGAAGAAATGCCGCGGTTGATACCAGGAGTGGGTGGATGAAAGCTTCGTATTCATGGATTTGGTTATTGCTGTTGCCTTTGCTCTTTGGCATCAACGCTCCGGTAGCGGCCCAGTGCATCAACACGACCGGATTCGGCTCGGCTTCAGTCAGCCCGCTGGATGGCGTTACGGTGACGGCAACAACCTGTGCCTTCGTCAATGAATACAGCATCTTCAGTGAATTGATAGCAGGCAATGCCTACGAGTTCCAGCATGAGAGCGACACCGGTGGAACCTAC
>RECK01000244.1 GCA_007694055.1 Wenzhouxiangella sp.
GGGGCGGTGAAAGGTGAAAGGTGAAAGGTGAAAGGTGAAAGGTGAAAGGTGAAAGGTGAAAGGTGAGAGGGGATAGAGGGCGAGAAACGGAATCCGTAAACCGTAAACCGTAACCCCTGAACCCTAAACCTCTCCCCCCAACCTTTCCAAATACTTCCGCCCCTCCCCCATCACCTCAACAAACGTTTCCTGCCTACCCTCGTCTACGGCCTTCGACAAAACCCTGACCGCATCCTCCAGCAACTCCCGCGACCACTTTCCGTGATCGTTGAGGGACTGGATTTCAAAGTACAGGGCCGGGTTTTCGGCGGCCACGTCGCGGGCAATGGTGAGCTGGCGGGCGAAGGTTGTGCTGGCGGCGGCATTCAGTTCGTCGGCCGACAGCCCGGAGCGAGCCAGGGCTGAGAAGAAAGCGATATTGAGCGCATGTGACAGGCCCAGGACCAGGGCCATGAGGCGGTCATGCCGTTCGATGTCGATCTCGTGGACTTCGGCCATGGTGTCGTCGAACAAGGCCCGGGCACCGTCTACGGCAGCAGCACAGCCCACATCCATCAGCAGCACGTTGCGGCCTGCCAGCAGCCGGGTGTCGGGCCCGAACATCGGGTGGGCGGCGCAGATGCTGAGACCGTTTGCAGCGCAGCGCCTGAGGGTGTCGATCAAACCGCTCTTGACGGAAGCAACCTCCAGTACCAGGCCCGGCTGGCGGCGTTCTGCCAGCGTCTCGATGATTCCCTTGCTGACCGCGATCGGGCAGGCAACGACGGTCAGGTCCACCGTTGCCGGCGCCTTGAGCCAGTCGCTGTATCGACCCTCGTCCGGTTCATCGTCGAGTGCAGGGTCGGCAAGCAAGACCCGGAAGCCCTGGTTGTCGAGAAAATCGGCCAGCCAGCCACCCAGGCGGCCTGCACCACCGATGACCAGAGCCTGCTGGCCGCGGCCACGCCCGCTGCGCTGTCCGCGCTCCTGCTCCTGGCGTGCCAGAGAGGCGTCAATCAGGCGTTTCAGCAAATCCTCGGCCAGGTCGGGATCGAGGCCGGTTTCAAGCGCACGGCGTCTGACATGATCAAGCACCTGGCGCTCGCGCCGGAAGTCCCGCACCTGGCGACCCACACCTTGCTTCAGTTGCCCGATCGCCGAAACAATCTCCTGGCGGCGAGCCGCCAGCGCAACCAGATCGGCATCGACCTGGTCGAGCTGCGCGCGCAGCGCGTTCAGGGCATTGGGGTCGAATTCAGCCATCAGGCCCGGCTCATGAAATCGCCGGTCTCGGTATTGACCTTGATTCTTTCCCCCGGGGTGATGTAATCGGGCACCATCACCTCCAACCCGGTTTCCAGGCTTGCCGGCTTGCTGGACTTGCTGGCCGTGGCACCTTTCATCACCGGGGCAGTATCGGTCACCTCGAGAATCACGGATTGGGGCAGCTGGATGGCAACCGGCTGATCGGCAATGATCAGCACGTAAATGCCCTGCAGGCCATCGGTAATGTAGCCGGACGCATCACCGATCGCGGCCAGTGAGAGCTGGTACTGGCTGTAGTCCTCGCTGTCCATGAACACGAAGTCGTCACCGTCGCGGTAGGAGTATTCGCACTGGCGGCGGACCAGGTCAGCGTCCCGCAACATATCGTCACCCTTGAAGGTCAGCTCGCGGCGATCACCGGACGGAATCGCTTCCAGCTTGAACCGATACAAGGTGCCACCGCCGCGCGCCGTCGGCGCAGAGCGATCAATCTGGCGGACCGCGTACACCGTGCCATCATGTTCGATGACCTGGCCGCGTTTCACTTCATTGGCTTTTGGCATGGCAGGGCAGGACTCCCGGAAAATCGCAAAGGCGCAAGATTACCCCGAAAACAAGGCAAATAATCATTCGGCAGGGCGATTTTCATCGTTCAGTGTGCTATTTTTGGAAGTTATGCTCGTGGCTGCCGTTTTTTCGAGGGTCGGCACACATATAGAGCACGAATCTGGGATGGATACCGCTTAATGAAGGTCTTGTTTGTCGACCATAGCAAGGTATTTCGCTCCGTCTGGGAGCGAATGGTCCTGCATGCCGGTCACGAACCCCTGATTGCCACTGACGGCATGTCCGGCCTGCGCCTGCTTGAAAACCAGGCCGTGGACTTCATTGCGGTTTCCCTGTCGCTGCCGGATATCGATGGCATTCGATTTACCCGCCAGGTGCGCACCATGCCCAACGGTCGCGGTGTACCCATCGTGCTGCTGACATCGGCCCAGGATAACCGTACCCGGCGGCGCGCCTTCGAGGCCGGGGCAACGGATGTCTGTCCCAAAACCGGCATCGAGGAGCTGTTCCATCGCGCCTCGCGCATGGCCAACCATGATGACCAGAAGCTGATCGGCCGGGTTCTCTACGTCGAGGACAGTCGCACCGTGTTCAAGGTCATGACCCGGCTTATGGAAAGCCTGGGCCTGGAAGTCGATCACTATGTCAGCGCCGCCGAGGCCTATACGCATTTCGATGACAAACTGCATGACCTGGTCATCAGCGACATCCTGGTCGAGGGTGACATGTCCGGCATCGCCCTGGTCAGCCAGCTGCGCGAAACACATCCGAACAAGACCCAGGTTCCCATCCTCGCCATGTCCGGCATGGACGATGACATTCGCCGGGTGGAACTGTTCCGACTGGGCATCAACGACTTCATTCCCAAGCCGGTCATTCGCGAAGAAGCGGCGGCACGGATTCGCAACCTGGTCGTGCAGAAACAGCTCTTCGACAAGGTTCAGCAGCAACGCATCCAGCTCTACGAAATGGCCATGACCGATCCGCTGACCGGTCTATACAACCGCAATTCGCTGGCCGAGTTTGCCAGCAAGATTGCCTCGGCAGCGAACCGTCACGACATGGACTTGAGCGTCATCATCCTCGACCTGGACCATTTCAAGACTATCAACGACGAGCATGGCCACCTGGCTGGCGACCAGGCCCTGGCTTCGGTCGGCGCCATGTTGACCGCCTCGTGCCGCGAGGAGGATTTTGCCGTTCGTTTTGGCGGCGAGGAAATGCTGCTCATCCTGCCCCACTGCCCCTTGAGCGACGCAGAAGCCCGCGCCCATCAGCTGCGCGAACGGATCGAGAAACTGCGCCCGGCCGGAATCGAGGTAACCGCCAGCCTCGGCGTCAGTTCGCGCCCATCCGGCCGCCCCATCGTGCTCGAACAGCTGATCCGCCTTGCGGACCAGGCCGTCTACGAGGCCAAGTCACAGGGCCGCAACCAGGTCGTCGTACACGGCAGTCTCGGTCGCTCCACCGATCCCAGTCACCGCGCCGCCAACGCGGCCTGAGGAGCATCCATGCCCGGTTCCCGTCGTGTGCTGCTGCGCAGCTTCTGGATAAGTATGGTTACGGTGCCGGTGCTGATGGCCGCCATCTGGTTCGGTGGCCGTGCCTGGATGGGTCATTCCGTCATGGATTACGAGGGCACTGCGAGCCTTCATTCTCTCGACGCCGAGGTCGAGATCCTGTTCGACGCGCGCGGCATCCCGCGCATCTACGCAAGCACCGATAGCGACGCCTTCCAGGCCCTGGGCTGGCTGCATGCCGGCGAGCGCCTGTTCCAGATGGAGCTGATCCGGCGTCTTGCCCGGGGTGAACTGGCTGAACTGTTTGGCCGTCCCGGCCTGGAGCTTGATCTGGTCAGCCGGCCGATGGGCTTTGCCCAGCGCATCGCCGACGAGCGCCCGACACTGGACCCGGCCACGCTGGACATGGTCTCGGCCTATGTCAACGGCATCAACCGCAAGATCGAGACACTGAACCGGTTACCGCCGGAATTCGCCCTGCTGCGTCATGAACCCGAGCCGTGGCGCATCGAAGACGTGATGGCCATTGCCTACTACCAGAGCTTCTATGCCACCACCCTGGTCCAGCGCATGAGCGAAGCCTGGCGGGCGGTGGTCGAAAGCTACGGCGACGAGGCCCGGCAGTGGCTGGAAGTACTGGACGGCTGGGCCCGGCCAACCATGCCCACCTTCAGCCTGGCAGAAGGTTCGAACACCTGGGTAATCTCGCCCGAGCGCTCTCTGACCGGCGCCGCGCTGCACGCCTCCGACCCGCACCTGGAATACGATGTGGCACCGGGCATGTGGTACGCCGCCGGCTTGCATTCGGCCGAAGGCCTGAACCTGGTCGGCGTCACCGCCCCCGGCATGCCCTTCGTCGCCATGGGCCACAATGGCCGCATCGCCTGGGCCTTCACCGTGGCCCCGGTCGATGTGTTCGAAATCTGGCGCTTCCCGCGCGACCCCGATGATCCGGAATTGCTCCTGACCGCAGACGGACCCGAGCGCCTGCACCGCCGCAGCGAAAGCTTCAAGGTGCGTGGCAATGACCGCCCCCTGACCCGGGAGTTTCAGTACAGCCCGCGTGGTCGGGTGCTGGAGATGACCGAGGATGAAGTGCTGGTCATGCAATGGGTCGGCTTCGAACTCCCCGTCGCCGAACTGCTTGACAGTGCCATGGCCATTCACCAGGCCAGCAACTTCGATGAGTTTCGCGCAGCTGCCAGCCAGGTCGGCGCCTTGTCGGTCAACTGGAGCTACTCCGATCGCGACGGCAATATCGGTTACGTTCAATCCAGTGCCATTCCGGTGCGCCGTCATCGGCATCACTTCGCCGTGCTCGACGGCATGAACCCGGACCATGGCTGGGATGGCTTCTACCCACCCGAGCAGCGTCCCTACGCCCTCAACCCCGACCAGGGCTGGCTGGCCAACGCCAACAACCATGCCGTTGACGGCAACTGGCCCCATCCCATCCCGGGCTTTTACAAACACCTGCGCAAGCGCCGCATCAGCGATCACCTTTCAGACCAGGAAAACTTCTCCCCGGCCGACATGCACCGCTTCCAGCTTGATCGGACCTCGGACCGGGCCTTGAGCTGGAAAGACTGGCTGGCCGACACCGCAACGGCAACAGGCCGCGATCGCCTCGGCGAAGAAATCCGGGCCTGGGACGGGGTCATGCGCACCGACTCCGAGATAGCCGGCCTGTTCATCCGCTGGTGGCACTACCTGCCCCGGGCCCTGTTCGACGGAGACAAGACCCTGGAATGGCGCACCATGCAGGTGGTCTTCGATGAATGGCTGCATGCCGGACCTTCCGCCGTACCCGCCCCGCAGCGCGACCTGGACGAAGCCGCTCGCCTGGCCCTGGACGATGCCCTGCGCCCCGGCCTGTGGCCGCTGGGCATGATCCAGGACCTGACCATTCGCCACCCCATGGCCCAGGCCGGCCTGCTCGACCGCTGGCTGCGCCTGACGCGCGGCCCCATCCCCATGGGCGGCGATGCCGGCTCACTCAACGTGACCTATGCCAGCTTCAACCCGGAAAGCGCCCGCCTGCGCGCCCGCGCCGGCGCCTCCATGCGCTATGTCATGGACTGGTCCGACCCTGACAGCTTCACCCTCAACCTCACCCTGGGCCAATCCGGCAACCCCTTCAGCCCCCACTTCGACGACTTCCTCCCCGACTTCCTCTCAGGCCAACCCTGGACCGTCCCCTGGACCCAGGAAGCAGTAGAAGCCGCATCCACCAGCAAACTAACCCTGAGACCAAGGTAGCTCCCTCTTCCCCTCTTACCCTCTTCCCGTTAATGTAAGCTCCTGTCTTCAATCACCACCAATCCCAACCATGCTTCACCGAACGTTGACCATCTGCACGCTGCTGTTAGGCGGCTCTGCCAGCGCCGCCACACCCGAAATGACCATCGAACGGATTTTCGCCAGCCCCGACCTGTCCGGGCCAACGCTGCGCCAGGCCGAACTGTCGCCGGCCGGGGACCGGGTCACTTTCGTGCGCGGACGCGACGAGGATCGCGACCTGATGGACCTGTGGGAATACCACATCGGTGACGGCGAGACCCGTCGCCTGGTGGCCGCCGATGAAGTGGTCGAAGATGAGGGCGAGCTGTCCGCCGAGGAACAGGCCCGGCGCGAGCGGGCCCGCATTGCCGCCCTGCGCGGCATCGTCGAGTACCGCTGGTCCGGCGACGGTCGCTTTCTGATCTTCCCGCTGGGCGGCGATGTCTACGTGCTCGACATGAGCGCCGAGGAGCGCGAAGTCCGCCAGGTCACAGCCAGTGAGGATTTCGACACCGATCCGAAGATCTCGCCGAACGGCGTACACGTCGCCTTCGTGCGCAACCGCAACCTGATGATTGCACGGATTGAAGACGGTGAAGAGACCGCCCTGACCGAGGATGGCGACGAGCTTGTCTCCAACGGCATGGCCGAGTTCATCGCCCAGGAAGAGATGGGACGTTCAACCGGCTACTGGTGGTCTCCGGACAGTCGCCATATCGCTTTTCTGCGCGTCGACGAAAGCCCTGTCGAACTGACCCTGCGCTACGAGATCGAGGCCGGCAGCATTCGCATCATCGAGCAGCGCTATCCCTTTACCGGAACACCAAACATCACCTACCGGCTTGGCGTGGTCAATATCGACGACGGCAGCACGCGCTGGATTGACCTGGGTGACAACGAAGACATCTACATTCCGCGCGTTGACTGGCTGCCCGACGGCGAGCGCCTGAGCTTCCAGCGCCAAAGCCGCGACCAGAAAACCCTGGAGCTGATCCTGGTCGATCTGGACAGTGAAGTGCAGCAAGTGCTGCTGACCGAAACCACCGAAACCTGGATCAACCTGCACGACGACCTGCATTTCTTGAAAAATCTGCCGGCTTTCATCTGGTCATCCGAGCGTGACGGCTATAACCACCTCTACCTCTACTCCACCGAAGGCGAACTGCTGCGCCAGTTGACCGCCGGGCCCTGGGACGTGGATGCACTCAAGGGCGTGGACGAGGAAATGGGCATGGTCTATTTCACTGCAGCCGAAGTCTCTCCACTGGAAAAGCATCTCTACCGGCAGTCGCTGATAACCCATTCACCAGAGAATGTCACCCGCATCACCCGCCGCAGTGGCTGGCATAACGTGCGTATGGATGCCAGCGCACGGGTCTTTGTCAACAACTACTCCAGCACCGAGCAACCACCGCAATTGTCGCTGCACTCCGCCGAGGGCGAACGCATGGCCTGGCTGATTGAAAACCGCATCGGCGCTGACCACCCCTATGCTGCCTTTAGGGCCGGCCACCGCCCGACCGAATTCGGGCAACTTGTCGGTCCCGACGAACAGATCCTGCACTACCGCATCATTCGCCCAAGCGGTTTCGAGCAGGGCAAGCGCTATCCCGTGTTCTTCCACGTCTACGGCGGCCCCACCCATCGCCTGGCCACCAACAGCTGGAGCCGGCGCGCCCTGATCGACCAGTACATGGCACGCAAGGGCTACCTGGTCTTCACCCTGGACAACCGCGGCATCGTGCGCCAGGGACGTGCCTTCCAGGATGCGGCTTACCTGCAACTCGGGCGCATCGAAATGATCGACCAGATGATCGGCATGGACTGGCTCAAGACTCAGGACTTCGTCGACCCGGAGCGTATCGGCATCTTCGGCTGGAGCTACGGCGGCTACCTGGCCCTGATGGCCGCCGCCCAGTACCCCGGCGAATTCGCAGCCGCAGTCTCCGTGGCCCCGGTCACCGACTGGGCCCTTTACGACACCCACTACACCGAGCGCTATCTCGGGACGCCGCAGGACCAGCCCGAGGCCTACCGGCAAGGCAACGTACTGACTTATGCCGACCAGATTCGCGATCCATTGCTGCTGATCCACCCCATGGCCGACGACAACGTACTGTTCACCCACTCCACCCTGCTGATGCAGGCGCTGCAGGAACAGCGCATCCCGTTCGACCTGATGACCTATCCCGGCGAGAAACACGCCATCGCCGGCACCAACCAGCGCGTTCATGTCTACGAAATGATCAGCCGCTTTCTTGACGGTCACCTGGGAATGGCCGTCGAGGAGAGGTGAGAGGGAAGATGTGAGAGGAAAAGACGAAATGACGACTGAGACCGCGGCCCGGCCAAACAAGGTTCTGGATTTGTATCGGCGCTTTTGTCGCTGGCCGGGTGGCAAGTGGATGTTTTCCCGGGTGTTCAGCCGGATGGCGCCTTACTTTGCGACCATTGGCGCGAACTTCATTGAGCTTCGGCCCAACTACTGCGAGCTGACCTTGCGCAAGCGCAGGAAAGTCCAGAACCATATCGGCACGGTTCACGTCATTGCCATCTGCAACGGCCTGGAAATGGCCATGGGTGCGCTGGCCGAAGCCACCGTGCCGGCTCACCTGCGCTGGATCCCCAAGGGCATGGAAGTGCGCTACCCGGCCAAGGCCGATACCGACCTGCGCATCACTGCCAGCACCGAACCCGAAGACTGGAAGGAAGGCGATGTCCCGGTCACGGTCAAGGCCTTCCGGGCCGACAACACCGTGGTCGTGGAAGGCACCATTCACCTCTACGTCAGCGCCCGTCCGAAAGCCAGCTGAGGGTTTCGCCACGGCGTCAAACTGAAGCGGGCCCTCTCACCCTGGGCACGGAGCCAGAAAACACCGCCCTCGCGTGGTGCAAGTCGGAAAAAGCTGGAAGGCGTGGAAGGGCATGAATGGCGACCAGTGCCAAATGGGACTGACTCGGGATTTCTCGGCAAGATCAGTGATTTGATGATTTTTTGAACATTATTTGACCTTTAGGGCAAGCCCCGCAAGCGGGGCTGGGCAATGCTCCGGTCTGCTTGATCGAGCGCGGTATCCCTACCGCGCCTGGATTGAACCGACCCGGAGAGTGACCGCCCATGTTGTGCTTTCGTCTTGCCCTGCTGTTGATTGCTTTTTCCCTTCCCATGACCCTCCCCGGGCTCGCCAGTGCCGGCGGTCTGGTCTCACCCGTCCCGCTGGCTACCGAAGTGCTTTACGACTTCGAGGACCAGCCGCTGGGGCCCATCGGAAGTGGCGGCCCCGATGCCAGGCAACCGCACACCATCGGGACTGGAATGGTGGCCGATGTCATTGTCGATGGCTCCGGTCAGGCGCTGGAGATCAGCAGGCCGGGCGGCGGCATAGAGACAGTCTGGTTTCAGCTTCCCGGTAATGTTGGCATTACAGAGGGCATGGTCAGGGTTCGATTCCAGCTCACGCCATCGGAACTCGACCAGTATCGGATCATGTTCCGCCGGCCGAATGACTCGGGTGAGGCTTACGGCGATATCAACATAACGCCGTTCGGCATTACGGCTACTGGGGGCGGTGTGGCTGGGGATACGGTCGGCAGCTATACGCCCGGTGACACGCTCACCTTCGTGATCGACTTCAACCTCGACGCCATGACCTGGAGCGTGGAATTCAACGGCGATGAAGCGGTGACCGATCGGCCAATGAACTTTGAACCCAGTGAGGGGCTGGGGCGCATCGGATTCGGCTATCGGCTCAGTTCAGCCGTTGGCCACCCTTTCGTAGTCGACGATCTCGAAGTGCTCCTGCCCGCGCCCATGACCACCCTGCTCTTTGCTGACTTCAATGACAAGGCTGTCGGCGAGCCTATCGGTACCGGTGGCCCCGGCATCAGCGAGCCGATTGCCGTCAATACCAACCTCACCGCCGAAGTAGTGGCCTTTGATGGCGATGATCGTGCTCTGAATATCGAAAAATCAGATTTCACGGCCGGCAATGCCTTCGTCGACTGGTCCTTCCTCCACGAAACAGCCATACAGGAAGGTGTCCTGCTGGTCGATTTCGAGCTGACACCTCGGGTTGCCATGATGCATCATTTCCGCCTTGAGGATAGCAGCGGGGGCAGTGGCTCCGAAGAACTTCTCATTCGTGTCAGCACCTCGACCGAAGGGGACATCCGAGTATGGTTCCCAGGCGATTTTTCCGGCACGGAGATTGGCGAGTATGAAGTCGACGAAACCCTGCATGTCCGCATAGCCTGCAATTTCGACGACCGCCACTGCAGCGTGGCCCTGGACGGAGTTTGGGTTACCTTGGCTCGGCCATTCGCTTCAAGCACCTCAACAGACATCGCCGTTGACCGGTTCTTGTCGGGCATATCAGGGTTCAGCTCCACCGGTGGTCACTACGATCTGAACAACCTCTGGATCCGTGCCGACCGTGTCCCAGGTATCCCCACCGAAATCGCCTTTATCGACCAACCCGTCGACATGATGTGCGGCTTCGGACAGCCCTTGAACGTTCAGGTCAGCGCTGGCGATGGCGGCCCGGCTGCAGACATGATCGATGTTTTCCTGCGGCCGGATCACCCGGAGATCACACAAGACGACATGGCCGGTTTTTCCACTTTTACCTGGGAAGGCGTGGCTGAGTTCCCCTCGCTGGCCGTACTGAAGCGCGGCAACAACCTGCGCCTGGTCGCCGAGATCGACGATCCCTTCAACCCGGTCAGCGTCACCAGCGAGCCATTCAACATTCTGGCGGGCACGCCCAGCTCCTCCAGCTACCTGGAAGAACCGGGCGACGGCTTTGTCGGCCAGACCTTCGACCCGCCGGTACGCCTGCAGATCCTCGACAGCTGCGGCGAAAACTCAATCGCCGGCCGCGAAATCACGCTATATGTACTGAACGGACCGGCAGGCGCGACCTTGTCGGGCGAGACCGCCACAACCAATACCGATGGCGAGGTGGTCTTCCCCGACTTCAGCATCGATCAACCCGGGAACTACCGGATCGCCGCCCGGTTCGAAGATGTCGTCATCAGTAGCAGCAGCAGCTCGTTTTTCACCATCGAGGCCACCCCGCCGGCATCGGCCGTCTTCCAGATCCAGCCGTCAACCGTCATCGTCACCCAGACCATGACGCCTGCCGTCGAAGTCTACGTGGAAAACACGCTCGAACTGCCGGTTCCCGATGGCACCGAAGTGAGCCTTGCCCTGGTCGATCCGGGCAGCGCCACCCTGACCGGCGCTACCGCGACCACTACCGATGGCGTGGCCATTTTCGACGCCCTGCAGATTGACCAGCCCGGCAGCTACCAGCTGCGCGCCAGCGTGCCGGACCTGCCGGCAGACGATGAGCCGGTCAGCGCCCTGTTCGACGTTACCCCGGGTCCGGTAGCAGTGCTTTCCTTCGAAACTCAACCCACTTCCGTAGACGCGGGTGCGACCATCAGCCCGGCGGTGACCGTAGCCGTGACCGACATCAACGGTTTCGCCGTGGTCGACGGCACGACAGTCGCCCTGTCGCTGGCCAGCGGCCCGGCCGAAGGCGAACTGCTGGGCACACTGGAACAAGGCACCATCGACGGCATGGCCACATTTCCGGGGCTCAGCCTGCAGGTCACCGGCACCTATACCCTTCAGGCCAGTGTCGAAGGTCTGCAGGTGACCAGCAGCGAGTTTCAGATCACGGCTTCGACCATCCACGTACTGGCTTATCTCACCCCGCCGAGCGACGGTACGGTCAACCAGCCCCTGAGCCCGCCCGTGGTGGTCGAGGCCCGCGACCAGTACGGCAACCTGATCACCGCCGAGCGCACCATCAGCCTCAGCCGATTCGAATTCCCGGAAGGCGGCTTTCACAGCGGTGATTCGGCCACTTCGATTGACGGCATCGCCACGTTCGATTCGGTGACAATGAGCAAGCCCGGCACCTGGCGTCTGCGCGCCAACTCCACCGGTGTTCCGATTGCCAACCGACCAGTCAGCGACCCGTTCGAGATTTCACCCGGCCCGCCGGCCGCCCTGAGCTTCGCACAGCAGCCGACCAGCACCACGGCCGGTACATCGATCAACCCGGCAGTGACCGTCGCCGTGGTCGATGCCGACGGCTTCCCTGTGCTCGACGGCACCACGGTCACCCTGGCGCTGGCCAGCGGCCCGGCCGCAGGCGAGCTCATTGGCACCTTGGAACAGGAGACTGTCGAGGGTATCGCCAGCTTCCCCGACCTGAGTGTGCAGATCGCCGGTACCTATTCGCTTCAGGCCAGCATCGGCGCCTTGGAGGAAATCAGCAGCGCGTTCCAGATCAACCCCGCCGGCACCCACCTGCTGACTTACCTCAATCCACCGGGCGACGGCACGGTCAACCAGATCCTGGCCCCGGCCATCACGGTCGAGGCCCGGGATGAGTTCGGCAACCTGGTTGCCGACGGTCGCACGATCGCGCTCAGCATCGCAGAAGGTCCGTCGGGGTCCAGCCTGTCAGGCACCTTCGCCGATACGGTTGACGGCATTGCAAGCTTCAGCGAAGTCGTTCTGAATCGCCCGGGCACCTATCGCTTGCGCGCCATTGCCAGTGGCGTTGCGGGCGAAAACCGCCCCGTCAGCGAGCCGTTCGAGATTTCCCCCGGCCCACCGAACGCCGCGACCTTCGAACAACAACCCACCACGGCCGTCATTGACGAAGCACTCAACCCCGCGGTCAGCGTGCGCGTGGTCGACGGTGACGGCTTCGATGTGGCCGACGGCACCCTGGTTGAAATCACCCTGGCCAGCGGACCGGCCGGCGCCGTGCTCTCCGGCACCACCACGCGACCGACCAGCGACGGCCTGGCCGTGTTCGACGACCTGGCCCTGGACCTGGCCGGAGAATACACCCTGCAAGCCAGCGTCGACGGCACCGCCATTACCGCGACCAGCACAGCATTCAACGTGCTCGACACCGGACCGGCCAGCGCCTCATTCCTCAGCCAGCCCGGCGACACCCCGGTCGGCGAGGTCATGGCACCACCGGTGGCCGTGGAAGTACTCGATGGTGAAGGCGGGCCGGTCGCCGACGGCACGGCCGTGGTGCTGGTCCTGGTCGAGCCGGGCGAAGCCACCCTGTCAGGCTCGATAGCCAACACCATCGACGGCGTGGCCTTGTTCGAGGCCTTGAGCGTCAGCCGACCCGGCCACTACCAGCTGCGCGCCGAAGTCAGCGGGCTCGAACCGAGTGCTCAGCCGATCAGCGAGACCTTCGAAATCCTGCCCGGACCGGCTGCCAGCATGATCATCGAACAGCAGCCCACAACCACCTTTGCCGGCCAGATCATCACCCCGCCGGTCACCATTCGTCTGCTCGACGAATTCGGCACACCCGTGTCCGATGGCCAGATGATCAGCCTCACCGGCGTATCGGGCCCGCCAGGTGCCGAAGCCACGGGTACCCTCACCCGCGCAACCGTCGACGGCGTGGCCGTATTCAACGACCTGGTCCTGGAACAGCCCGACAGCGAGTACTCGCTGACATTCAGCCATGCCGAGCTCAGCGTGACCAGCGATGACTTCGCAGTCCTGGCCGACCGCATTTTCGGGGATCGATTCAAGGACGAAGATTGACCATGACCAGCGCGGCTGGCCAGGCCAATGCGCCTGGCCAGCCGCACGGTTATCGAACAGTAAAGGCAAAGGTCTGCAGCGTCGGGATCAGGCCGTGCCGCCGTCAAGTATGATGTTGGGGTCCCTGGCCCAAATCGAGCCTCATGATTCGACGCGTACTCACGGCCACGGTGCTGCTTGGCCTGATGTTGGTCAACACCCTGGTGCTGATCGGACCGATGCTGCTGGTGGCCCTGCTCAAGCTGCTCGCGCCCATCAGGGCCCTGAAAGCTGCTTGTTCAAGGGCGGTGATGTGGATTGCCGAAACCTGGGCCGAGATCAGCAAGGGCATCTTTGCGCTGGTGTTGCCAACCGAGTGGGACATCCGGGGTGTCTCCGAGCTCAGACGCGACAGATCCTACCTGGTCATCAGCAACCATCAAAGCTGGGTGGATATTCCAGCACTGGTCGAGGCGCTGAACCGCAAGACGCCCTACTTCAAGTTCTTTCTGAAAAAGGAACTGATCTGGGTGCCGTTCCTGGGGCTGGCCTTCTGGGCACTGGACTATCCGTTCATGAAGCGCTACAGCAAGGAATACCTGGCCCGACATCCGGAAATGAAGGGCAAGGACCTGGAGATCACCCGCCGGGCCTGCGAGAAATTTCGCGACCTGCCGGTCACCATCACCAATTTTCTCGAAGGCACCCGCTACTCCAAGACCAAGCATTCGCAGCAGGATTCACCGTATCGCAACCTGCTGCGCCCCAAGTCCGGCGGCGTCGCTTTCGTCCTGGCCGCCCTGGGAGAGCAGCTGGACGCAATGCTGGACGTCACCATCGTCTACCCTGGCGCTGGAACACCCGGCTTTCGCGAACTGATCAGCGGCCAGGTAGCGAAAGTCATCATCGACGTTCAGACCCGCGAACTTGACCCCATGCTCTGGCAAGGGGACTACGCCAATGACCCGGCATTTCGCCAATTCATGTATCAATGGGTCTCGACCCTGTGGCAGGAAAAGGACGCGCGGATCGACGCATTGCGCCAGTCGGAATGAAAACCGACCGGAATTTCTCGGAATTGCAGCGGGGAAATGCCAGGACGAAATGCTTGGACAGACGCCACGACCCGCTCTAGCGATCCAATCAAGCGAATCCTGATTTTGCTTGTGTTGACCGTCGCCATCGTGTCGGCGGTCCTCGTCTGGCGCAGCCTGCAGTGACCCTCGATGCAGCCCGAGCCGGTCGCGATTGCCCACGGCCAGCTCGCTGCTGGCGCCCTGGAGCGTCTGGCCGAGTCGATTCGTTTCCCCACCATCACCTGGACCGATCAACCGTTCGATACGGCCGTCTTTGAAGACTTTCTCGCCGGGTAGCGAATAGTCGCGGCTTGAAAACAGGTTGGAAGGGTTGAGGCCAGGTGCCGAGTGGCCCTGCCCGGTGCCAGGCCCGAGGTGAGCGGCCAGGCCCAACGCTTGATTCATCCCCAAGCTTTCGTCAGGTTCCCTTTAGCCAAGGAAGGTCGCGAGCAGGTTTGAGTTTATTCCCATAGGCTTGGAGACAATCCGGACATGGCCGCCGGGGACGTGGCCCCGGCCTACGCTGGTCAGGTAGGATGAGGTTGGAAGAGAGGAAAAGCCCCCCGAAGCCCCGCCTTTCAGCCAACTCCCACCTCTCGCAACGGGTGGTATCTGGCCGATCAGGGCCTGGCCGGGTTGCGGAGTACGGCACAAACCTTCCCCCAAGCCATCCGCG
>RECK01000459.1 GCA_007694055.1 Wenzhouxiangella sp.
AGGCATGCTCGAACTTGCGCTGCTGCCTCTTGTCAGGCGATCGCACCTTGCCGCAGTGTCGACAAACCTGAAAACCGGGTCGGGACGACAACTCTCCAGCCACCTCGATTTCGCGTTCGGAACTGCGTGGCTCACCGAAGTTGACCTCGCGCAGGACCGCTCGCGGCACGTATTCGAATCCGAACGGCAAGGTCTCGTCGTTGATATGCCAGGCCGGGCCGGTCTGGGAAGAATCAATATCCACCAGCATCTGCTGGTTATAGAACCTGGGCGCGCGCTGATCGCTGTCATCACCGATTCGACTGTCGCGGTCGTCTGCCGTGGCGTAAACCTGGCGCAACCTCAACAGCGACTGGCTTTGACCCGTATCGGCCCATTGGCTGCTGCCGCAGCGCGGGCAGGCCGAATGCCGATCACCATGCACATCGATGTTGTCCATGAAATGGCAGTTGTTGCACAGGCGCCAGGTCTGCGGGCTTGAATTCCCCGCCGACAGGTCCACCCGGTCGATCTGCACTGCCCGCCCTTTGGCGTAAAACGTATTCAAGGGCGCCAGTTCTGCAATGGCCGACTGCGCCGGCCGCTGAATCTCGTAACTGATCTTCTCGTAGCTTCGGGTTTGTCCAGCTTCCTCGCGCTCTGCGCGACCCAGGCGCCGAATGACGACCGACTGCAAGGTAACCCCCTCTTCGGGAAAGGCATAGTTGGGCAACAGCCCTTCATCAGTGAAGAAATTGAAACTGTGACGAGCATTGGTATCGCGGCGAAGCTTCATCAAGGCCTGGCGTTCCGCCCGAAGCTGCTCCAGCTCTTCCAGCACGCGCTCGTCCTCAGGCTCTTTCTCCAGCGCCTGAATGCGGCTCTTGAGCGCATCGATACGGCGTGTCCAATCCTTGCGGCTGGCTGCCAGTTCCTTCAGACGATTGTCCAGCCGCCAGCTCAGGCTCGGCCGCTCCTGACTGCCATCACCGGCCAGGTAACGATCAAGATGGGCTCGGGCCGGCTCGTCAAGCTCCGGAAACAAGGCAAGAAACTCGGTGATGATTTCACCATGATGCTGATCGACGAAATCGAGGAAATTGGCCGGGAAATCGCGATTGCCGACAGTTTCTGCCTGGTTCAGCATCATCCCCAGCTGCATGGGAATCTTCGCATTCTCCGGCCCGAGCGCCACCCAGCGGTCAAAGCAAAACGCCATCAGCTGCCGTTCCAGCACGGCCGTGGCCCTGAGAAAGACCCCGGGCGGTTCCACTTCTCCGGCGATCATGCGCGTTGGCTCGGCATGAAAATACAGGTCATGCGGATGACCGTTAGCCACCGTCAACGCCAAACTGTTGCCATCGCGCCGTCCGGCTCGTCCGATTCGCTGCAAGTAGCTGGCCTGGCTGGGTGGCACCGAACACAGCAACACGGTAGAAAGATCGCCAATGTCGATCCCCATTTCCAGCGTCGGGGTGGCGGAAAGCAGGTTGATATGCCAGGGGCGGTTGCCCTGCATAAAGGACTGCTCCACGGCCAGGCGCGTATCCGCATCGAGCAGGCCGGTATGCTCGGCAGGCACCAGACGGCGCGGCAGTCCGCGGCGAAAGGTGTCATCAGGCGGCGATTCATTCGGAATTCGGTAACTACCATTGCAGGTATTGCGCAGACAGCTCAAATCGATCCAGCGGGCCAGATCACTGGCAGGAACCTGGACCCGATGGCCGCAATGCCCACAGCTCAGATGCTGGACATGCCGGGTCAACAGCCAGTCTTCGGCGCTCAAGCCCCAGACCGATTGATCGGCAATCCGCTTTTCGATCAGCAAACCGGCCCGCGCCAATCGATCCACCAACAGCGTCATGGCCTGGCGGTACTCGGCCGTGGCCAGGACGGCACCATCAGTTGCAATCTGCTTCGCGAACCACTGATAGAACCAGCTGCCCTTTTGCTGGTGCAGCGCATTGAAGTACTGTGATACAGATTCCAGGGTAACCAGCGCCGGAGGCCTTACGCCTATGCCGTAGTAAGGCATGAAGCGAGAGAAGGTCAACACGTAGGGTTTGCCGCGCGCCTGAATGAGCTCATCCAGAAAGGGGTGATAGAACGCGCCCTGGGTTCGCAGGCGCCACAAAAAACCCACCAGAAAGCCCTTGACCCGATCCTGCCCCAGGTCCGCCAACTGGCCAATCTCTTCACGCCAGCACTGGTGCAGCTCCGCGCTGGCCTGTTCCAGCCTGGCCGGACTCAGGCCAACCGAGGCAATGCCCTGGCGCTCGAGTGTGCGGCCGATGCGAGCGCGCAGGCCAAAGGCCTGGTAAACCTCCCACTCAAGGCGCTTGGCAACCAGGGTTGCCAGATCCGACCCGGCCGGCAGCCTGCCGTCGTCACTCACCTGCAGTGCCTCATAGTCACGCAGCCAGGTCATGTTCGGCGCGATGAACGTGGCGACGAAATCTTCCGCGCTACCCAGCCGCTTTCGCCAGAAACGCGGCGCACGCTCAGCCAGCAGGCTCAAGGGCTGGCCCTCGCCCTCGGCCTCGATCAACTCGGCCAGTGCCGCGCGCACGGTGTCGCTGTAGGTGCGGGCACCGAAAAACCCCGCTCGGTGGGCAGCGTCCTGAACGGAGTCCGAGAAAGCAATCAGCTTGTGATGGTCGTTATAGCGCGAGCCATACAGGCGTCCCATCCAGACACTGGCAAGCGACGCTGCCCGGGAGCCCATCAGGGTCAAGCTTCCGCGGGCGTCACAGGAAGGACAGCGATTCTGAAAGAAAACACCCTCATCGGTCTGACCGGTCATGGCCGGCACCCAGACATCAATCAGAGATTCGCCCTGGCAATCGGGGCACTTCGTTTGGTGCCCAGCCAACAGGCTTCGACAGCGCACGCAGATCCGGCGTCGAATATCGCAGTCCTGATGCTGATCCACCGGCAGCATGAAGCAAACATCGGGGTGATTGCTGAACCAGGATCGATAAATGGACTGCAAGTCATGGATCAAATCTGGCTGGTCCGGCTTGCGAACGGCCACCCAGCCGGTTGCATGACATTCCCAACAATGTGCCACGGGCAAACTGAAAGGCGGGTCCTCACCGCTCAGATCAT
>RECK01000251.1 GCA_007694055.1 Wenzhouxiangella sp.
GCCGCATCTTCCAGGCGCGTGTTGGCCTTTGTGAGCAACCTTTGGATCTCGTCCAGACTTGCACTTTCGTGGCGCAGGCCCTTGCCGACCAGGTTTTCAAGCGTCATGAAATTTGCCGATCAGTTCGATTGTGGGTCGTTCCAGAACCTTGATCAGAAAGGCGTCGGTTTCTGCCCGAGCTCGGAAGCTTGCGGGTTCGTAAAGCCGGAAGCCGATCTCCCTGCCCAACTCCGCCTCCAGCGGCTGGATCAGGTCGATCACTTCAGCGTGGCTGACATCGCCGACCAGAATGAGATCGATATCGCTTGCGGCGTGAGCGCTGCCGGCGGCGATTGAGCCGAAGATGGCGGCGAACTTGAGTCGGTTCTCAATCGGGGCCAGGGCGAGTCGAATCTGTGCGGGAAGCCCGCAAGTCTTCAGGACAATCTCTCTTAACGGCTCGGCCACGGGATGCTCGCGATTGATGCTGTAAAGCACCCGGTTGCCATCGACCCGCCTGCTGACCAGATCGGCCTTCATCAGCTGTCTGAGCTCATGGTGCAGTGCGCCTGAACTGATGCCGCTCTGCCGTTGCAGTTCTCGAATGTAGATTCCGGGCTCTCCGCACTGGTACAAAGCGCCAAGAACAGCTTGCCGGGTTTTGCCGAACAGGATGGAGGCGGTAGGGTCCATATTGTTCTGTATGTTAGCACGGATGTTCTTGATTTTAGAGCGGGTTCAGGGTTCAGGGTTACTCGTTTGGGGTGGCTGGGTAGAGTTGTTGGCCGTGTTTTTGTATGTGTTGGCTTAGGGCCTGGTTTTCGATTTGGGAGGCCAGGGACAGGTCGATCGTGTAGGGAAGATCGAGATTGTCCAGGTCAGTTTCGATTTGGTGTAGTTCGGACCAGGCCATTTGGCCGATCAGTGTTATGTCTATGTCTGAGCCAGGCTTTTGCGTACCCAAGGCGCGGGAGCCGTAAACGATTGCTTTCTCTACGGCTGGGTGAGCGGCCAGCACGCGGCGAATGCCGTTCACTTCTTCGGCTCTCAGGCCCCAGGCTTGGTTACTCATGCTTGTTTGCAAGCGCTTCGAATCGTGAGTGCAGGTTGGCTAGTTGCGGCTGGTAGCTGGTGTCGATACTGGCCAGGATCTCTCGCATGGTGCTCTCGTTGTAGGTGTGCGATGTCCGGTTGCGGTCTTGCAGCATCGCCATCCAGACTTGACCTTCTTCGATCAGTCCGCGCTTGAAGCTTTCTCTTATGGCGTCGCGGGCCCCGGTAATTTCGGCCTCGCCTTGCCAGTTCAGATAGTCCTTGAGCACATTCCAGGCCAGCTCCCAGGTGAATTCGAAGGCCTGAATTACCCCCTGTTTTTCCAGGTCGGAGAGCTCGCGGCTGCGCATGAGTTCAACTGCGCTGGCCAGTTGGGCGTAGGCGCGTTGGTAGTTGGCGAAGCGTTGTTGCCAGCGGGGCATGGTTTTTTCGGTTTACGGTTTACGGTTTACGGTTTACGGTTTCCGGTTTCCGGTTTCCGGTTTCCGGGATTAGGCCTTGGCCCCGGCCGCGTGGGGCCGGGCTACGGCAAACTGCGCCTTTCCTCAAGTGCGAGAATATTTCGTATCCGGCGTTGCCCGGGGTCAGGCTTGGCGTGGCTTCCGGGGGTTACGGGTCAGGGTTTGCTGTTCAGGGTTTCTAGGAGGTCCTGGCCGGTGTTGTGGTGGGCGGGGTTGTCGAGGAAGCGGGTGACTTGTTTGCGGCAGCGGGCGGCGCTGGCTTCGATGAGGCTTTTCTTGACCGCCGGCAGGGAGGCCGGCGGCATGCTGAAGTCGGTGACACCCAGGCCCAGCAGCAGGCGGGCGGCGTGGGCGTCGCCGGCCAGTTCGCCGCAGACGGTGACCGGCAGTTTGCGCTGGCGGCCGGTTTCGACGATGCGCTGGATCAGGCGCAGCACGCCGGGGTGGGTGGGGTCGTAGAGGTAGCTGACCAGTTCGTCCTGGCGGTCGATGGCCAGCACGTACTGGATCAGATCGTTGGTGCCAATGGACATGAAGTCCAGCTCGTCGGCGAGCTGCTCGACGGTCAGGGCGGCGGCCGGGGTTTCGATCATGCCGCCGATGGCCAGGTCCGGGTCGATGGTGGTGCCTTCGGCTTGCAGTGACTGGCGACATTCCTCGATCAGGCGTCGAGCCTGGCGGATTTCATCGATGCTGGTGATCATCGGCAGCAGGATTTGCACCGGCCCGAACTGGGAGGCGCGCAGGATGGCCCGGATCTGCTGGCGGAACAGGTCGGTAACCGACAGTGACAGGCGCAGGCCGCGCAGCCCCAGCGCGGGGTTGGGCCCCTGGGTAACGGCCAGGGCCGGGGGCAGCTTGTCGCCGCCGGCATCCAGGGTGCGGATGGTCAGCGGGCGCCCGTCCATGACCTCGGCTGCGGCCCGGTAGGCGCGGTACTGGGTTTCCTCATCGGGCACCTGGTCACCCATGAACAGATACTCGGTGCGCATCAGGCCGATACCGGCCACGCCGTCGTCACGGCAGCGCTGAAATTCTTCGGGCAGTTCGGCGTTGCCGAACAGGCGAAACGTGAGCCCGTCGACGGTGCGCGAGGGCCGACCGAGGTAGCGGCGCAGGTCGACCCGGCGGCGCAGGCTGAGTTCGCGCTTGTCTTCGTAGTGGCGCTGCAGGCTTTCGTCATGGGCGGCCATGACCGCGCCGTAGTGACCGTCCAGGATCACCGATTCACCCTCGACCAGCACGTCCAGGGCGTGGTGGAGACCGACGACCATGGGAATTTCCAGGCTGCGGGCCAGGATGGCCGAGTGCGACATGGGCCCACCGTGCTCGGTGACCAGTCCGGCAACGCGGCGCTGGTGCAGGATGGCCATTTCGGCCGGGCCGAGTTCGGCGGCCACGACGACGGTGTGGTCAAGCTGGTGCGGCACCTGGGCGCCGATCAAGGTGGCGGGCTGGTCGGCCAGTTCGCGCTGAACCAGGTTGACGGCCTGTTCGAGATCTTCGCGACGCAGGGCGATGTAGTCGTCATCAAGACGCTTGAATTCGGCCAGCAACTGGTTGGTCTGCTTGACCAGGGCCCACTCGGCGTTGATGCGCTCGCTGCTGATGCGTTCGCAGGTGGCGTCGACCAGCAGCGGGTCGCGCAGGATCAGGCGATGGGATTCGAGCAGCTCACGCGCGGTCTCGCCACCGCTCTCGCCCATCTTGTCCAGCAGGCTGCCGAGAAACTTGCGACTGCGGTCGATGGCACGGTGAATTCGCTCCAGCTCGGCTTCGATGGCGTCGGCATCGAGGTGGTATTCGGGCAGGGCCAGTTCGCCGGGGGTGAGCCGGTGCACCTCGCCGATGGCGATGCCGCTGGTCACGCCAATACCGGTCAGGACCAGGCTCATTCGCCTTCTCCGAAGCGGTCCTCGACCAGGGCGACCAGCGCGTTCATGGCGGCTTCCTCGTCATCGCCGTCGGTTTCCAGCACCAGTTCGGTGCCCAGCGGCGCGGCCAGCAACAGCACGCCCATGATGGACTTGGCGTTGACCCGGCGCTCGCCGCGCTCCAGCCACACGCTGCTGTTGTGCGCCGATGCGGTCTGGACCAGCTTGCTGGCGGCCCGGGCATGCAGGCCGAGGCGATTGGTCAGGACGATGTCACGCCGCATCATGAGTTGACGATGCCCTGGTGCCCGCCCAGGCCAGCCAGCGCGGCCAGCTCGGCCGGGGGCTTGTCGCTGTGATTGATGACCTTGAGAAGCATGGGCAGGTTGAGCCCCGAAACCACCGGCATGGCGTGGCGTTCAGCGGCTTTCGTCGCCAGGTTGTGGGGAGTTGCCCCGGGCAGGTCGGTGAGAATGACCGCGCCGTCGGTGTCGGCACTGATGGCCAGCGCCCCGATCAGCTCGACCAGGGCCGAGTCGGGGTCGGCTCCGTAACTGATCGAAACGGTGGTGAGCTGGATCATGCGTCCGAGGATGACTTCGGCCTGGTGGCGCATGGACTCGCCGAGGCCGGCGTGGGTAACGAGCACGATACCGGTCACTTGTCCAGTTCCCGATGGGTGACCGTGACTGGCCAGCCGGCTTCTTTCAGGGCCCGGCCCAGGGCGTCGGCCAGGTAGACCGAGCGATGCTGGCCGCCGGTGCAGCCAATGGCCACGGTCAGCAGCGCGCGCTGGTCTTCCATCAGCGCCGGCAGCCAGCGCTGGATCAGGTCGAGCAGTTCATCACGAAACGCCCTGACCCGCTCACTGCTTTCCAGGTATTCGGCCACGTCGGGATCCAGCCCGGTGCGGGCGCGCAGGGCCGGCTCCCAATGCGGGTTGGGCAGGCAGCGGGCGTCGAACATCATGTCGGCATCGCGCGGCACGCCGCGCTTGAAGGCGAAGGATTCCAGCACGACACCTTGCACGGCTTCTCCGTCGACGCCGGCGATATTGCGCCAGACCAGGCGCCTGAGCTGGTGGATGTTGGTTTCCGAGGTGTCGATGGTCCAGTCGGCCCGCTCGCGGATCGGCTCCATCAGCTGCCGTTCGGACTTCACCGCGGCTTCCAGTCCACCCTGGGCAGCCAGCGGGTGGCGGCGGCGGGTTTCGCTGAAGCGGCGGATAAGCACGGCACTGGAGGCTTCCATGAACAGCAGGCGGGCAGACTTGCCGCGTGGCAAGCTGTCCAGCAGCATGACCAGGCGTTCCAGGCCGTCCGGGCCGGTGCGGGCGTCGATCCCGACCGCGACCTTGGGATAGCGCTCCGGCTGGGCCCTGATTTCGTCGAGCAGGCCGGACAGCAGGCCGCCGGGCAGATTGTCGACGCAGTAGTAGCTCAGGTCTTCCAGTGCGTTGAGGGCGACACTCTTGCCGCTGCCGGACAGCCCGCTGATGATGACCAGGGGGGACTTCTTTTCACCGGCGGTCATGGTCGCCCCATCAGGCGCGCGTGGCGCTCGACGAACTCGGCCGCGGCGTCAAAGCCTTTCATGCGCAGCATGAAATCGCGCACCGCCGCCTCGGCCATGACGGCCAGGTTGCGTCCGGCCATCACCGGCAGGTTGATCTGGGGAATTTCCAGGTCCAGCACTGGCCGCTTGCCGGTGTTGCCGCTGAGACGATCGCCTTCCGAATGGTCTTCGCCGGGCAGGTAGAGATGGATGATCAGGCGCAGGAACTTGGCCGACTTGACCGCTGCATCGCCGAACATGCGGCGCACGTTGAGGATCCCCAGGCCGCGTACTTCCAGGCAGTCGCGCAGTACCGGCGGACAGCTGCCCTCGATGATATCGGGGGTCAACTGGGTGAACTCGGGCGCATCGTCGGCGATCAGGCGATGACCACGGGTCAGCAGTTCCAGGGCGAGCTCGCTTTTGCCGGTGCCGGATTCGCCGGTAATCAGCACACCGATGGTGAAGATTTCCATGAACACCCCGTGCAGGGTGACCTGGCGGGCCAGGCGTCGGGCCACCTGGTACTCGAGAAAGCTGACCAGTTCCCAGGCCGGCAGGCTGGAGGTCAGCAGCGGCAGGCCGGCTTCGCGCGCGACATGCTCGACGTCGTCGGCCACATCCAGGCCGCTGGCGACGACTACCGCGGCCGGCTGCAGGTCGACGATGCGGGCAATGGTTTCCCAGCGCGCCTTGGCTTCGAGGCTGTCCAGCCACTGCACCTCTTCTTCGCCGATAACCTGGATGCGGTTCGGGTGGATGAGGTTGAGGAATCCGACCAGCGACGGTCGAACGCGAAAACTGGTCGCGGCAATCTCGCGCTGTTCGGCCGCGGCCTTGCCACAGACCCAGCGCAACCCCAGCCGCTCGGAAAAGCTCTGATACAGCTCGGCCGGCGTAACCGCGCTGGTCATGAGTCCGGGGCAGACCCCGCTTCGGCGGTGAACTGCTTGAGCAAGTCCTCGCCGCGCTCGGCCGAGCGCAGGCGCTGACGCTGATCGGAATCGCCGAGACGTTCGGCCACGTCAGCGAGCAGGCGCAGGTAGACATCCGAGCACTGGTCGGGCACGGCCAGGGCAAAGAACACGTCCACTTTTTCCTGGTCGGGCGCGTCGAAATCAATCGGGTTGCGCAACCGGATCAGGGCTGCGGTGACACCGTTCTGGCCATTGACCCGCCCGTGCGGAATGGCCACGCCGTGCCCAAGCCCGGTCGAGCCCAGCCGTTCACGCTGGCACAGGCTTTCGAAAATTTCCCTGGCATCGGCGCCCTCGGGCGCCGATGCCAGCAGTTGAGCGGCCTTTTCCAGCAGCGACTTCTTGCTGGAAACGGACAGGTCGACCACGATGCGATCAGGGTCTAGTACGTCGGCGAGTTGCATGGGTCGATATGGGTGTTGGGGGAAGCGATTTAGCCGACCTGGGCCGCGCGACTGTTGGCCCGGTGGTGGTCTGTGACCTTGTCCTTGTGTCGGCGCACCTGGCGATCGAGCTTGTCGATCAGCGCATCGATGGCCGCATACATGTCTTCGGCCATGGCGTCGGCATGGATGGGGTTGGTCCGGCCGCCGACATGGACGGTGGCTTCGGCGGTGTGTTCAAGCTTTTCGAGACGAAGTACCCAGTGCGTGGAGATGATGTTGTCGAAATGTCGTTCCAGCCGCTCGCACTTTTCGGCAATGTAGGCGCGCAAGGCCTGGGTAATTTCAACGTTCTGTCCTGTCACTTCGAGCTGCATGATGCACTCCTTGAATTCACGTGGGTTTCGGTGGTACTCGGCTCTCATCTTATACCAGCACGCGGCGCATATCAGGCTTGCATGCGTGCCTGGCGACGCCGTGCGGCCGAGCCCGGTATGCCGAGCTGTTCACGGTACTTGGCCACGGTACGCCGGGCCAGGCGAATGCCGCGGGCAGCCAGCGCCCCGACCAGGGCCTGGTCGGACAGTGGCTTGCCGGACGACTCTTCCTGGATCATGCGCCGCAGGTGTGCCTTGACCGCGGTGGCGGCGACATCCTCGCCACCGGGCCCACTGACTCCGACCGAGAAAAAATGCTTGAGTTCGAAGGTACCGCGCGGGGTGTGCGCGTACTTGTGAGTGGTGGCGCGCGAGACCGTGGATTCATGCACGCCGACCGATTCGGCCACTTCGCGCTGCAGCAGGGGTTTCATCGCCACTTCGCCTTCGCTCAGAAAACCGTGCTGGCGCTTGACGATGGCCTCGGTTACCGCCAGCAGGGTCTGATTGCGCATTTCCAGGCCGCTGATCAACCAGCGCGCTTCCTGCAGGCGGTCTTTCAGGTATTCCTTGTCCTTGCCCCGACTCTTGCGGACCAGGTCCATGTAGGTGCGGTTCAGGCGCAGCCCCGGGTCGCTGTCGGGGTTGAGACTGACCCGCCAGCCGTCGCCCTGCGGGTGGATGTAGACGTCCGGAACGATGTAGTTTTCAGCGTCGCTGCCGAAGCGACTGCAGGGATGCGGGTTGAGGGTGCGGATCAGGGCAACCGCTTCGGCCACGTCGGCCTCGTTGAAACCGGTGGCCCGCACCAGCAGGCGTGGATCCTGCCTGGCCAGGGTATCGAGGTGATGGCGCACGATGTAGCTGGCCAGGCCCAGTCCGGGCGTGCTGGCCGAGCGCGCTTCGAGCTGGACCAGCAGGCATTCGCTCAGGTCGCGGCAGGCCACACCGACCGGCTCGAAGTGCTGGACGCGCTCGAGCACGGCGGCCACTTCATCACGCGAGACCAGGTATTCGGGCGCCAGCGACATGCGCAGGGTGTCGAGGTCGTCTTTCAGGTAGCCATCTTCGTCCAGCGCATAGATGATGGCGCGGGCGATGGCGCTGTCGGTGTCGTTGAAACCGGACAGGTTGGCCTGCCAGAGCAGGTGCTGCTGCAGGGATTCCTCGGCCCGATCGCTGACAAACTCGTCGTAGCGCGGGGCCTCGGAGGCGATGGAGTAGCCGTCGGGCAGGTCGTCAAAGCCGAAGTCTTCGCCGATTTCGACATCGGGTCCGTCGTCGCTGCTATCGCGCTCGGCTTCGGGTTCGTCGCTGTGGTCGCGATCGTCTTCGCGTTCCAGCAGGGGGTTGGATTCGAGGATCTCGCGGATGTGATCCTTGAGCTCGAGTCGGTTGAGCTGCAGCAGCGCGATGGCCTGGCGTAGCTGCGGGGCCAGTTTGAGCTTCTGGCCCAGCTTCAGCTGCAGACGGGCGGCTTGTTTCATGCAGCTATTGTAGGGGAAAAGGGGGTTTGAGGATCAAGGAGCAAGGATCAAGGGGCAGGTTATGGGGTGTTTAGGTGGAGTTTTTTGGCCAGGGCCTGGGGGATGGGTTCGAGGTCGGTGGCAAGGGTGTCGTTCCAGCGGTTGAGGAAGCCGTAGAGGCAGATGGCGGCGGTGAGTTCGATGATTTGTTCGTCGGTCCAGTGGGTCTTTAGACGAGACATGACTTGCTCATCGACGGCGTTGGGTACGCTGCCGGCGGCCAGGGCGAAGTCCAGGGCTGCGCGTTCGGCTTCGCTGTAAAGCGGGCTGGCCTGGTACTCCCACACGGCCTCGATCTTGGCCTGATCGATACCGCTGATGCCGGCGGCCACCAGGGAATGGGCCTGGCAGTACTGACAGCCGGCGGCGCGGCTGGCAAAGTGGGCCAGCAACCGCTTGAAGCCGGGGTCGACGCTGCCCTGCGGGTCCATGACAGCCGCGGTCAGCTCGCCGAAGGCCCGAACAATGGCCGGACGGCGCTGCATGGTCAACAGGCTGTTGGGGACAAAACCGAGTATCTGTTCGAAGTGACGGAAGGTTTCCGCCAGTTCAGGCGTTGCCGTCAAGGGCAGCGGTTCGAGATGGGCCATGACCTTATAACCACCAGGCAAGGGTGAACCAGATCAGCATGATAACGCCGATGACCACTTTGGAAATGGTGCCGACAACGACGCCGATGGTGGCACCGACACCGGCGCGCATGGAGCTGTCGATATTGGCGCGGCTGGCCAGGTGCCCGAGGACGGCGCCGATGAAGGGACCGAACAACAGGCCGGGAAGCCCGAAGAACAGGCCGACCAGCAGCCCCAGTGTGGCACCGAGAATGGCGTGGCGACCGGCGCCGAAGCGGCGCGCCCCTTCGGCCGTGGCCAGGAAGTCGATGATGACGGACAACACCGCCAGGGCACCAAGCGCCAGCAGGGTACCGATGCCGACACTGACGAAGCCGTCCAGCCAGGCCATGAGGACCAGGCCGGCGAGGATGATGGGCACACCGGGAACGGCGGGCAGGACGGTTCCAATCAAGCCGATCAGGACCAGCAGGACGGCCAGCGCCCAGCCCGGGTAGACGAGCAATTCCCAGGTCAGCCAGTCCATGCCGGTTGGCGCCCGGGGCGTGCGGTCAGCTGTCCGAGCCGCGCGGCTTGCGGGCGGCAGCCAGCAGCTGTTCGATGCGCTGGCCGGATTCGGAGGAGGTGTCGTGGATGAACTTCAGGCTCGGGGTCAGACGCAGGCGAATGCGTCCACCGAGCTGATGGCGAACCTGGCCCGAATGCTCGTTGAGGAAGCGGATGATTTCAGGCGCCTGCTCGATTTCCAGCACGGCAATGTAGACCTTGGCGTGACTGAGGTCGCGCGCCACCTCGACATCGGTAACGCTGATCAGGCCGCGCGGCAGTTCGTATTCGAACTCCCGCTGCAGGATATCGGCCAGCTCACGGCGCAGCAGCCCGGCTACGCGTTCGGCTCGGGATACACTCATGTCAATCCAGGGTGCGCTGAACTTCGACGCGCTGGAAGCATTCGATCTGATCGCCCGGCTTGACGTCGTTGTACTGTTTCACGCCGATACCGCACTCGGTACCCGCCTGCACTTCGCTGACATCGTCCTTGAAGCGGCGCAGGGATTCCAGCTCGCCTTCGAACACCACCACGTTGTCGCGCAGCACGCGGATCGGATTGGCGCGCTTGACCACGCCTTCGATCACCAGGCAGCCGGCGATGGCGCCAAGCTTGGACGAGCGGAACACGTCCTTGACTTCGGCCAGGCCGAGAATCTGTTCCTTGGTTTCGGTGCCGAGCAGACCGCTGATGGCCTTCTTGACATCGTCAATGGCGTCGTAGATCACGCTGTAGTAGTTCAGATCCAGGTCGGCTTCCTGGATGATCTTGCGCGCCGAGGCGTCGGCACGAACGTTGAAGCCCATGATGACAGCACCCGAGGCCTGGGCCAGGCTGGCATCGGACTCGGTGATGCCACCGACGCCGGAAGCCACGACATTGACCTTGATCTCGTCGGTGGACAGGCGCGTCAGGGAATCGCGCAGGGCTTCAACCGAACCCTGGACATCAGCCTTGATGACCAGGTTGACGTTCTGGGTTTCGCCACCGCCCTCGCCCATCTGGTCGAACAGGTTCTGCAGCTTGGCAGCCTGCTTCTCGGCCAGGCGACCTTCGCGCGAGGATTGCTTGCGCTGTTCGGCCGCATCGCGGGCCTTGCGTTCGTCGGCCACGGCCAGCACGTCGTCACCGGCATTGGGCACGCCGGACAAACCCAGCACCTCGGCCGGGATGGACGGACCGGCTTCGTCGATCGGGTTGCCGGTTTCGTCGAACATGGCGCGGACGCGGCCATATTCCTGGCCGGCCAGGATCATGTCGCCGCGACGCAGGGTGCCGTCCTGGACCAGGATGGTGGCGACCGGGCCACGACCCTTGTCGAGGGCCGATTCGACCACGACACCGCGACAGCGGCGATCCGGTGCGGCCTTGAGTTCCAGCACTTCGGCCTGAACCAGGATGGCATCGAGCAGGGCGTCAATTCCGTCGCCGGTCATCGCCGAAACGGGCACGAAGATCTCTTCGCCACCCCACTCTTCCGGAACGACTTCTTCTGCGGCCAGCTCGGACTTGACCCGATCCGGATCGGCATCGGGCTTGTCCATCTTGTTGATCGCAACGATCAGCGGGACGCCGGCGGCGCGGGCGTGTTGAATGGCTTCCTTGGTCTGCGGCATGACGCCGTCGTCGGCAGCCACGACCAGGATGACGATATCCGTGGCCTGGGCACCGCGCGCGCGCATGGCGGTAAAGGCAGCGTGACCCGGCGTATCGAGGAAGGTGACCACACCATTGTCGGTTTCGACGTGGTAGGCACCGATATGCTGGGTAATGCCACCCTCTTCCCCGGCTGCCACCTTGGCCCGACGAATGTAGTCGAGCAGGGAGGTCTTGCCGTGGTCGACATGACCCATGACGGTCACGACCGGCGGGCGGGTTGACTCTTTGCCCTCGCCCTGTTCTTCCTGGCCGACCAGCTCGGACTCGATGTCGCGGGCCTCGGCCACGCGCGCCTCGTGACCCAGTTCTTCGACCACCAGCATGGCAGTTTCCTGGTCCAGGGGCTGGTTGATGGTGACCATGGAGCCCATGTTCATCAGGGCCTTGATCAGTTCACCGGCCTTGACCGCCATCAGCTTGGCCAGGTCGCCAACGGTGATGGTGTCGGGAATCTCGATGAGACGTTTGACCGGAGCCGTCGGCTTCTGGAAACCGTGCTCGGTTGGTCCGCTGCTGAGCTTGCCCTTGCGCTTGGGCTTGCGGCGCTTGCCCTTGGCAGTGACGTGCAACTCTTCGCGCCCGTAGCGGGTGCGGCCATCGCCGCGCTTGGGTTCCTTGACGGCTGCCCGGCGCTTGCGTTCGGCTTCACGCTCGGCGGCCTGGCGAGCCACCTTGGCTTCGACCCGGGCCTGGGCTTCGGCCAGCGCGCGCTCTTTTTCGAGCTCGGCGCGACGGGCCTCTTCCTCGGCCTCGCGCTTCTCGCGTTCCTCGGCCTCCATGCGCTCGCGCGCTTCGGCCTCGGCCTTCTTGCGCTCGGCTTCCTCGCGCTCGGCACGTTCGGCCGCTTCTCGGGCCTCGCGTGCTTCTTCCAGCGCACGTGCGGCCGCTTCGCGATCCGGATCGCTCATTTCCTGTTCGTTGATCGCCTTGCGCTTGACGTAGGTGCGCTTCTTGCGCACTTCGACATTGACCGTGCGCGACGGCGCGGCACCGCGCGATCTCGGACCCCGGCCAGCGCCGCCGGCAGGGACCTTGATCTCGCTGACGGTCTTGCGCTTCAGAGTGACCTTGCGCGGACCACTGGAATCTTCCACGGCACCCTTGCCATGGGATGTCCGCAGGTAGGACAAGAGCTTTTTCTTGTCCTCATTGGTCACCTCGGCCGCCGTGTCGGAGACCTCGATCCCGGCGTCTTTGAGCTGGGTAATCAGGCGCTCGGCGGTGACGCCCAATACCTCAGCCAGTTGTGTAACGGTGACCTGCGACATTACGAATTCCTCGATATACTTCTGATTGTATTACTCTTCCGCGAACCAATGCGCGCGAGCCTTCATGATCAGCTCAGCGGCCAGCTCCGGTTCCAGACCTTTTACGTCCTCGAGTTCATCGACCGCGCATTCGGCCAGGTCATCGCGGCTGCGAATCCCTTGCTCGGCCAGGCGGAACGCGATGGAGTCGGTCATACCCTCGAGGTCCAGCAGATCCTGCTCCGGGCGCTCCTCTTCCAGCTTCTCTTCCGATGCGATCATCTGGGTCAGCAGCGCATCGCGCGCGCGCTGGCGCAGCTCGGCAACCATGTTCTCATCGAACTCGTCGATGGCCAGAAGCTCGGCTTCGGGCACGTAGGCCACTTCTTCGACGTTGGTGAAGCCTTCCTGGACCAGGATGCTGGCCAGCTCTTCGTCGACGTCGAGTTTTTCCTTGAACATGTCAAGCACGGAGCGCGCTTCGGCCTCGCTTTTCTGCTCGGCTTCCTCGATGGTCATGACGTTGAGCTGCCAGCCGGTCAGCTCGGCCGCCAGACGCACGTTCTGGCCGCCGCGACCAATGGCCTGCGACAGGTTTTCTTCCTCAACGGCGATGTCCATGCTCCTGGAGTCTTCGTCAACGACGATGGAGCTGACCTCGGCCGGCGCCATCGCATTGATGACGAACTGGGCCGGGTTTTCATCCCACAGGATAATGTCCACGCGCTCACCGGCCAGCTCGTTCGAAACAGCCTGAACGCGTGATCCGCGCATACCGACGCAGGCGCCGATCGGATCGGTTCGGCTGTCCAGGGTATGAACGGCAATCTTGGCGCGCCGACCGGGATCACGGGCCGAGCCCTTGATCTCGATCAGGCCCTGGCTGATCTCGGGCACTTCGATCTTGAACAGCTCGATCAGGAATTCACCCAGGGTTCGGCTGACGAACAGCTGCGGACCGCGCTGGTCGGGGCGGACCTCGTACAGGTAGCCGCGGATGCGATCGTTGATGCGCGCGGTTTCTCCGGGAATGGTGTGGCGCGAGGGCACGAAAGCCTTGGCGTTTTCACCCAGATCGATGACGATGCCGCCGCGCTCCATGCGCTCGATCTTGCCCTGCACCAGCTCGCCGACGCGATCCTTGTAGGCCTCGACGACCTGCTCGCGCTCGGCCTGGCGGACACGCTGGACAATGACCTGCTTGGCGGCCTGGGCGGCAATGCGCCCAAATTCGGGCGGATCCATCGCCTCCTCGATAAAGTCGCCGACTTCCAGCTCGGGATCATGCTCGCGGGCGTCGGTCAGGCGGATCTGGCGAGAGTCGGTCTCGAATTCGACTTCCTCGGTATCTTCGTCGGGCAATACTTCCCAACGCCGGAAGGCCTCGTAGTCACCGGTCTTGCGATCAATGGCTACCCGCACGTCGATATCTTCCATGTGCCGGCGGCGCGCAGCCGAAGCCAGCGCAGCCTCTATCGCCTCGAAGATGGTTTCTTTTTCCAGGCCCTTCTCATTCGAGACGACCTCGACCACCTGCAAAATTTCCTTGCCCTTGCTCATCGCGTCTATTCCACGGTTGATTGGGCCGATCCACTACCGGATTCGGCTAACAAAGCATCAATATCCGGCGCCAGGTGCGCCTTGAACATGCCGGCCAGCGGCAATTGCCAGCGCTGACCGTCTCCGGCCAGCGTGACCTCGTCATTCTCGACCGCCACGATATGGCCCTTGAACTTGCGGCGTCCTTCCTGCGGCTCCAGCATTTGCACCTTGGCCACCTCGCCGATGAAACGCTGGAAGTGTTCGGCCGTGAACAGGGGGCGCTCGATGCCCGGCGAGGAGACTTCCAGCGTGTACTGGCCGGAAATGGGCTCTTCGACATCCAGCACGGCCGAGACTTCGCGACTGACGGTTTCGCAATCGTCGACGCCAATGCCGGTTTCCGGCTGGTCGATGTACAGCCTGAGCAGTCGATTCTTGGGATTGCTGCTGTATTCAATGCCGACATACTCGTAGCCGAGATCCTCGACCACGGGGGCCAGCAGGGCTTCAAGTTTGTCGTGTGCAGCCATCTCGGTTACGTTCTCCATCAATCAGTTGCCGGCCCGAAGCCGGATTTTTCCGGGCCCGGGAACGAAAAAAGCCCCTATAACCAGGGGCTTTTTCCTTTTACACCAAAAACCTGGTAGCGGGGGCAGGATTCGAACCTGCGACCTTCGGGTTATGAGCCCGACGAGCTGCCAGACTGCTCCACCCCGCAATCGAGCCAGAGATTATAACGGAAGAAGGAATTCGCCGCAACCGATAGGATCACTTTCCCCGACACGGTCCGTGCATTCCTCGAAGCCAGCGGCTTTGGCCGCCACACCGAGGGGTCCCGAACCGGCACCCGGGAAGAACAACGGTTCTGCCGATGACGTTTCTCCCCGGTACAGTATGGTCGATCACACCCTTCTTGCCCCGCCAACGACATGACCCAGAAACGACCGCTGAGCCTCCTCCCCCTGATCTTTCTTGCCGCGCTGGTTGCCAACGCAGGCGCCGCCGATCGTCCGGACCTGCGCCAGATCATGGCCGATCCGGCCTGGATCGGGCATCCGGTCGAACAGGCCT
>RECK01000259.1 GCA_007694055.1 Wenzhouxiangella sp.
TTTAAAGTGGACCCCAATATCTAGACAGCAGTTTAAGCTAGAGCCGAGCCTCGGAATTGGGACACAAAGACATGAGCGAGAAGCGGAAAAGGAACACCTACAGCCCCGAGTTCAAGGCAAAAGTCGGACTCGAGGCCATCCACGGCCTCAAGACTGTCAACGAGATCGGCCAAACCTACGGGGTTCATCCCGCTCAGGTGACGCAGTGGAAGAAGGCGATCCTGGATCAGGCCGGCACGATCTTCGAAGGCAAGCGCGGACCCAAACCGGTGGCGGAAAAGGATGCACCAGATCGCCTGTATGGCGAGATCGGGCGCCTGAAGATGGAGCTGGACTGGCTGAAAAAAAAGTCCGGGATCAGCCTGCCATGATCCGTCAAAGCTGGATCGAAGCGAGTGAGGAGATCCCGGTGGTCTGCCAGTGCGAACTGGCGGGAGTCGTTCGTGCCACCATCTACGCTCGCCAGCGGTCGCAGCCAGAGGAGGCCGGTGATCAGCTGCTCTGCGGGCTGCTCGACGAAATCTACACGCGGCGGCCGTTTTACGGCACTCGACGCATGGTGCTTGAGCTGCGCTCCATGGGCCACGAGGTCAACCGAAAGCGCGTCCAACGCCTGATGCGCGGAATGGGGCTGGCAGCGATCGCGCCGGGCCCTCACACCAGCCGCCCGCACCCGCAGCACAAGGTCTATCCGTACCTGTTGCGCGGCGTGGCGATCACACGGCCTAACCAGGTCTGGAGTGCGGATATCACCTACATCCGGGTCGCTCGAGGGTTTTGCTACCTGGTCGCGATCATGGACTGGTACAGCCGCAAGGTGCTGAGTTGGCGAGTCAGCAATACCATGGAGGCAAACTTCTGCGTCGAGTGCCTTGAGGAGGCTTTGCGGCTGCATCCGGCACCCGAGGTCTTCAACAGCGACCAAGGCGCTCAGTTCACGGCCGAGGCGTTCACAGGCGTGCTGAATCGCGAGGGCGTCACCATCAGCATGGACGGTCGCGGACGGGCTTTCGACAACATCTTTGTCGAACGCCTGTGGCGGACCGTGAAGTATGAGGACATCTACCTCAAGGGCTATCCTGACCTGCTCGACGTCACCCTTGGGCTGACCGAGTACTTCCGGTTCTACAACGAAGAGCGCCCACACATGGCTCTTTCCAACGAGACACCGGAGAAGGTGTACCGGACACGGCTTGGCGGTGGAGCTTTGATCGTGGACAAATACGGCCCGGCGGTGACAACGCCTAGCCAACCTGCAACATCAGGGCAGCGCTGTTCAGCTGCGATTGAGGCAGAGGCTATAGCTTAAATTCATGCAAATTCTGTCTTGACAATGGGGTCCACCTTACAGATCGCCAACTCCCGCGGCATCCGAATCCCCAATCCCCTGATTGAGCAGGTGGGTCTGGGCGATGAAGTTGAGCGCCGAGTCGAAGATGGACAAGTGATCATCGAGAATTTATGCGATAGAGCACCAACGGAACAGCAGCCCGAAAACGACTCTTGGCCTCACTTTGCCTCAATTGTGGCATTCTGCTACAATTGAGGCCAATCAACGCTGGAGGTGCAAATGGCTACGAGCAGCATTCGCCTAGATCAGAACCTTATTGAAAAAGCCACCATCATGGCCAAAGCGCTTAATCGGACTCCACCCAAGCAAATAGAGCATTGGGCGAAAATCGGCAAGATGATGGAAGATAATCCCGATTTACCCTACGAGTTTGTAAGACAGGCCATTATCGCGCAGGCAGAACGGGAGGCCGGAAAGCTGGAGGCCTACGATTTTGGTTAAGGCCACGACCGTATTACAAACCCCTACTTTCAAGAAAGCGGTCAAGAAGCTCAAGCCCAACCAGAAAAAGGACCTTGATTTAGCCGTTAAAGAGCTTATGGCCAACCCCAACATCGGAGAACAAAAGCGAGGAGATCTGGCCTTTCTGCGAGTCCATAAGTTCAAAATGAACAGGCAACTGACTCTGCTGGGTTACGGTTTTGATGATGGCGTTCTTGTACTTGAACTAATGGCCCTGGGCTCACACGAGAATTTCTACCGCGATATCAAACGGCGAAAATGACTTTGGAATGCTCAGGTCACAGGCAGAAAACTGTCAGCCGAGAAACGCCGATCGGTCACTTTGGTCCGCGAGATCGAAGACATCCCGGAGCAGGTTGATTTGGGCGATGAAGTCAGGGTGCGCTTGCCGCTGATGGAGGCATCATCCGGCGCTCGCTAAACGCCGCGCTCAACGCATCAACAGGGTCGGGATGCTGGCCGAGCGCAACAGGTCGGCGGTTTTGCTTCCGAACAGCAAGGTGCGGATCGGTGAGTGCCCGTAAGCCCCCATGACCAGCATATCGATGTCGCGCTCGACAATAGTCCTGGCAATCACGATCTCGGGATCGCCAGGAATCATTTCGACCTGCGCTTCGAATCCACCGCGTTCCAGCGCTTCGCGCGCCCATTGCAGCTGACGCTCGACATCCGAACGCGGCTTGCCTGACATCAGGACATGGATCGGCAGGCCGGTGAACAGACTGCCTTCTGCGACCATCTGCACCCCTTTGCGGGTGACGGCACTGCCGTCGAACGCGATCAGAACCCGGCGCGGTTCGCGGAATTCCTGGGTCACGGTCAGGATGGGTTTGTCCAGCGAGCGCACCATGCTCTCGACGTGACGACCCAGATCGCGCTGGGTGATTTCGGCTGACTCGCCGCGCCGCCCGAGCACGAACAGCTCAACCTGGGCCTGCTGCTCCTGCAGGGTCTGCAGCAACTCACCGTGGCGCTGGCGAATGTCGGGTGACTCGACCCCTGCCGTCCGCGCCCGTTCGCGCAAGCGGGTCAGGAACAGCCGGCCCTGCTCGCGCGCAGAGCGGCTGCGCGCCTCGTCGACTTCCGACAGTTCGTTGAGCAAGGCCTCACGCGTATCTATCCCCAGGGCGCCGCTGCGATCACGGACACTGGGTGTGTCGTCATGGCGATCAATGATGTGTAGAAACTCCAGCGGCAGGGCCAGACGCAGGGCCGCCCAGGCCGCGTAATCGGCGACAAAGTCGGCGAAG
>RECK01000039.1 GCA_007694055.1 Wenzhouxiangella sp.
TAGTCTCACCGGGTCCGGGCCACCGAGAGTCAGTCAGCCACCCCGGCCGATAACCCAGCCAGGCCCTGAGCGGCCGGATACCACCCGGTGCTTCCACCACCCTTCCAATCTCTTTTTCATCAGCTTGCAGCAGGCAAAAAGCGCGCCCAGCTCCGGACAGCCTAAACCCCGTTCAAACCAAAGCACAAATGCTTGTGCAGCTGCCGCCACTTTTCTGCGCGAAGAAATCCCATGCTCGGCTCTGCGCGCTCAGTGCTTTGCGGGATGCGGATATAACCGATAAAAAAACCCGGTATCCGAGGTCCGCCTGGTGGTGTGGCTGGCCTGGAGCCGAGACAAGTCTGTAATCTGAAAAGCCAGTGGAACCACGGAATACATGGAAAACACGGACATTGTATTCAGGTGTTTCCGTGCCTTCCGTGTCGTCCAGGGTTCCCTGGTTAAAAAAAGGCCCGGATAACCGGGCCTTTTGACTCACGCTTGGTCTGTCTGCGCGCTATTACGGGGTGATCACCGTGTCGATGACATGAATGACACCGTTGCTGGCTTCGATGTCGGTGGCAATCACCTGGGCACCGTCAACGCTGACGCCGGCATCCGAGACCGTAATGGTGATATCACTGCCCTGCAGTGTCGTTGCGCTGTCCAGGCCGACGACCTGCTCGGCGCGGACAACGCCGCTGACCACGTGGTAGGTCAGAATTGCCGTCAGGGTCTCGGTGTCTTCCAGGATGGCCGCCAGCTGATCCTCGGGAATCTTGGCAAAGGCCTCGTCGGTGGGAGCGAAGACGGTGAACGGGCCGCCGGTCGCCAGGGTGTCGGCCAATCCGGCTGCCTGCACGGCCGCGATCAGAGTGTTGAACTGGCCGGCTTCCTGGGCCACCTCCACGATGTTTTTCCCGGCTTTTCCGTGGTGGTCGGCAATGGCCGGAGCAGCCACGATCAGCAGCAGGGCGGCGAAGGCGATAAGGGGACGCTTGTTCATGATGCTTTTCCTCACTAAGGATGAAATGATTCCGCCACGAAAATGCAGCGGAGGCGCATCATCACCCACCCGGCATGCACGCCAGGTCAAGCAAAAATGAGCGTCATGTGCTTTTCTCGTCGCTGAAATGTGAAGGAAAAGTGGGGGAAATGTGAAGAATCTCGATGTTTTGCCTTGACTCTGTGCTGATGACCGGGCACTATCGGGCGCTTCGGTAATTTGCATCACAAAAACTCACAGCCGTCAAGAGCTAAAAGTCATTTTGTCGATCAACCAGTCCATTCGCCTGCGCACAGGATTTTCCCGGCTTGATTGGCCGATGTGTGTCGTGCTTCTGGACCGGTCAATGGCAGCCATACCCTGGGGGCGGGGGTTGGGTGAAGTCTGCCGACAAGCACACCAATTCCCCTACCCTTCAAAGAGGATTAGTCAATGAAGTCACTTACTTCCTGGTTGCCAGCCGCTGTTGGCGCCATGGGCCTTGCCCTGGCGGGCGCCGTACTGGCCGACGACAACCGCTACATCATCCAGTTCGCCCCGGGTGCGGCCGGCAACGGCAAGGCCCAGGTTCAGGCCCTGGGCGGTCAGATCAAGGTTGACCTCACCAACCGCAGCATCAATGCCGTAGCGATTACCATCCCCGGCCAGGCCCTGAATGCCTTGCAGAACAACCCCAACATCATCAGCATTGAACCAGACGGCCGCATCTATCCCATGGCTGACGAAGTGCCCTATGGCATCACCATGGTTCAGGCTGATCTGGTCAGCGATCAGTATGCCGGCAACCAGAAGATCTGCGTGATCGATTCCGGTTACCACATCGGTCACAACGACTTGCAGAATTCAAATGTCACGGCCAGCTACCTTGCCGGCAGCGGCGACCCGTTCATCGATCCCTGCGGCCACGGCACCCATGTTACCGGCACCATCTCGGCCCTGGCCAACGGATCCGGCGTGCTGGGCGTGTTGCCCAGCGGTAACGTTGGTCTACACATCGTCAAGGTGTTCGGCAACGATAACTGGTCGGGTGGATCCTGCGGATGGAGCTACAACTCCGACCTGATTGCAGCCGCCTACGAGTGTGTCGATGCAGGTGCCAATATCATCAACATGAGCCTGGGTGGCGGTGCGGCCAGTACGGCCGCAGCACAAGCTTTCCAGGACATGCTCGACGACGGCATTTTGCCGATTGCCGCAGCCGGCAACAGTGGTAACACCTCATTCAGTTATCCGGCCTCCTACGATGCCGTGATTTCGGTTGCAGCCATTGACAGCAACAAGAACCTGGCCAGCTTCTCGCAGCGCAACAGCCAGGTCGAACTAGCGGCCCCCGGCGTTGGCGTGCTGAGCACGACACCTTTTGTCGATGCACAGGCTGTCGTGGATCGGGACTACATGGTCTCTTCCGTCGATCGTTCGGCCTCGGCCTCGGCGACGGGTAACCTGGTCAACGGTGGCCTTTGCACCTCGGCCGGCAATTGGAATGGCCGTGTGGTCCTGTGCGAGCGCGGCGAAGTCGATTTCAATACCAAGGTGGCTAGCGTTCAGTCCGGCGGCGGTGTTGCGGCCATCATCTACAACAACGAGCCGGGTGGTTTCGGCGCCACGCTTTCATGCGGTGGTCGCCCGGGACGCGCCTGTTCGTCCATTCCCGCGGTGAGCATGAGTCAGGAAGACGGTCAGTCCCTGATGGCCAACCAGCTGGGCGCTTCGGCCTTTGTGACTACGCAAGCAGTTGTCCCGGCCTCCGGCTATGCGGCCTGGAACGGTACCTCTATGGCTTCTCCGCACGTGGCCGCCGTGGCTGCCCTGGTCTGGAGTTACGCGCCGGAACTGTCGGCCGCTGATATCCGCGCCGTGCTGGCTGCAACCGCCCAGGACCTTGGCAGTGCCGGTCGCAACAACGAATTCGGCTATGGCCTGGTCCAGGCCAGGGCCGCACTGGATTACCTTGGCGGTGGCACCGGACCCGGGCCGGAACCCGAGCCGGAACCGGAGCCTAACCAGCCTCCGACTGCCGCCTTCAGCTACAGCTGCAACGAACTGTCCTGCAGCTTCGACGGCTCTGCCA
>RECK01000030.1 GCA_007694055.1 Wenzhouxiangella sp.
ACGGACACAGGTTCAGCCCGATCACCACCTTTTCCAGCCAGTGGCGCGTGGCTTCGGCAACAGACGGGTACTCGGAGGAATTCGGCATTACGCAATTCTACTACCCCCCTCACCCCCAGATCCGAGGACAATCGTCAGCCCGGGTCGAGACCGTTCAGCGAGAACACTTGCGCGATTGCGCCCCCTCCTCTGTCAACGCCTACAAGACGCTCTGCCTGTAATGGATTTCCGGCTCACCGTCCCGCCGCGGATGACCTATGGCACAGGCGCTCCCGATTTCAGTCACCTAGGATTCAAGGGCCTTATCGGAGCCCATGCCATGGCGGACCATCGATTCAAACTGCTCAGAATTGGCCTGACCATTGCGGTTTCACTCGCCATCTGGACCCTGCTGGCCTGGCGTCATTTCCAGGATGGGGTGCCGGCCCATCATCTGCTCCATAACCCGGCGCTACCGCGAGTATCCGACTGGCTTGGCGCCGTACTTATCCCGAGCCTGACCTGGTGCCTGTTGGGGTTGAGCCGGCGCCGCATGGAAACCTCAGAATCTCCAGCTCTTCGGCCTGTTCTCATGGGCCTGTTGGCTGGTCTGGCTTACGGGGCGGCGATGTCGGTCAGCTTCTTCAGCGGCCATGAATCGATCGCCGGCTACGTGTTCTTCAGCCTCCTTCCACTCGCGCTGTTCCTGCCGGTCTACCGGCCCGAATGCCTGCTCGGCTTCGTGCTGGGGATGAGCGTGGTGTTCGGCACTGTCTTGCCGACGATTTTCGGCTCCATCATGGCGCTGGCGACTTTCGTCATTTATCGCTTCATTGGCTTGCCTCTTCAGCGACTGGTTGGCCTACGGGATGGCCAGGGCTTACGAGGTGCCGAATGAGGCGCATGCGAGCGGTGATCCAGGACCGCTACGGAAACCCTGACGATGTGCTGCAAGTACGTGAAGTAGCTATCCCCGAACCCGCGCCGGACGAGGTGCGGGTGCGGGTGCGGGTGCGGGCGACTTCGGTCAATCCCGACGTCTGGCATGCGATCGCCGGCTACCCCCGCGTCATGCGCCTGATGGGCGCCGGCCTGAGAAGGCCGCAGCAGTTCCCACCTCCGGCACCATTGCCCTGATCAACCTGCGTATGCATCTTTGGTCCGTGCCGGGTCAGCGCGTCCTTATCAACGGTGCGGCCGGCTGCGTCGGCAGCATCGCGACCCAGATGGCCAAGGCCCGTGGGGCTTTCGTCGTCGGTGTGGACCACACGACAAAGCTCGACTACATGAAATCGCTGGGAGCGGACAAGGTCATGGACTACACGCAAGAGGACGTGACCCGGCTTGAACAAGGGGTCGATCTGATCATTGATGTCGCATCCACCCTGCCCCTCTCGGGCTGCAAACGCATGCTCAAGCCGGATGGCCTGGTTGTCGTCATCGGTCACGACCACGACCAGGTCACGACTCGTCGAACTCGTCGTTTCAATCTGCCCCGGCTTTCCGCTCGGCCAGCCCGGGGCCTTCACAGGCGTCGCGCCCGAATGGATTTGCCCTTGACCTTGCCGCGTTGCAGATGCTCCAGGGCCTCACGCGCATGGGATCTGGCGACCGCCACATAAGCGCTGAAATCCTGGATATTGATTTTGCCGATGGCCGCCCCCGGAAGCCCGCCTTCGCCGGTCAACGCGCCCAGGATATCGCCCGGGCGCAGTTTGTTCTTGCGCCCTGCATCCAGCGCCAGGGTGACCATGGCCGGCTTTTCCGGTACCGGCAGCTCGCTTGGCAGGGACTGGATTTCCTCAAGCACGATGGGCTGGGCGAGCAGCGGGGCCAGCGCATCCAGGCGGAACAGCTCGGCCTGGGTCACCAGCGTGATGGCCATGCCGGCTTTGCCGGCGCGCCCGGTTCGCCCGACTCGATGCAGCCAGGTTTCAGCGTCGGTGGTCATGTCATGGTTGATCACCAGGGCCAGGTCGTCAACATCCAGCCCGCGCGCCGCAACATCGGTGGCCACCAGGATGCGGGCACTGCCATTGGCGAAGCGCAGCAGGGTCAGATCGCGGTCTTTCTGCTCCATATCACCATGCAGTGCCAGGGCGCTGTGGCGACGACTTTTCAGCTCTTCAGCCAGTTCGGCGCAGCCTTGCCGGGTTTTGCAGAAAATCAGACAGGAATCGGGCTTCTGCTTGCCCAGGATCTTGAGCAGTGTTTCGAGCTTGTGCTTTGGCTTGGTGACCGCGAAAAACTGATGCCGGATGGTGGTCTTTTCCCTGACCTGCTCGATGGTGACGCGCAGCGGCTTGGACTGGAACTCGGTGCTGAGCCGCTCGATATCGCTGGGGAATGTGGCCGAAAAAAGCAGGGTCTGGCGATTTTTGGGTGTTTGCCGAATGATCCCGGTGATGTTGTCGATAAAGCCCATGTCGAGCATGCGGTCGGCTTCATCCAGCACCAGCGTACGCAGCCGATTCAGGCGCAGCGTCTTCTTGCGCAGGTGATCGTCAATCCGGCCGGGCGTCCCGACGATCACGTGAGCCCCATGTTCCAGGGAGGCCTTCTGCGGCCCGATCGGCGTGCCGCCGCACAAAGTGATGATCTTGATGTTGGCCAGGGGTGTGGCCAGGCGGCGAAACTCCTCGGCAACCTGCGCGGCCAATTCGCGAGTGGGGCACAGCACCAGCGCCTGGCAGTTGAAATGGCCGGGGTCGAGCTGCTGGAGTATGCCCAAGGCAAATGCGGCTGTTTTGCCGCTGCCGGTCTCGGCCTGCCCGACCAGGTCCCTGCCGGCCAACAGATGCGGCAGCGACTGGGCCTGGATGGGCGTCATGGTGCTGTAGCCCAACGAGTCCAGATTGCCACGCAGTGCTTCGGACAAGGGCAACGTATCAAATGATGCGGAAGTCATAGTCGGGCCACTTTGGTAAAGGACGCCACTATAACCCCACCATATTCACAACCCTGCCTACTGTGGCGCCGCCAGACCCCTCACGCGCTTGTCGCTCTTCTGCCTGAGACTACTTGTTCTTCTTTTCCGCCTTGGCAGCGCGTTTTTCGAGCAGCGACTTTG
>RECK01000029.1 GCA_007694055.1 Wenzhouxiangella sp.
TCTTTTCAGGCGTCGAGGTCGGGTTCGGCCTGCACCATCAGGGGGTGTTCGCGACCGTCCATCCACATCAGGATTTCGTAGAAGGTGCGGATGTTTTCGACGAAGTGGACCGGTTCATGGCCGCGGGCATAGCCAAAGCGGGTCTGGCTGTGCCAGCGTTCCTGGGTCAGCAGGGGCAGGTGTTCGCGAACGTCGATCCAGCGATCGGGATCGCCGCCCAGGCGCTGGGTCAATACGCGGGCGTCCTCCAGGTGGCCGAAGCCGACGTTGTAGGCGGCCAGGGCCAGCCACAGGCGATCGGGTTTTTCGATTCGCTGGGGCAGGCGATCGATCATGGAGCGCAGGTAGCGGGCACCGCCATCGATGCTCTGATGGGGATCGAGCCTGTCCTCGACGCCAAGCTGGCGAGCGGTTCTCTGGGTCAGCATCATCACGCCACGGACACCGGTGCGGGAGACGGCTTCGGGATTCCAGTGCGACTCCTGGTAGCCCACCGCGGCCAGCAGTCGCCAGTCCAGATCGGTCAGTTCGGCCGCCTCTTCGAAGTATTCGCGCAGCGGCGGCAAGCGCTCGCGCATCTGGCGCATGAAGGTGAAGGTACCTACCGGCTCGTAGCTTTCCACGTGGTCGAAGTGACGCTGTCGGATCTCGGCCAGGCGGCCATCTTCGTCAACGCTGACGAAGTATTCGCGCATTTTCTGAACCAGTGAATCATCGTCATCGCGCAGCACCGCCCAGGCCAGGTTTTGCGGTTCTTCCAGCTCAAAGGCCGGGCGAATCGCCGGGAAAAAGCGGCGATTGAGCTCGAGGATGTTGGAGTCGAGGATGGTGTAGTCGATGTCCTCGTTGCTGATTGCTTCGAGCAGGTCTTCAATGCTGGCTTCCCGGTCCACAGTCCAGGTCAGGTCCGGGGCCAGGCGGCCCAGCAGCGGTTCGTAGCTGGTGCCTCCGACCATGACCAGGCGGCCGTTGGCCAGGTCGTCAAGCTTGCCCGGTCTTCGGTTGCCGCGGCGATAGACCACCACGGGAGCCACGGCCTTGTAGGGCGGGCCGAAACGCAGCCTGGCCTGGCGCTCCACGGTGCGCGACAGGTTGGCGGCAATGAAATCCCCCCGGCCTCGCTCCAGTGCGGTCAACAGCTCGGAAATGGTGGGAAAGGTGATCACTTCCAGCGGCACGCCGACGTGATCGGCAAAACCCAGGGCCAGGTCGTACTCGAATCCGGTCTCGCCTTCCGCGCCCAGGTAGTAGGTGGCCGCCCCGTTGAGCGTGAGCATGACCAGGCTGCCGCGCGCTTCGATGCGCTCGACCTGGCTGACCGGGGTGTTGCCGGACAGGGCGAACAGCAACAGCAGCGCGGCCATGAGCACCAATCGCCAGCCCGGAAAGCGCGGGCGGAAGCGGCGTGGCGGGTCTGCAAAGTTGTCTGGTGACTGAATCATCAAGTCCTCAAGCCATGTCCCGTGCCCGACTGCGCTGCCCCTGGAAGCAGCACGCTACAGGCTCCTTTATATCGCATCGAAAGCCGGTTCCAAACCTAGAACAGTCTGGTAGACTTAGGGGCTTTTTTCGGCCCTATGAGACCATGACCGCGTCAAAAGATCCCATACGCACGCGTTTTGCCCCTTCACCGACCGGTTTTCTGCACATCGGCGGTGCCCGCACGGCCCTGTTTTGCTGGCTGGCGGCCCGCGCCACGGGTGGACAGTTCGTCCTGCGCATTGAAGACACCGACCGCGAACGGTCTTCGGCCGAGTCCGTTCAGGCCATTATCGACGGGATGGCCTGGCTGGGTCTGGACGCCGACGAGGGGCCTTTCTACCAGACCGAACGCCTGGATCGCTACCGCGAACGGGTCGATCAGCTGCTGGCCGAAGGCAAGGCTTATCGCTGCTACTGTTCGCGTGAGCGCCTGGACAAGCTGCGCGAGGCGGCCATGGCTGCCGGCGAGAAGCCGCGCTACGATGGCCATTGCCGCGATCTGGACTCGGTACCGGAAGGTGTGGAGCCGGTCATTCGCTTCCGCAACCCGGATCAGGGCAGCGTGGTTTTCGAGGACCGCGTCCGTGGCCGCATCGAGTTTGCCAACGACGAGCTCGATGACCTGGTCATCATGCGCGCCGACGGGACACCGACCTACAACTTTGCCGTGGTGGTCGATGACATCGACATGGGCATCAACCTCGTCATCCGCGGCGATGACCACATCAACAACACACCGCGTCAGATCAACATTTACCACGCGCTGGGTGCGACCCCGCCGGAGTTTGCCCACGTGCCGATGATTCTCGGTGGCGATGGGCAGCGCCTGTCCAAGCGCCATGGCGCGGTCAGCGTACTGGCCTGGCGCGAACAGGGCTACGTGCCGGATGCGCTGGTCAATTACCTGGCCCGCCTGGGCTGGTCATATGGCGACCAGGAAGTGTTCTCGCGTGATGAGCTGATCGCGCTGTTCCGCATCGAGGACGTTAACCGCAAGGCATCGCGTTTCGATACCGAGAAGCTCAACTGGCTCAACCAGCACTACCTGCGCGAAGGCGATCGCGAGCAGGTGCTGGCCGAAATGGCCTGGCACATGGCTCGGATTGGACTCGATGCCGTCAATGGACCGGCGCTGGCCGATTTGCTCCAGGTCCAGTCCGATCGCGTCGAGACCCTGGTTGAGCTGGTCGATCAAAGCCGGCCCTTTTACCAGGATTTCGAGCAATTCGAGCCAGGTGCTGCCAAGAAGCATCTGCGCCCGGTTGCCGCCCAGCCGCTGGCGGCCTTGCGCGAGCGCCTGGCCGGTCTTGACGATTGGCAACCGGATGCACTCCAGGCAGCAGTCCAGGCCACGGCCGATGACCTGGGCATTGGCTTCGGCAAGATCGGCATGCCGCTGCGCGTGGCCCTGATGGGTCACGGCCAGTCCCCTGCCATCAATCAGACCCTTTGGCTGGTGGGACGCGAGCGCAGTCTGGCGAGGATCGACCAGGCCCTGGCGTGGATTGAGAAAAGGTGAGAGGGGAAGAGGGGAAGAGGGGAAGAGGGGAAGAGGGGAAGAGGGG
>RECK01000072.1 GCA_007694055.1 Wenzhouxiangella sp.
GTTGATTCCACTCCTCGTAGCGAACAGTCGCGGCTTGAAAAAAGGTTGGAAGGGTAGGGGCCAGGTGCCGAGTGGGCTTGCCTGCTGCCGGGGTACACTATGCGGCTACCTTGAGGCGCTGAAGCGATATGTCCACGCATCCTGTTCTGCATCTGAAAAAGAAGGAAGCACGCCGGCTGCGTGCCGGTCACCTGTGGATCTTCAGTAACGAGGTCGACATTGCCCGCTCACCGCTGAAAGCGATGGAGCCAGGCCAGCTCGCCGACGTGGTCGACGAAAACGGCAAACCCGTGGGCACGGCGCTGGTCAACCCGCATTCGCTGATTTGCGCCCGCCTGATCAGCCGGCGTGGAGGTGTCAATCCCGACCAGTCCTGGCTGGTAGCGCGCCTGCGCCAGGCCCTGGCCCTGCGCGAGCGATTCTACGAGCGACCCTACTACCGGCTCGTATTCGGCGAGGCTGACGGACTGCCTGGCCTGGTGCTGGATCGGTTCGGTGACGTTCTGGTCGGTCAGCTCAACACGGCGGGCATGGATGGGCTTCGATCACGCCTGGAGGCAGCGCTTGCCGAGGTGGTGCGCCCGTCCGCCATCCTCTGGCGCAATGACTCGCCGATCCGGGATCTTGAAGGACTCAAGCGCGAGATCGTTCCGGGTCCTGGTCAGCTGCCAGCAGAGGTCGAAGTGGTCGAAGGCTCGCTCAAATTCCGACTGGACCTGATGAGCGCCCAGAAAACGGGCTGGTATTTCGACCAGCAAGCGAACCGGGCCCGGGTCTGGCCGCTGCTGGCCGAATGTGGTCGGGTGCTCGACTTGTATGCCTACCATGGGGCCTGGGGAATCGGCGCTGCGGCGCAGGGAGCTGCCGAGGTGTTTTGCGTGGATTCGTCAGCGCCAGCGGTGGCGGCCATTCGCGCCAATGCCGATCGCAACGGCGTGGATCGCATTGTCAGGCCGGTGCATGCCGATGCCGAAAAACACATGGATCAGTGCCTGGCCGACGGGGAGCGCTTCGATGCGGTGATCGTCGATCCGCCGGCATTCGCAGCGCGCGCCCGTGATGTGAAACCGGCCTTGAATGCGTACCGGCGGATCAACCAGAAGGCCCTGCGCCTGGTCCGTCCGGGCGGGCTGCTGGTCAGCTGCTCCTGCTCTGCCCACGTGCATGAGGATCGCTTTGGCGATATCCTGCGCCAGGCCGGGCGGCATGTGGACCGCGACTTGCAGGTGCTGATGCGGCTGGAACAGGGGCCTGACCACCCGGTCCATCCGGCGATCGAGGAAAGCCGTTATCTCAAGGGCCTGGTCGTTCGTGTCCTGCCCAGCTTCTGATTACTGAATTTACGTTATGGAATCGAGTTTCTACTACCACGCTGTTGATCCGGTTGCCTTGAGAATAGGGGGCTTCGGTATCTACTGGTACAGTCTGATGTACCTGGTCGCCTTCGGGCAATTCTGGTTGCTGGGTCGGTTGCGTGCAGCCCGGCCTGATGCGCCGCTGGCGCCAAACCAGGTAGCCGACCTGCTGTTCTGGGGCGTGGTCGGTGTGATTGTCGGCGGTCGCCTGGGCTATGTACTGTTCTATGCCTTTGGCGACCTGTTGTCCGATCCGTTGTTGTTGTTCCGCATCCGCGACGGCGGCATGAGTTTTCACGGTGGCCTGATTGGTACGATCATCGCGGTCTGGGCCAATGGTCGCTACTACGGCTGCGGTTTGTTGCGGATGTCCGACTTCGCCGCGCCACTGATCCCGCTCGGCCTGGCGGCCGGCCGCCTGGGCAATTTCATCGGCGGTGAATTGTGGGGACGCAAGACCGATGTGCCGTGGGCGGTTATCTTTCCCGAATCCATCGAGTCCGGCGGGCGGGCCTCGCAGGCGCTTTATCGTCAATACGAGGCTGGACTGCTCGACGAGTTCGCCCGTCACCCCTCGCAGCTTTACCAGGCCGCCCTCGAGGGCCTGGCCCTGTTTGCCGTCCTGTGGTGGTTTTCGTCCCGGCCGCGGCCGGCCGGTGCGGTCAGCGGTCTGTTCCTGGCAGGTTACGGGGTGTTTCGGTTCGTGGCCGAATTCTTCCGTGAGCCAGACGCCCACCTGGGTTTCGTCGCCCTGGACTGGATGAGCATGGGCCAGCTGTTGTCCTTGCCGATGGTGCTGGCCGGTGCTGGCCTGATGATCTGGAGCTACCGTCAGGGCAGGAATCCGGGATGAGGAACTATCTCGACTTGCTGCGCCTGGTGCGCGAAACCGGCGTTGAGAAAATGGATCGGACCGGAACCGGAACGCTGAGCGTATTCGGTCACCAGCTACGCTTCGATCTGGCCGACAGTTTCCCCATGGTCACGACCAAGAAGCTGCATCTGAAATCCATCATCCACGAGCTGTTGTGGTTCATTCGCGGCGAAACCAACATCGGCTACCTGAAGCAGCATGGCGTGCGCATCTGGGATGAGTGGGCCGATGACGAGGGTGAGCTGGGGCCGATCTACGGCGTCCAGTGGCGCTCGTGGCCGGCGCCGGACGGTCGCTTGATCGACCAGCTTGCCGAGCTTGTCGAGCAGATCCGGGCCCGTCCGGACTCGCGCCGCCACATCGTCTCGGCCTGGAATCCGTCCGACCTGCCCGATGAGTCGATCTCGCCGCAGGACAATGTCAAGGCCGGGCGCATGGCGCTGGCCCCTTGCCACTGCCTGTTCCAGTTCTTTGTTGCCGACGACAGTCTGAGCTGCCAGCTTTACCAGCGCTCGGCCGATTGCTTCCTCGGTGTCCCATTCAACATTGCCAGCTACTCGCTGTTGACCCTGATGATTGCCCAGGTGACCGGACTCAAGCCGGGTGAATTCATTCACAGCTTTGGCGACGCCCATATCTATCTCAACCATCTCGACCAGGTCGACCAGCAGCTCAAGCGTCAGCCGCTGCCGCCGCCGACCATGCGTCTGAACCCGGAGCGCCAGCGCCTTGAGGATTTCGTTTTCGAGGATTTCGAGCTGCTCGATTACCAGGCGCATCCCGCGATCCGGGCTCCGATCGCGGTCTGATCG
>RECK01000028.1 GCA_007694055.1 Wenzhouxiangella sp.
GCAAGCTGCAAGCACTCCTGCCAGGCAGATTGCAATTACCGCCACTCCATGGGTTGACTTCTTCATTTTGATGGATCTTCCTCTATAGTTTCAAATTTAGTCGGAAAGGTTTTTTCTGGCGACGGATCCCAGTTTTGTCATACCACTGATAAACCAGTCAACGCCGGGACAGCGGATCCAGCGCACGAAAACGGCTTCTGACTTCATCCGAGGTTTCGCGCAATTGCTCGGTGGTCTCGATCACGGTCGGGGTGATCAGGACCAGGGTTTCGGTGCGCGCCAGCCGGTTGCTGGTGGTGCGAAACAGCGCGCCGAGGCCTGGAATGCGCTGCAGGCCCGGGACGCCGTCACGGCCGATGTTTTCGTCTTCCTGGATCAGGCCACCGAGCATGATGGTCTGGCCTGACTGCACAGCCACCTCGGTGCTCAAATTACGGGTATTGATGGTCGGGTTGTCGCCAACTCCGAGATCCCCCGGGCTTGAGACTTCCTGGCGAATCTGCATATAGACAAGACCACCGGGATTCACCCGGGGAGTGACTTCGAGGATGACACCGGTGTTGAGGTACTGAACGTTGCCGATGCTCGAGCCGTCGCCGGTGGTACCGCCGACGAAGCGGGTTGACTGCACCGGCAGCTGGCGACCGACGTTGATGCTGGCCTGGGAGTTGTTGCGCACCATCAGTGACGGAGAGGCGATGGTGCGTACGTTACTGACTGATTCCAGCGCGCTGATGGTGGCCGCCACAAAGCTGCGATCCATGGCGCGGCGCGTGATGCTGGCAAAGTTGTCGGCAGCGCCCAGGCGCAGGCGATTGTCTTGACGACTGGTGTCAAAGCGATCCGGAATCGGCCCGTTCTCGCGATCAATCCCGCGATTGGCCAGGAACCAGTTCACGCCATACTCCAGGGCATCACTCAGATCCACAATCAGCACCTGCGCCTCGACCAGTACCTGCAACGGCTCCTCGTCCAGGCGCTTGATGGCCGACAGGATGGCGTCGTACTGGCTGGGTGAGGCCTGGATCAGCAGGGAGTTGGTTTCCTGGACGGCGGTGATACGCACATCGCCATCACCCAGCTGCATGCCACCCTCGGTCGGGCGCGGTTGCTGGTCACGCTGCTGGGTCTGGGCCTGCTGAAAGTCACGCACGCTGGAGATCTGGGCGGGCTCCATCCCGGGTGCCAGACCGCCGCGCTGATCGCGCTGGCGGGGGCGAGCGCCGGCGGTGCCGAACAGGTCGCCGAGGTAGCCGGCCAGGATATCGGCCTCGAGGTTCTTGACCCGGTAGACAAACAGACGCGCACCCGCCTCGGGACTGGAGCGGTCCAGGCGGCGAATCCAGCGTTCAGCTTCCTTCAGGTAGTGCTCATGGGGGGTAATGACCATGAGCGCGTTGAGTCGCTCCAGCGGCATGAAACGGAACATGCCCTCCAGCGGCGACTCGCTGCCCTCACCAAAGACACCCTCCAGCTCGGGCATCAGATCCCCGACTTCGATGCGCGACAGGGTAAACATGCCGATCGACATACCGGCCAGCCAGTCCACGTCGAAGGTTTCGATGATCTGCAGGTAATTCTGCAGCTCGAAGCGGGTGCCGGCCAGGAACAGCAGGCCACGGGTGTTGTCGGCGTTGAACACGCCGTCTTCGCGGGCATAGGGCTCGAGCAGCTCGGCCATCTTGCTCGGCGCCAGGTAGCGCATCGGCACAACCATCACCTCGTAGCCAATGCCCTGGGCCATGGAGTCGAATCTGGGCACCAGGTTGCCGCGCACCGCCTCGGCGATGGGGATGACGTGGTACTTGCCTTCGCGCCAGATCAGGGTCGCCCCGTTCCAGCGCAGCAGCATTTCCAGCACCGGCATGATCTGGTCACGGGTCAGCGGCCGCGCCGTGGCGAAGGTCACCTCGCCACTGACACCTGGCGAGATGACATAGTTTTCCTGGAAAAGCTGGCCCAGCAGGGCGTGAACGACCTCTTGGATGCCCTGCCCTTCGAAATTGAGGGTGATTTCGCCGTCTTCGCCAGGCGGCTCGGCCCGATCACGGATGGCGCGCTGGTCGATGAATACACCCGTACCGCTGTAAACCTCGGTTTCCTCGAAGACCTGGTCGGGATCCAGTTCCTCATCGGGGGTCAGAGACAACTCGCCGTCCAGATCCGCCCGAGTGGATCGATCCAGCTGGCGGTCCAGGCGCTGCTGCTCGGAGGGGCGCTCCTGCAGGCCGGCACAGGCCGACAGCAAAACCACGGCCAGAATCAGGCCCAGGTGGCGCGCGAAATGCGAAGCGGATTGCAATCGCGAAGAATTGGCAGAATCAGTGCGGATCATCAATTGTCCCGTCGTTGTTGTTGCATGCGTGCCCGGCGCTCGGCCTCGGCGCGAAGTTCGGCCCGGCGTTCGGCGACCCGGCGGCGAACCTCTTCGGCTCGGGCACGGGCGTCGGCATCGGCGGGAGAAACCGCGTCGGCATCGACTTCGGCTTCCGGCTGCTCCTCGCCCTCATGCGGCTCGGGCGCAGACCGGCGACTGGCAGGGGTCCGGATCTGTCCAGGCGAGCCAGCAGTGAGACCGGCAGTGTTGACTTTCAGTTCCAGGTCGGACTCGCGTCCATCCACCGACACGAAGCTGACCATGCGCGGCTGGATTCGTTCCAGTCGCCAGGCCGCCTGGTCACCATCCAGACTCATGCCTTCGCGCAGCATGACGGTCTTGTTGGCGGCCTCATCCCGGACCATGGCCAGGCGCATATCGGGTGTAATGACGATGCCGGCCACGACCGCGCGCAAATCGTCGATCGTGCCTTCTTCGACGATTTCCTGCGGCGGCGGCTCATCCTCCTCGCTTTCTTCAAGCACCTCAACCACAGGCAAACGCCGATCGGCGAAGAACACTGGCCGGTCGGTAATCGCACGGTAGCTGTCGAATTGCTCCAGGCCGGTCTCTGGAGCATCCACGGCACTGGCATCTATGGCCACTTCGCCGCTGGGCGAGATACGATCGATATTGGCCCGGCCCAGCAACAGGGTCTGGG
>RECK01000222.1 GCA_007694055.1 Wenzhouxiangella sp.
TGAAAGGCGGGGCTTCGGGGAGCATTTCCTATCTTTCGACCTCCCTTGTCCCTGCCGTCTATGTGGCCATTTTGAAAGTGTTACGGTAGCCCGCCGGGGCCACCCTTTTCTCCCCTTTCACCTTTCCCCTTTCACCTTTCACCTTTCACCTTTCACCTTTTCCCACTTACCATACCCCCATGATTGATAACCGCCCCTTATGGAAACGTCCGCTGGTCATGGTGCTGCTGGTTTTGCTGGCTGGGGCCATCGGGGCATGGTGGGCGCTGGATCGGCCGTTGCCGGCCGGTTGGGGGGAAGAAAATGGTCTGCCGGAGCTGCGGCTGCCGGAGTTCATGCGGGCTGCGGAGCCAGAGCGCATTTACTGCGCCGAGTCGCCGGACACTGGTCGCTGCAGCTGCATCACTTCCACCGGCGAGCGCCCGGACCTCGGCGACGAGGAGTGTCGTCGCCGGGCCCGGGAGGCGGCTACCGGGCAGTAGCCGCCGGGATAGTTCAGTCGGCGAAGTCGCCTGCGATCGACACGCTGATTCGCTCGGGATCGAAGTGGCGTCGGATCGCCTGGTTGACCTCCTCGGCCGTCAGCGCCTGGATACTTGCCTCGTATTCGCTCAATTGGAAGATGTCGCGGTCCAGGAAGCGGTTCAGGTTGAGGATGGAGGCCAGCTGGCTGTCGTCAGAGCGTCGCACGGCCAGCTGCTGCAGGTAACCGCGGCGACCGGTATCCAGCTCTTCTTCACTGACCCCTTCGTTGACGAACCTGGCGAGCTCTTCAGCCAGTACTTCCTCGAGCCGATCGCGATTCTCCGGCGCGTACATGGCAAAGCCGTTGAAGCTGCCGACCTCGTCGATGGGGTGGGCGATAAAGCCGCCGCCGACCGAGTAGCTCAGTCCTTCGTCGTCACGAATGCGGTTCGACAGCCGTGAGCTCAGGAAGCCGCCGCCGAGGAGGTGGCCGGCCATGGCCATGGCCGGGTAGTCGGGGTGATCCTGGTTCATCGGGAACCTCGACGTGGCAACAAGTACCGCACTGGACTTGTCATCAAGCTGGGTGACCATCCGCTCCGGCTCGATCTCGATGAACTCGCTTTCGATTCGCTCGTACTCGGTTTCGCTGCTCCAGGCGCCGAACAGAGATTCAAGCGTGGCGCGCACTTCATCCGGATCGAAATCCCCGACCAAGCTGATGGTCGTGCCCGGTCCGAACCCGTAGTGGCTGCGGTGGAAGTCGACCAGCTGGTCGCGCTCGACGGCGCGAATTCGTGTTTCCAGTTCGTCCCAGTCGGCCACGTAGTCGGGGTGCTCGCCTTCGACGGTGTTGAAGTGACGGTTCAGATTGCGGCTGGCAACCGAACCCGGGTCATCGCGCTGCTGATCCAGCCCGGTCAGGCGCTGACGGCGCATCTCGGCCAGCTCCGATTCCGGGAACGCCGGCTGCTGGATGACCTCCGCGATCAGCTCCAGCAGCGGCTGCAGGTTATCGCGACGGCTCTCGATCCTGGCGCTGAGCATGCGCGAGCCTGACAGGCTGACCGAAGACTGCAGCTCGTCGATGCGATCGCGGATTTCCTGGCGACTCAGATTCTCCGAGCCGCGCATCAACATGCCGGCTGTTGTCGAGGGAATTTCACCCAGGCCGGACAGGCTCTCCAGGCTGCCCATGCGCATGTTGAACTGGCCGCGGATGCGGTTGCCGCGGGTGGCCTTGGGAAGGAGTGCGACTTTCGCGCCATTGGCCAGTTCGAACTCGACCAGGCGTGCACTGATGTTTTCCGGTGTCGGATCGAAGGCCTCGCCGATGGCGCGGTCATCGCGGCCGGTGTATTCGGCAAGCAGTTCACTCAGGTCGGGTGCTTCAGGGATCTCCGAACGTTCCGGCGAACTGTCCGGGATGAAGCGGCCGATGGTGCGGTTGTCGCGGCGCAGGTAACGCTCGGCGACGCGCTGCACGTCTTCGGGCGTGACCGATTCGATCCGGTCGCGATGCAGGAACATCAAGCGCCAGTCGCCGGCCGCGGCCCACTCGCTGAGCTGGATGCCGACCCGGTTGGAGTCGTTGAGCATGCTTTCGATGCCGTTTGACAGGGCATTGATCGCCCTGCGCACGGCATCCTCGTCGGCCGGTTCCTCGATCAGTGAGTCAACCGCTGCCAGCAGCTCGGTTCGAACCTCGTCGAGATCGACATCGGCCGGTGTCTGGGCCAGCAATAACAGCACCCCGGGTTCCGGCAGTGGCATCGCGAAAGCGGCGACCTGGCTGGCCAGTTCGGTTTCGACCAGGCGGCGGTAGAGCCGGCCCGAGGGCATGTCTCCCAGCAGGTGGCTCAGAACGCTGATGGCGGCAAAATCCTCATGGGCCGCGGCGGGGATGTGGTAGGCGGCCATCATGGCCTGGACAATACCGGAACGACGCACGGTGACAGCACGTTCTCCGTCCTGGATCGGCTCGCGGGTGTAGGTCGGCCACAGGATCATGTCGGCCTCGCGCTCTGGGGTGGGGATGACGCCGAAATAGGTGTCGATCAGGCGCAGCGCGCGTTCGCTGTCGAAGTTGCCCGACAGGATCAGGATGGCGTTGTCGGGCTGGTAGTACTTGCGGTAGAAGGCCTGGAGGCGTTCGATTGGCACGTTTTCGATGTCAGAGCGGGCGCCGATGGTCGAGCGGCCGTAGCCGTGCCAGAGAAAGGCGGTGGCCATCACGCGCTGCATCAGCACGCCGATGGGGTTGTTCTCGCCAATCTCGAATTCGTTGCGCACCACGGTCATTTCCGAGGCCAGGTCATCCTCGTCGATCAGCGAGTTGACCATGCGGTCAGCCTCCATGCGGATGGCCCATTCCAGGTTTTCCTCGCCGGCCGGCAGGGTCTGGAAGTAGTTGGTGCGCTCGTACCAGGTGGTGCCGTTAGCGACACCGCCGCGCTCGGAAATCTCGGCCTTGATGTCCTGGTGGTCGGGCGTGCCGTAGAACAGCATGTGCTCGAGCAGGTGGGCCATGCCGGTCTCGCCGTAGCTTTCGTGCTTGGAGC
>RECK01000050.1 GCA_007694055.1 Wenzhouxiangella sp.
TGTCAGTAGAACCCGCGGACCGAGCCGCATAGCCAATCCAGAGTGGCAAGCCCAGACGCAAGCCGCACCCCCATCTTGGCTGAAACTCGACTCTGGAAACCGTAAATCGTAAACCGGAAACCGGAAAAATGTACCACTCCTTCGAGTCCCTTGAAGTCTGGAAACGCGCCAGCCGCCTGGCCGTGGAGGTTTACCGGGCGCTGGAGAACTCGAAGGACTTCGGCCTACGCTCACAAATGACGCGTGCAGCCGTATCAGTCGCCTCAAACATCGCTGAGGGCTATGAGCGCGGCTTTAACAAGGAATTCGTCCGCTATCTCAATATCGCCAAGGGTTCGGCTGCCGAACTCAGAACCCAGCTCTACATTGCAGGTGAAGTAGGGCAGATATCGACCGAACAGCGGACAAAAATGGTCCAGGAAACCCGCGAAATCGCCAGTATGCTCAAAGGGTTGGCCGACGCCAGAAAGTCGTCAGCACAAGAAGACGACACCCTGCCCCCCGCCGACACCCTAAACCTGAACCCTTAAACCTTAAACCTTAAACCTTAAACCTGCCTTTTTGAACCTCGAAGTCCGCTTCCGCCTCCTCCGAGCCCTGGAGTCAAACCCAGAGATCAGCCAACGCGCCCTGGCCGAAGAACTGGGCGTGAGCCTGGGCAAAACCAACTATTGCCTGAAGGCACTGATCGAAAGAGGCCTGGTAAAAGCCGGCAACTTCAGCCGCAGCAAGCACAAACACCGCTACCTCTACCAGCTAACCCCAGCCGGAATCGCCGAAAAAGCCCAAATCACCAACCGCTTCCTGAAGCGAAAACTAGCCGAACACAAAGCCCTGACCCGAGAAATCGAACAACTAAGCCGAGAAGCAGAGAAAACCATCCCCCTGAACCCCGAACCCTGAATCCGTAAACCGTAAACCGGAAACCGGAAACCGTTTCTCCCTGAACCCCGAACCCTTAGACCTACCTTAAACCTTAAACCTTAAACCTTAAACCTTAAACCTGAACCTCCCCGTGCCCCCCCCCAACCCCCTCCGCGACATCCCCCGCTACCTGGCCATCTTCCAGAGCTACATCGGTGCCCGCATGTACCTGGTGCTGGCCCTGACCATCCTCGCCACCCTGGCCGAAGGGATCGGGATTGTCATGCTGTTGCCGCTGCTCAAGGCCATCGACGGCTTTGATTCGGGCGAGACCACGGGCGTCGGGGCCGCGCTGCAGAACATTCTCGACCGCATCGGCATCGCCGACTCCCTGCTGGGGCTGTTGTTGCTGATCGCCGGCTTCTTCCTGCTCAAGGGCGCGTTCATGTTTCTGGCCCAGGGGTACAAGGCATACCTCCGGGGCCAGCTGATGCGCGAGCTCAAGGGTCGAATGTACGATGACTACAGCCGGATGAGCTACCAGTACTACGCATCGCGCGACACCGGCTACTTCACGAACCTGATCAATGCGCAGGTCCAGCACTTTCTCACCGCCTTCACCAGCATCATCCAGTTCAGCGCCAAGACGCTCATGGCGATTGTCTACATCGGCGTTGCCCTGGTCGTGGCCTGGCGTTTCGGGGTCATGGCGCTGGTGGTCGGCGGCCTGATCATGGCGGCCTTCGGGGTGCTGAACGTGTACGTGCGTGATCTCTCGCGTCGCAGCGCGGCCGAGGCCTCGGTGCTGTCGAAGCTCATGATCCAGTCCCTGCAGTCCTTCAAATACCTGGTGGCCACCGCCCAGGGCGACAAACCGCGCAAGCAAACCCTCAAATCCATTCATCGCCTGACCGGCTACGAGATCCGCAGCGGCATCGCCAAAGCCTTCACGTCATCGGTCCGCGAGCCGCTGATTGTGGTCGCCATTCTTGCCGTTGTCATCGTCCAGCTGCTCTGGTTCAATCAGCCGCTGGCCGCGATTCTGGTCTCGATCGTGCTGTTCAAGCGCGGCCTCGACGCCATCCTGCAGATGCAGACCACATTGCAGGCCACCCTGTCCAAGATCGGGTCGGTGGAGAAAGTCCAGGAAGAATTCGAACGTCAGCGCCAGGTGCGCGAACCGGAAGGCGGCATCGAAATCGGCCCGCTGGAAGAGGGAGTCCGTTTCGAATCGGTCAGCTTCCGTTATGGCGCAGACCAGGACACCGTGCTCAAGGACATCAGCCTGGAAATCGCTCACCTGCAGTCGGTTGCGCTGGTGGGCGAATCCGGCGCCGGCAAGTCAACCCTGGTCGACATGCTCACCCTGATGCTCAAGCCGGTGGCGGGCCGGATCTTGATTGACGACGTGCCGGCAGACCAGATCAGGCTGTCGAGCTGGCGTCGTCAAATCGGCTACGTGGCCCAGGAAACGGTGGTCTTCAACGACACCATCGCCAACAACATCTGCATGTGGGCAGGGGATACGAGCAGCGATGAGGTGTTGATGGGGCGGGTCCGCGAAGCCGCCCGCCAGGCCCATATCGCGCATTTCATCGAGAGCCTTCCGGACGGTTTCGATACCGAGGTTGGCGACCGGGGAATGCGCCTGTCCGGCGGCCAGCGCCAGCGCCTGTTCATCGCCCGCGAGCTGTTCAAGCGGCCCCGCCTGCTGATCCTGGACGAAGCCACCAGCGCACTCGATACCGAGTCGGAACAGGAAATCCAGAAAAGCATCGATGAACTGCGCGGCAAGATGACCGTGGTCATCATCGCCCACCGCCTGTCCACGGTCCGCAACGTGGATCGAATCTACGTGCTCGATCAAGGCCGCATCGTCGAGCAGGGCGACTACGAGCTACTGCGCAACGACGAATCGACACGCTTCGCCCAACTCGTGGCCATGCAGGAACTGTAAGTGAACTCCTCGAGCGTGAATCGAAAAGGGATCATCCTGGCAGGCGGCGCCGGCAGCCGACTGCATCCGGTCACCCTGGCGGTCTCCAAGCAGTTGCTGCCGGTCTACGACAAGCCCATGATCTACTACCCGCTCAGCGTGCTGATGCTGGCCGGTATCCAGGACATCCTGATCATTACCACGCCCGAAGACCAGG
>RECK01000394.1 GCA_007694055.1 Wenzhouxiangella sp.
AGGAATTTCCTTTGTATTTTCGTATATAAAACAATTAGCTAGAATCTTTTCAATGAGAGGGCAAAGATGCAGATATCCGAGAGGAAAATAGATTTTCTCTCCGGACTCTGTGCCTCCGCGTGAGGCCATTCGATGATGAGGCCTTGCTGCGGCAAAAGGCCCGTCCCAGCGCCGCGTCTACCTCCCACCTTCCCCTTTCACCTTTCACCTTTCACCTTTCCCCCTAACTCACCAGTCATCCCAGTCTTCGTCGTCCAGCCAGGCATCGTAGTCCGGGACGTCCACATCGCCGCCGAAGATGAAAAAGTTGCGTCGCTGCATCCAGCCATCGCGAATCAGGGCGTACTCGTCGTAGGCGGCGGCCAGTTCGGCATCCAGCGGCAGCAGCCCGGCACGGAGGTCAATGATGCGCAGGCCCAGAAGGCCCCAGGAGCCCTTGCTGAAGGCAAGCTCCCAGGCCGGGTCCGGGAAGGTGTCGACGGCGCGGCCCCAGGTATCACGTGCGGTTGAGGGGCCGAACACCGGCAGCATCACGAAGCGGCTTTCCTCCCAGCCCCAGCCGGCGAGGGTCTGGCCGAAATCGCTTTCGTGGCGATCGATGTTGGCAGCGCTGGCGACGTCGAACAGGCCACCGATGCCGTAGAGCGAATTGGTAAGGAAGCGCTGGAATTCGTCTTCAAGGTCACTGCCGCGCCCCTGCAGCATGAGATTGACCATGATCACCGGCGAACGCAGATTGCGGAAGAAGTTTCTGACGCTGCGCTGGATCGGCTGAGGTGTCACCTTGTCATAGCCGCGCGCCACAGGGCGCAGGACGGCACGGTCTGCCGCCGAGTTGAAGGCATACATCGATCGATTGAACGGCTCCCAGGGATCATCGGGGTGCCGGTCCTCAGGCGGTGCCGACGTGGTCGCGCAGGCCGACAGCAGGAGCGCGCACAGCACAAGGCTGATCCGGGTTTTCATGATTGATCTCCAGCGTCCGGGGACGGGTTTTCCTCGGTTTCCCATCCCAGCAGGTCCTGAACACTGCTCAGTCGGGCCAGAACGAGCAGGCTTTCCGGTGGGTTGATGAACCGGATCGCCTGGTTTCGCGAATGCGCCTGGGCCTGCCAGTCCAGCAGCAGGGCAAGCGTGGCGGAGTCGCTCTGGCTGATGTTGCCCAGATCGATCTGCTCAGGCAGCTGGCCGGCAGCAAGCGCGCTGCGACTGACCCGCCAGGCGGTAGAAACTGCCTGGGTATCGAGCTGCCCGGACAAGGTGAACGGCTGCTCAGGCATTGCCGCTTCCAACCTCGACCTCGACCTCGATTTCGCCGGCCTGGAGACGTTGCAGCATGCGGTCGAAACCGTCGCGGCGGATCTCCTCGCCGATCTGGTTGCGGAAAGTGGCGACGTAGGAAATGCCTTCGATAATCACGTCGAATACCATCCACTGGCCATCACGCTTGCGCAGCACGTAGTCGACCGGTGCCCGATTGCCGGAGTCCAGGCGGATGCGGGTCCGGACCCGGGTCATGCGTTCGGTATTTTCACCGGCCAGCGGCAATATCTCGACCTGCTCGCGTGAGCGAAACTCCAGCAGTCCGGTGGCGTAGCGTCGCATCAGCAGGTCCGACAAAGCCTCGGCAAAGGCTTCGACCTGCTCGCGCTCCAGGCCCCGGCCATGGCGACCCAGGACCAGCCTGGCCGAGTGAACCATGTCGGTATTCGGGCGCAAGATGCGTTCCAGTTCTTCGCGCAGGCGTTCCGGCTCGCGCTCGTAGAGTTCGCGGTTTTCCTCAACCAGGACAAACAGTTCATGGGTGGTCTGGCGTATCAGTTCCGACGGGTCGTCGGTGGCCAGGGCAGGGCCGGTCAGCAGGAGGGCCAGGGCCAGGATGATGGTGCGCATGATCATTCCTCTCCTTCAGTGTTGAACATGTAGCGGGTGATCAGCTGTTCCAGCTGGAGCGCCGAATTGGTCAGCAGGATGCGGTCGCCGTCACGCAGCGGGTCCGGCGAACCACCGGGCTCGAGGCCGATGAACTGGTCGCCCAGGATGCCGGCGGTGAAGATAGACGCCGAGGTGTCCTCAGGCAGGTCGCTGAACTGGTCTGAAATCAGCATGACAACGCGGGCTTCGAAGGTATCGGGGTCCAGCGATATGCTTTCTACCATGCCAACGGTGACGCCTCCCAGGGCGACCTTGGCACGGGGTTTGAGGCCGCCGATATTGGTGAAGTGGGCAGTCACCTGGTAGCCGCCACCGGTAACCACGCCCCGATCAGTGGCTTGCACCGCGAGGAAAACGAGTGCGGCAATGGCCAGCAGCAGAAACAGGCCGGCGGTGAGTTCGATCTGGTGGGATGATTTCATGGCAAGGCCTAAAGCATGAATGCGGAAAGGACGAAGTCGAGGATCAGCACCGTAATGGCGGTGGCGATAACGGTCTGGGTGGTGGCCAGGGCCACGCCCTCACTGGTCGGGCGTGCGGTCCAGCCGAAGTAGACGGCCAGCCAGGAGGCAATGAAACCGAAGGCCACGGCCTTGAGCATGCCATGGCCGAAGTCGCGCCACAGCTCGACGGTTGCCTGCATGTTGCCCCAGAAAGCGATCGGGTCGGCGCCCATCAGGAAAACGGCGAAGACCAGGCCACCCAGAATCGCGCAGACGTTGAAAACCAGAACCAGCGCGGGTACGGCCAGGACACCCGCGAGCAGGCGCGGCTGGACGATACGTTCCATGGGATCGATGGCCATCAGATCCAGGGCGTCGAGCTGCTCGGTGGCCCGCATCAGGCCGATTTCGGCGGTGATCGACGTGCCGGCCCGGCCGGCGAACAGCAGGGTGGTCAGCACGGGCCCCAGTTCCCGAAACAGGGACAGGGCCAGGACCGTGCTGACCGCGTCGGCGGCACCAAAACGGCTCAGGGTGTCGTAGGTCTGCAGGGTCAGGACCAGGCCGACGAAGAAGCCGCCGGTGACGATGATGACCAGCGAGCGCACCCCGGCGAAGTAGACCTGGCGCAGGGTTTC
>RECK01000027.1 GCA_007694055.1 Wenzhouxiangella sp.
ACAAACAACACGATCAGGCAACCGCCAATGATCTTGGGCATTTCCAACTCCTTGCAATAAAAAGGTCGACAATCCGTATTCTACTCTTACGGGTTTTCTGCAGAAATCTCGCCAGGCTACCCGTCGTGTCACCGCTGCGTGACCTTTTGTGGGTAAACTTCAACTTGCCTCCCGCAACGCCATTACCGCTCCCATGCCCCCGATTTTGTCCAACGCCCGACTGCTTGCCATTGCTATCCTTTCCCTGGGCTTGCTGGCCTGCCAGTCCGAAACTCGACTCGGCAGTAACGCAGAGAGTCAGGCGGCGGAGCGGCCCATGCCGCTGCTGCTCATTTCCATAGACGGCTTCCGCCACGACTACTTCGACCTGGCCGAAACACCCGCGCTTGATCGCCTGATCGATGGTGGCTTCAAGGCCGACAGCCTCCACCACGTATTCCCGACCAAGACATTTCCGACCCACTACACCGTGGTCACCGGCCGCCATCCCGGCACCCACGGCGTGGTCGCCAACAGCATGTGGGACCCGGTGCGCGACCAGCGCTTCTCCCTGGGCAACCGCGACGCGGTCGGCGACGGCTACTGGTACCAGGCCGGCGAACCCATCTGGGTCACGGCCGAGCGCCAGGGCATGACCGCAGCCACCTTCTTCTGGCCGGGCTCCGAAGCGCGGATCAACCGCATACGCCCCACCTACTGGAAGCCCTACGCCGGCGCCACACCCCACGCCGAACGCATCGACCAGGTCCTGGCCTGGTTCGACCTGCCCGACGCCGAACGGCCCGACCTGGTCACCCTGTACTTCAGCACCGTCGACTCCATGGGCCATCGTCACGGCCCACGTGCCGATGCCGTGCGCGACGCCATCATCGATGTCGACAGTCACCTGCAAGACCTGCTCAACGGGCTCGATGCCCGTGGCCTGCTCGGCAACATGCACATCATCATTGTTTCCGACCACGGCATGAGCCGAGTCGACTTCGACCAGTACATCATGCTCGATGAGTACCTGGACCTGAGTCGCGTCACCGTCTCCGACTGGGGTCCGGCGGCACAAATCTGGGCCACCGACATGAGCGCCGAAGAAATCTTCACCGCGCTCGACGGCGTCCACCCGAATCTGCGTGTCTGGAAACGTGACGACATTCCGCCGCGCTACCGCTTCGGCAGCCACCATCGCGTTCCCGACGTTCTCGCCGAAGCCGACCTGGAATGGATGATTTCCAACCGCCCGCACATGGCCGGCCGCAGCCGATTCTCGCTGCTCGGCATGCACGGCTGGGACCCGGCACTGCTGGAAATGCACGGCATCGCGCTCATGCACGGGCCGGCATTCGCCCCGCAAACCCGCGCACCCGCCATCCGCAGCATCGACCTGTATGCGCTCATGACCCACCTGCTTGGCCTGGAGCCGGCCGATCACGAAGGCAGTCTCGCCCCGTTCCTGCCCTACCTGGACGCTGACCAGCCCCTGCAGCCGGAAACCATGGCACTGAGTTGCGAACAGGGCGAGATCACCCTGCAACTGCGGCGCGGTCCACGGCACCTCGCGCTGCACCATGGCCAGGAAGTCCACGTTCTGGACCAGGCCGACGAACACGGCCAGCGCTACGAAGAAGTCGACCTGCTGGTAGACCTGGGCACCGATCCGATCCGGGTTCGCATGGACGAACGTGAGTGGAACGACTGTCTCGTGGTTGACAACGTCTAGAACGAAAACATGCGCTTACCGGACGAGCTTGCCTCGTCAGGTCGCAACGGCGGCCAACGCAGCCATACCGATAACGAACAACAGGCCGAGAAAGGAGTCAACCATCTTCTGTTCACCCGGCTTGGCCTGGTAGATCGCGAGCGCCTCACCCAGCTTCATGTTCAGAAAGTAGCTATTCAAGTAAAAGAACCTGACTGGAACAACGATCAGGGCCAGAAACACAAGCACGTACAACATTCAATTTGCCTCGTCGAAATTGCCACGAGAATATCGTGAATCAATAAAACCCTGCATGAAGCTATCGACGCAAGGAAACAGGATTACACCGCACCCAGCCTGATCAGGTGAGCTCTTCATTGCGCAGCCTTAATCCCCAGATCGACAACGCCACCGCGATCAGCGAACTGATCGCAACGCTGGCCAGTAAAACGGCAACAACAAGCTCGGCACCCCTGCCGGCTGTCGCCCCTGACGACGCTATCGGTGTCATTAACCCTGCGCCGGTAATCGCACCAAGCAGGCAACCCAGCCAGTTCGCGTAACTGGAATAAACCCAACTCCAGTACATGACGACAAGCTGTCGGGCCGATAAGCTGAACATGCTCCAGATGGCGCCTATCGCGATCAGCAGTACACCGCTGAGTAGGCCAATCGTGTGCGCGGACAAGCCAAGCCTGGGAATTTGCAGCACGGGAAGCAGAAATCCGGTCAGCAAGGCAATCAATACAAGGATGAAGCCGTGCTGCATGATGCTCCTATTCATGGTGTGAGCTCCCTCCGTAAAGCGCCCGACGCCAGGCAGTGGCAGCCCTGCAGACTACAGTTTCCATGCAAAGCTAGACGGTCGGGGTCATGCACTATCGTTCTGGCCCAGTGGATCATTGTAATGAATTTCCTGGTTACGTACCTCAGGCACGCGCCGGGGCATGCCACAGCAACTCGCTTTGACTGACTCTGGACGGTGAGATGTGAGACGGGAGAGGGAAGAGGATTGAAGATCCCAGGATTTTCCGTACGCGCCAACCTTGACAGTTGGTGGCGCCCACCAACTCAAGGCCTGGTCGGTGGTCGTTTCCGACCCAAGGTTGGGCGGACATTGCCTCGTAGTCGGCCAGACTTTATCTTGCGGTGCGGATGCGTCTTTACACTCGTCTTCCGTCTCACTTCTACCTGACCCGGGTGCCTACGGCCACAGTAGGCCCTGAACCATCGCTGAGATTCATACGTAATCAGGCAAACATTGTGCTTTGATTTGAAGGGCGTTTTGGCTTTCCGGCGCTGCTCGCACGTTTTGC
>RECK01000026.1 GCA_007694055.1 Wenzhouxiangella sp.
AAACCGGAAACCGGAAACCGGAAACCGTAAACCGTAAACCGTAAACCGTCCCCCCTAAGGCCCCCACAAAATCCGATCCAACGCCCCCTCCGGCCCAAACCGCTCCAAATCAATCACCTCCCCGTCAAACTCGACGCCCTCTGCCTCCAGCAAGCGGCGCTGGGTACGATACTTCTCGCTGTCGGCTGGAAAACTGAGCATGCCCTGGGCATTGACCACCCGGTGCCACGGCAATTTTCGCGAACGCGGCGCCCTGCCCAGGGCCCGGCCCACCATGCGCGCCCGGCCCGGATACCCGGCCAGCCGCGCCACCTCGCCGTAGTTCAGCACCGCACCGGTCGGAATCCCCTCGACCACCTCCCAGACCCGCTGGTAGCGATCCTCCTCAGGTGCTGTCGTCTTTTCGCTCACGCGCCCGCTCCAGCGTGGCCGACAGAATGCCGTTGAGGATATTGAGCTCGTTCTCATCCGGCCGCGCGCGCAGGTACAAGCGGCGCAAGCGCTGCATCAGCCGCTTGGGCTGGTCCGGGTTGAGAAAACCGATCTCCAGCAAGGTCTGCTCCAGGCGCCTGAAATAAAACTCCAGACGCTCTGGCGGCTCCGGCACCCAGTCTGGCGGGTCCACTTCACCCGGCAACTCCGACAGCGAGGCCATGTGCAGCTCATGGGTCACTACCTGCACCGCCTGGGCCAGGTTCAGCGAGTGGTACTCCTCGCTGGTTGGAATATTGACCAGGTAGTGGCATAGCCGGGTTTCCTCGTTGGTCAGCCCGCTTTTCTCGCGCCCGAACACGATGGCCACCTCGTGCCGGGCCGACTCGGCCAGGGTCCGCTCGGCCGCCTTGCGCGGGTCCGTCACCGGCAGCGGCAGCGAGCGCAGCCGCGCGGTCGTACCCAGCACCAGGCCGCAGCCGGCAATGGCCTCGAGCAAGTCATCCACCACCGTGGCCCGCTGCAAGATGTCATCGCCGCTGGTGGCCAGCGCGGTGGCGCGCGAGCTGGGGAAAGGGGCCTCGGGCGCGACCAGGTACAGCCGCGACAGCCCCATCACCTTCATGGCCCGAGCCGCCGAGCCGATATTGCCCGGATGCGTGGTCCCGACCAGTACGATCCGGATATTCGAAAAAGGATTGTCCATCCACAAATTCTACCCTGAACCCTGAACCTGAACCCTGGGCCCGGAAACCGGAAACCGGAAACCGGAAACCGTTAAACTGCTAACCATTCCTGATCCACGGCCCACCATGAGCAACCCTCACGTCAACATTGCTGCCGACGCCGCCCGCAAGGCCGGCGAGCTGATGCGCAAATTCCGCCACCGCCTGGAAGGCATTCCGGTCGAACGCAAGGCCCGCCACGACTACGTCAGCGAAGTCGATCGAGCCTGCGAGCAGGCCATCCGCGACCATATCTTCAAGTACTACCGCGACCACGCCTTCCTCGGCGAGGAATCCGGCAAGGCCGGCAATGCCGACAGCGATCATGTCTGGATCGTCGATCCGCTGGACGGCACCAGCAACTACCTGCGCGGCATCCCGCACTACGCGGTGTCCATCGCCATGACGACCAAGGGACGCCTCGAGCACGGCGTGGTCTTCGATCCGCTGCGCGACGAAATGTTTACCGCCAGCCGCGGTGAGGGCGCTTTCCTCAACAACCAGCGCATTCGGGTTTCCGGGCGGCGCGAAATGGCTTCCGCGGTCATCGCCACGGCCTTCCCGTTCCGCACCCGGCGCCTGATGCCGGCCTACCAGGCCATGTTCGATGCCGTGTTCGACAAGGTCGAAGACATACGCCGCGCCGGTACCGCCTCGCTGGATCTGGCCTACGTCGCCTGCGGTCGCCTCGATGGCTATTTCGAACTCAACCTCAAGCCCTGGGACATCGCCGCCGGTGCCTTGCTGGTCCAGGAAGCCGGTGGCGTGGTCATGGATATTACCGGTGGTGAGAAATGGCTGGATACCGGCCATATCCTGGCCGCCCCCTTCAAGCTGATCACCCCGCTGCGCCACGCCATCGAACCGCACGTCAGCGAAGGCCTGCGCGCGCGCCTGGGCGCCTGAGGCGCGCCCGCGCGGCCGCCATGTCCGGTCCCATCGCACGCCTCAAGGCCTGGCGGCGAGAACGCCGGATGGAGCGCGTGCGGCCCCGGCGCGAAGACTTCCAGCGCGCCGTCGGTCGTTTCCCGATTCTGCATGACCTGCCGCCACCGGCCCTGGACGCGCTGTTCGAACGCAGCACCGAAATCCTGGCCGGCAAGGACTTTTTCGGCACCCAGGGCCTGGAGCCCAGTCCCGATGACCTGCTCGATGTGGCCGTGCTGGCCGCCCTGCCGGTGCTCAACCTGGGCGTGGACTGGTACCGCGGCTTCCACACCTTCATCCTTTACCCGGCCGAATTCGTTGCCGACGTGGAGGAGATGGACGAAGTCGGACTCATTCACAGCGGCCCCGAAATACGCGCCGGCGAAGCCTGGGCCCACGGCCCGGTGGTGCTGGCCATGGACGAGGTCAGAAGCTCCGGGCAGGGCGAGGGATTCAACGTCGTCGCCCACGAACTGGCCCACCAGATCGACCAGCTCAACGGCGACATGGACGGCTACCCGCCGCTGCACGAGGGCATGGACCGGCAGCAATGGGCCAGCGTCTTCAGCGCCGCCTGGCAACGCCTGCAGGACGAAATCCAGCGCGGCCAGGAACCCACCCTGGACCCGTATGCAGCCGAATCCCCCGCCGAGTTCTTCGCCGTCGCCACCGAAATGTACTTCGACGCTCCCGTTTGGCTGCACGAACAACATCCCGACATGTACACCCAACTCGACCAGCTCTACCAGATGTCAAAGTGGTTTGCGAAGAAGGACTAGGACAGGAAGATGGAAGATGGAAGAGGGAAGAGGGAAGAGGCGAAGTGAACCGCCCTTGAGCCTTGATCCTTGATCCCGTAAACCGTAAACCGTAAACCGTAAACCGTAAACCGGAAACCGGAAACCGGAAACCGGAAACCGGA
>RECK01000025.1 GCA_007694055.1 Wenzhouxiangella sp.
CAAAGAAAGCCCATGCCCGGCTCTGCGTACTCAGTGCTTTTCGGGCAATCAGGGGTTTGCGAGATCCGGATATAACCTGAGATGGGATGCTCATGATGTTTCTTCGCCAGCTTTAATTGGATGGCTATACCGTGGCAGCCAGCGCTTGAAGATGGATTGGCGGGCAAATTCAGGTTCATAACTCGAGCGCTGTTGTCAGCCGTTTCGAGGCTGCTTGCCGGCTCGCAGCAGCGCCAGGTCGTGAGCGACCAGCCTGAAAAAGCACCGCAGCCCGAAAACAAGCAGCAGGGTGCCCAAAGCCAGCCATGCCAGGTCAGCCCTTGAGGGACCGGGCTCGATAACGGCCCGTTCGGGATGGCGAGGATCAATCCAGACCGTCACCATGCCACCGACCGGGTAGCGGTTGACCGCTTCGCCCAGGCCACCGCGGTGACGATAGACACTACCGACATACAGCTCGCCGCGGTAGACATAGTGATAAGCAAAGGTATGCCGGGGCCAAACGCGATCAAGGGCGGTGGCGACCGGGAGCTGTGCCGATTCAACCACCAACGCGCGAACCGGCGTCGAATAGTCGGCCCGGACATGATGCAATTGCGGCAAACCGATCAATGCCAGCACAAACAGGCCGAGCAGCAGCGCCGTCACCGGCATGAGTAATCCATGCGCGTCCCTGGCAGGGTCAGGTTGACTCACCGTTGAACTCCTTTGGCTCGAATCGCGTTTTTCAGCGGCCATGATCAAATGGCGGTGCCCGTGGTTGTTGAAATCAGCTTGAAATTTGCGTGAAAGTTCAGCCTTCTCAGGTCAGCAAGGCATGACAAAGAACAAGAATGATGGCAAGCTAGCAACGTCCCAGCTCGGCATCCAATGGCCCAGGGAGCTTGGGCTAAAAGCAACGCAGGGGACGATAGTTCATCTTGAAAATCCAGTTCGACCAATTCGAAATCGATACCGAGCAGAAATCGGTCACCGGACCTGACGGCCCGGTCAACCTGCGTCCGCAGACTTTTGCCGTGCTTTGTCATCTGATCGAGCAGGCGCCAGCCGTGGTCAGTCGCGACGACTTGCTGGATGCGGTCTGGGGCCATCAGGCAACCTCGGTCAGCTCGGTCGCCCAGACCATCAAGGAACTGCGCCAGGCACTGGGCGACTCCAGCAGCGAACCGCGTTTGATTGCCACGCGACGACGCCTCGGTTACCAGTTCGTCGCCCAGGTCCAGCGTCCTGATGAAGCAGCGGCAGCGACATCGACGTCTGCCGCGGTCGAGCCGGAACTTCAGCCCAGCCTGTCACCGCGCACCCTGGGCCTGTGGCCATGGCCGGCCCTGGGCGCGCTGGTGATGGTCGCCTTCGTCGCCGCTTACTGGACCACGCAGCGTACCCAGCCGGCCTTTACCGGTGAGCGCTTGCCAACCCTGGCCGTCGCCCAGATGGTGAACGCCAGCGACGACCCCGAGCTCAACTGGTTGGGTCCGGCCCTGGAAACCTATCTGGGTCATGCGCTGGTAGAGCTTGGCGGTTTTCGGGTGCTGGTGGTTGATCCGGCCACCGCCGCCGATGAGTCGCAGCTGACCGATATCGACTTCCTGATCGAGGGGCGCTATCTGACCGCGGGTGTTGATGGTTCCCGTTTGCTGGCCAGCCTGCGCCGCCCCGGTTCGGGTGAAATTGTCAGCAGCCTGGAATCCGGCCTGGGCGCCTGGGATGTGGCCGCGCTGAGCATCGACATGGCCTCATCAATCCGCGACCGCCTTGGCTTTGCCGCGCCTCCCGGCGCCGACAGTTCCGCCATTCGCGCTCGCCTGCCGCGCCTGCCCGGCAGCCAGCGCGCCTACTTTGGCGCCCTTGAAGCACTGGAACTCAACCGCGCAGGCATTGCCCTTTCGCAGATCGCCCTGGCCCGGCTCGATGAACCGGACAATCCGCGCCTGGACCACCTCGAGGCCCTGGCCTGGATGTCAATGGGAGACTGGAATGCCGCACGCGCGGCCAGCGAGCAGGCCCTGACTGCCACCCGGCTATGGCCGCGCCGCGATCGGCTGGAACTGGAAGCCACCGCAGCGCTGCTGGATTTCGACTACGAGCGCGCCGCCGATAGCCTGCAGGCCCTGACCCAGTTCTACCCTGAGCCTGAAAGCAGCCGGCGCCTGGTCGACGCCCTGATTCGGGCCGGCCGTTTGAGATCAGCCACGGAAGCACTGGATTCGCTGCGTCTGCAGCGCCCGCGCGACCCCCGAGTAGCCTTGCTCGCTGCCGAGCTGGCGAGTGCCGAACGCAATCACGAGGTCCGCCTGGACGCGGCCCGCCAGGCCGTGCTGCTGGCCAACGAAGAGGAACTGGATTCATTGCTGCCACGGGCCCTGCTGGCCGAGTCAGGCGCGCTGATCGAACTGGGCCGCCTCGACGAGGCCCGCCAGATCCTGGATGAGCTGTTCGAGTTGAACGAATTGCTGACCGATGACGAACTGGCTCAAACGCACCTGGCCCTGGCCCGAATCCGTTTCCAGCAGGGCGAACTGGGGCCGGCACTGGACTCGGCAGAACTTGCCTTGAGTCTTTTCGAAGCCATTCCCCACCCGGCCGGACAAGCCGAGTCACTGATGGTAGCCGGCGCCATTCATGATCGGGCCGGACGCGTCGAGGCCTCACTCGCCGTCCTCGAGCAAGCCGTCGAGCAATTTGCCGACCTGGGCGACCAGAGCCGCCAGGCCAGGAGCATTGTCCAGCTGGGCGTGACCCTGATGCGGGCCAACCAGACTGAGGCAGCCATTGCGCATTTCGACCGCGGCGCCCGTCATTTCCGCAACCTGGGCGACCGCCAGGGCGAGGGTGCGGCCCTGATCAACCATGCCACGCTGCTGGCCCGCGGCGGCCGACTGATCGACGCCGAACCCATTTTCGAGCGCGCCCTGGAAGCGTTCACCGATGCCGGAGACCTGCGCGGCCAGGCCATGGCCCTTGGCAACCTGGCCGCGATTGCCGGTGACCGCCGTGACTGGAC
>RECK01000265.1 GCA_007694055.1 Wenzhouxiangella sp.
GCCAACCAGGCCATGGACCGCATCCTGCACTTTTTCCCGGAAGATCGTCATGCCCAGGTGCTGCTCGATCTGTCTTTCAACCTCAAGGCGGTCATCGCCCAGCAGCTCATTCCCTCGGTGGACGGCAACCGGAGACACGTGGTGCTGGAAATGCTGATCAATACCCCGCTGGTGCAGGAAAAGATCCGCAAGGGCAAGATCGAGGAAATCAAGTCGATCATGAAAGACTCCACCCACCACGGTATGGTGACGTTCGACCAAAGCCTGCTGGCACTTTACCAGGAGGGCTGCATTTCCTACGAGGAGGCGCTGCGCCACGCCGATTCCGCCAACGACGTGCGCCTGGCCGTCAAGCTCAGCGAAGGGGCTGACTCCGACTCCCTGAGTGGCCGCCTGCAGAACCTCAACCTGGTCGATGACCGCTGACCCTAACCCTCACTTCCAGCCCGGTTAACACCGGGTTAACCGATGGGGGAGTAAGCTTTTGAACTGTTGGTGCTGCCTCAAGTTTTCGCAAGCGAACGCACCGACGGTTACGGGGCAATGTGAGCCTGGGCGGGTAGCACCCGCCTGGGCATTTTTTTGCCGGGATTCCCGGTTCCGATGCGGAATCGATCATGCGCATACTGATTATTGAAGATAACCGCGACATCGCGGCCAACCTGGGCGATTTTCTGTCCGATCGCGACCACGAGGTGGACTACGCCTATGATGGCGTAACCGGGCTGCACCTTGCCATCGTCAACGACTTTGACGCCATCGTGCTTGACCTGGCCTTGCCGGGCATGGACGGCCTGGAGGTGTGTCGCAAGCTGCGCGAAGAAGCGCGCAAGGAAACCCCGGTGCTGATGCTGACTGCCCGCGATCAGCTCGATGACAAGCTGGCCGGGTTCAAGTCCGGGGCCGACGACTACCTGGTCAAGCCCTTCGAGCTCAAGGAGGTCGACGCCCGACTGGCCGTTCTGGCCCGCAGGGGCCAGCGGATCAAACCGCGCGAGCTCAAGGTCGCTGACCTGGAATACAACCTGGAAACCCTGACGGTGCGTCGGGCCGGCAAGCGTATCGACCTCAATCCGATAGGCCTGAAGCTGCTCGAAAAGCTGATGAGCGCCTCGCCGGCGGTGGTCACCCGGCGAGACCTAGAGCACCATGTCTGGGGCGAAGAGTTGCCGGACAGCGACAGCTTGCGGGTTCACATCCACACCCTGCGCACCCTGATTGACAAGCCTTTCGATCAACCCTTGATCAATACCCGCCACGGTATCGGTTATTGCCTGGTTGCGCCGGATGAAATATCGGCGACGTCTTAGAAGTCGACTGATCCTGTCGTTTGTCCTGTTCGGCACGCTCTTGAGCGTGCTGTTCGCCGTCGCTGCCATCCTGCTCCAGAGCTGGCTGGAGGATGCGCTGATTACGCGCACGCTGGCCGACGAAGTCGATCAGTACATCAGCGATCTGCGCCTTGATCCGACCCTGGTCGAGCCCTTTTATTCACGGATCCAGGGCTATGTCACCCGGCCGGGGCGGCCCGACATCGTGCCGGCGCCGTTTCGAGACCTGCCCAGCGGGGTGCACAGCGTTCGCACCGGCGAGGCTCACTTCAAGGCAGTCGTGGCCAAGGAAGACGATTTCTGGGTCTTTCTCACCTACGATGTGTCGGAAAACCGCGAGCTGGCGCGCCGCCTGCTGGTTGGTCTGATTGCCACCGTGGTGTTCTTTTCGCTGCTGTCGCTGGCCTTGGGTATCTGGTCTGCCGGGCGGGTCATGGCACCGGTTACCAGCCTGGCCCGGCGCCTGGAAAGATTCGATGAGGCGTCCGACCCGCCCACGCTGGAACAGCATTTCCCTGACGATGAAGTTGGCCAGCTGGCTGCCGCCCTGGATGACTACGCGGCGCGCCTGCGCGAGCTGGTCGAGCGCGACAAGGCCTTCAATGCCGATGTTTCCCACGAGCTGCGCACGCCGCTGGCCGTGATTTCCGGTGCCACTGAACTGATGCTCTGCCAGCCCGACCTGTCGGAGCGCAACCGCGAGCGCCTGTTGCGCATCGCTCGCGCCGCCCGCCAGTCCACCGATATCACCACCGCCTTGTTGCACCTGGTGCGTGCCGAGCGCGGCACCAACGGTGACCAGCCGGCACAGGACGCCGGTCAGATCGCCGAGCAGGTGGTTGACAATTACCGGCCACTGATCAGCGAGCGGGAGCTCAAGCTGGTTCTGGAAAAGCAGGACACGGTCAGCGTGATCGCGCCGGAGTCGGTCATTGCCGTGGTGTTCGGCAACCTGATCGGCAACGCCGTGCGCTACACCGCCACGGGCGAGGTGCGAGTCGAGGTCGGGCGCGGTGCTGTGCGTATTCTGGATACTGGTCCCGGGATTCCCGAAGACGAGCTGCCACATGTATTCGATCGCCACTTCCGCGGTCGCCAGACCGGCGGCAGCAAGGGCTCGGGCCTGGGCTTGTCCATTGTCCGACGCCTGTGCGCCCTGTATGGCTGGGAGCTTGACTTCTCGAACCGTCCTGAAGGCGGGCTGCAGGTGACGGTATTTTTCTTCCCTGATCGCGAGCGTGGTCCCGGTCGTTCTGCAAGCGGGCAGGCTTTGCGGTAACCTTTAGAGCCTATGGCTATTACAAGTTGTCCTTACTGCGGCGGTCGTATTTCATCGCTGATGAAAGTCTGTCCGCACTGCAACAGTGAACTCGGCGAGCTTGGCCCGGAAGAGCGCGAACGACTGCGTATCCGGCGCTGGAAAGAGCAGCTCTACCGGGCGTCCAACCTGTCCTACCTGGCTCTTACCATGCTGCTGGTCGGGGCGATCTGGTGGTGGTTTCACGGCCCGACCGGCTGGGACATGCCCCCGCCGCTGGTGGGCGTGCTCCTGGTGTTCCTGGGGGCCGTCCTCTACATCGTTGCGCGGGCCTGGACGTTCTGGCTCAAGCTGGGCCGGAATCGGCCCTGAAGCTGTCCTGAA
>RECK01000253.1 GCA_007694055.1 Wenzhouxiangella sp.
CCGGAAACCGGAAACCGGAAACCGTTCCCCCGTCTTTCGCCTTTCGCCTTTCGCCTTTCGCCTTTCGCCTTTCGCCTTTCGCCTTTCGCCCTTTTGACCCCGATCAATCCGCCAGGCGCTCCGTTCATGCACACTGCGTAACCATGACTACTCCCAGACAATCTCTTTCCCTGGCCCTGATCGGCAGCGGCGGGGCCGGTGTGATGACCGCCGGCCAGGTGCTGCTGGATGCGGCTGCCGGCCATGGCCTGTATGGCTTGATGACGCGCTCGACCGGGCCCCAGATTCGGGGTGGCGAGGCGGCCGCCATTCTGCGCCTTGGCAGCCGCCCGGTGGCCTGTCAGGACGACGCGCTGGATCTGCTGGTTGCGCTTGATTTCAACCAGGCCGAACGCTTCGCCAGCGAACTGGTGCTGGATGGCAACAGCCTGGTCATCGCCGACCCGGCCGAAGGACCGCCCCCGGACTGGATCCTTGCCAGCGGTGCCCGCCACATCGACGTTCCGTTCGCTGAGCTGGCCAAGCGCGAGCGCGGCGTGCGGGTCAATACCATAGCGATCGGCCTGGTCAGCGCCCTGGTTGGCCTGTCCCGGGATGCCGCCGCCAATGCCCTGAACCAGTTATTCGAAGCCAAGGGCTCGCGCCTGGTCGAGGCGGCCGGCCAGGGCCTTGCGCTGGGACTGGCCGCGGCGGCAGACATCACGGCACCCAGCCTGGTTCTTGCCGGCGGCAAGCCCGCCAAGCGCTGGCTGCTTACCGGCAACGAGGCCACGGCGTTCGGTTCCCTGGCCGGCGGCGTGCGTTTCTGCGCCGCCTACCCGATCACGCCTTCGACCGAGATCCAGGAATGGCTGGCCAGCGCCCTGCCCCAGGTTGGCGGCGCCCTGGTCCAGGCCGAAGACGAGCTGGCCTCGATCAACATGTGCATCGGTGCCTCGTTCGGCGGTGTCCCGGCGATGACGGCAACCTCGGGCCCTGGCCTGTCGCTGATGGTCGAGGCCCTGGGCCTGGCCACGGCCGCGGAGATCCCGCTGCTGGTGGCCAACGTGATGCGCGGCGGACCGTCGACCGGCATCCCGACCAAGTCCGAGCAGTCCGACCTCAACCTGGCCCTGTTCGGCGCCCATGGCGATGCCCCGCGCCTGGTGCTGGCGCCCACCGATTTGAGCGACTGCGCGCCGACCGCCCACTGGGCGATTGGCCTGGCCGAGCAGTTGCAATGCCCGGCAATTCTCCTGAGTGATCAGTTCCTGGGCCAGGCCCGCGGCATCATCGATCCGCCCGAACTGCCGCCAGGCCTGGGCGAACGACGCCGGGCAGACGACAACCCGCCTGACTACCGGCGTTTCCAGGCCACCGATGATGGCGTTTCAGCGATGGGCATCCCGGGCACGCCGGGTGCGGCCTACACCGCAACCGGCTTGAGCCACCAGGCCAGCGGCCGACCGTCCACCCTGGCCGCCGATCACCTCGAACAACTGGACAAGCGCCGGCGCAAGCTGGAAGACTTTGACTATGGCCAGCGCTGGGCCGATATCGAGGGGGATGGGCCGACGGCCGTGATCTGTTTCGGCTCGGTCAGCGCGGTCTGCCGCGAGGCAGTCCAGCGCTTGCAGGCAGCCGGCAAGGAGGTGCGCCTGATCGCCCTGCGCCTGCTCGCACCGCTGCGGGTCGATGACCTGAATGCCGCCCTGGCGGCAGTCGATCAGGCCCTGGTCATCGAGCAGAATCACTCGGCCCAGCTGCTGCACTACCTGCGAGCCCGCCTCGACCGGCCGCAGCGCCTGCGCAGCCTGGCTCGCCCCGGTCCGCTGGGCTTCAGACCCTGTGAGATCATCCAGGCCATTGACGCACTGCAAGACAAGGAAGCGGCATGAACAGCGCAAGCGCCATTGAACTGAACGTCCTTTCGGCCAATGATTACAAGTCCGACTACAAGCCGGTCTGGTGTCCCGGCTGTGGCGATTTCGGCGTACTCAATGCCGTGGCCAAGGCCCTGGCCGCGCTCGAACTCGCACCGGAAAACACCGCCATGGTCGCCGGCATTGGTTGTTCATCGCGCCTGGCCGCCTACGTCAACGCCTACGGCCTGCACGGCGTCCATGGCCGCGCCCTGCCGGTAGCCACCGGCCTGAAAGTCGCCCGCCCGGACCTGACCGTGATCGCCGCCGGCGGCGACGGCGACGGCTTTTCCATCGGCGGCAACCACTTTCTCCATGCCTGCCGCCGCAACGTCGATTTCACCTACCTGGTCATGGACAACAGCGTCTACGGCATGACCAAGGGCCAGGCCTCGCCGACCACCGAGTGCGACTGGACCGGCAGCAAGCTCTCGCCCACCGGCACGCACCAGCCGGCGCTCAAGCCGCTGGAGCTGGCCCTGACCGCCGGCGCCCCGTTCATCGCCAGGGCGTTTTCGAACGCGCCCAACGAGCTGGCCCGGATCATTGCCGAGGCGATTGCCTTCCCCGGCTTCGCCTTCGTCCAGATACTCTCGCCCTGCATCACCTACCGGCCCGAGCAGCTGGCCTGGAAGAAACGCATCCACGCCGACCTCGAGCCCACCGCCGACCGGCGCGAGGCCATGCTCACCCTGCTCGACGACGACGGCTTCGGCACCGGCATCCTGTACCGGGCCGAGCGCAGCAGCTGGCGAGGCGAGCATTTCAACACCATCGAACCGGCCCAACTGGCCCAAGCCTTCGAGGTCAATGCCTGATGAAACCCACCGAAAACCTGGGCAGTTTCCTCGCCCACGCCGTGGTCCTGGAAGACGAGGCCGCCCAGCGCTACGACGAGCTGGCCGAGGCCATGCGCCAGCACAACAACCCGGAAGTCACCGACCTGTTTGAACGCATGGCCGGCTACTCGCGCCTGCACCGGGCCGAAGCCACCGACCTGGCCGAACGCTACGCCGGCGGCCTGCCGGCACTCAAGCCCTGGGAGTTCAACTGGCCCGGCATGGAAAGCCCGGAAAGCGCCAGCATGGAAGGAAGCCATTACCTGATGACCGCCCACCACGCCCTGAAACTGGCCCTGGGCGCCGAACGCTCGGCCCAGGCCTTCTATGCCGGCGTGGCCGCAGCCGCCACCACCGACCGCATCCGCGAACTGGCCACCGAATTCGCCGAGGAAGAAGCCGACCACGCCCGCCAGCTCATCGACTGGCTAGAACGCGTCCCACCCCCCGACCCCGGCTGGGACGAAGACCTGGACCCGCCGGTGGAAGTGGAATAGATCGACACCGATAACCCCCGTCCGGTGGTGACTTGACCGTCGACTGGCGGGTCCGAAAGCTCCCGGATCAGCCCGGATAACGGATCGCGTATTCCTGCACCCAGACAGGCTGCTGACTGCGCGGGATCAGTGGCCGGCGGAAAAAGTCGCGTTGCTCAGCCATCGTCTTGAGTACGTCCAGGCAGAAATTTTGCGGGCAGTCGCGATACAGCGCCCTCAAGGTTTGTTTGACGACATTGGGTGGCGTTCCGCCGAAATCGGCCCGTTGCAGCTTCTGGCGCGTTTCATCCGCCGCCGCCCTCCAGGCCCGATGATAGGGCTCCATATCGCGATCCCGGAATGACTCGATCCGGCGCAGGATCTCAGCCGACTGATCTATCCTGGCATGACCGAACACCCAGCTCGTATAAGCGTAGGCTGAACCGCGCAAGCCATAGGTTCGGCTGCTGGTCGTCACCGCCTTGTGCCAGCTGAAGCCGGCAGCGACCACGAACAAGACCGGTCCGGCCATGTGCACCACGCCAACAGCTGTAGCAGCACCGGTACTGGCAGCAGCCCCAGCGGTGGCCTTGGCCGAGCCCCATTTCAGAAATTCGAGAGTGAGCGCAAGTCCGACAAGATCCCTGGTGCGACCGACAACAAACATCACGTCACTGAGACTGATGCTCCGGAAGAAGCTATCCGGGTTGTCGACCAGATCTTCCACCATTTGCCTGACCTCGGCTTCTGTCAGGTCCGAAGGTGATCGGTTCGGCCGCGCAGCCGCTGGCGCGCTGGCCGGTCGTGCCGCGGCTTTTGAGCTCATCAGCCTGCTGTTGAGGACCGAGCGAGTCTTCGGCCCGACGATACCGTCGGATGTGATATTGGCCTTGCGCTGAAATTCGCGCACCAAACCCTCGGTCTTGGGGCCGAAATGGCCATCGGGCTGCAGCATCTCGTACGGGCTCTGCATGACCCGATTGAGGTCATTCTGAAGATTGACAACCGGTTGGCCTCTAGAACCCAATCTCAACAACATCGTTTGCTACCTCGCCATGATGAATGTCGGACAAATTTGCCCTTCAGTCACTATTACGAGGAAAGCACGCCGAGCCGGACAGATCCGGAAATATTGTTTTCGACTGTAAGGTGAGAACAGCCAGCACAGCGGCCATCTTGTCGTCGAGTGTCAGGGTGATACGTTTGAACGCTGCCTGCAACTGACGGGCGATGACCCATCAAGGCGCGCCCAGCCCGTCCAGGTCAATGGCCGGAGGCTTTTCGGTCAACAGGTCGGCAAGGATTTCGGCCGAGCCGGCGGCCTGGGTCCAGCCCATGGAGCCGTGGCCGGTGTTGAGATACAGGCCCGGAACGCGGGTCGGGCCGAGCATGGGTGGGCCCTTGGGGGTCATGGGGCGCAGGCCGGCCCAGGTTTCGGCACGGCCGGAGCGGATTTCGTCGGCCAGGCGCGGCAGCAGGGCGCAGGCCGAGTCCAGCAGGACCTGGATTCGGTCCGGCCTTATGGTGCGGTTGTAGCCGTCGAAATCGGCCAGCCCGGCCATGCGCAGGCGATTGCCGAAGCGGGCGGTGACGATGCGATGTTCCAGGTCCAGCAGCGGTATGGTCGGGGCCAGCTCGGCCTGCTCGAGTTCCAGGGTGGCCGAGTAGCCCTTGACCGGGTAAATCGGCAGTTTCAGGCCCAGCGACCGGACCAGGGCCGGGCTGGCAACACCAGCAGCCAGGACCACGGCATCGGCCTCGATCAGCTCTCCATCCAGACGCACGCCGATAACGCGATCACCCTGCCGCTCCAGGCGGCGCACCTCGCATCCGAGCCGGATCTGGGCCCCGAGCTCTTCGGCGCAGCGCAGCATTTCAGACGAAAAGGCGCAGGCATCGCCCGACTCATGCAGCGGCAGCAGCATGGCGCCGGCCATGCGCCCGGCCACCGGCGCAAGCGCCGGCTCCATGGCCAGAACCTCGTCAACGCTGATGACACGAATTTCGACGCCGGGGTCGCCGATGCGTCGACGCAGATCGAGGGCGTGATCGAGCTCGGCCTGGTCGAAGTAAAGCTCCAGGGAGCCGTCCGTGTACTGGTCGTAGCGCAGGTCGTGACGTTCGCGCAGGCGCTTGAGACATTGGCCGGAATAAACCGCCAGGCGCGTGTTGTGGCGGGCATTGCTGTAGTAGCGTTCGGCCTTCGACTGCCAGAGAAAACGCAGGCCCCAGCCGACAAGGCCGGGCAAGGCATGGGGATGGATACGAAACGGCTCGCCGGAACCCGAGCGGCTCAAAAGGCGCCTGGCAATGCCCGGCGAGTTCCATGGCTCGGCGTGCCCCGGCGTCACACCGCCGCCGTTGGCGTGGCTGGTTTCGGCCGCGGCTTCGGCATGGCGATCGATCACGGTAACGCCCAGCCCGCGCTCGGCCAGGCTCAGGGCGGTGGTCGCGCCAACGACGCCGGCACCGATTACGATGACATGCATGAAAGCCTCTGACCTTCGGGGAGAAAAACGATCATTGTTCGATTGTAGGTGAAAGGGGAAAAGGGGGAGAGGGAGGGCGTGGCCTGAACCGGCGCAGGGTGTGCCTGGAATCCACCTCCATCCTCGGGTTCGGCCGGGAATCTACAAGACCTTGCCGGGGTTGAACACGCCCTTGGGATCCAGCGCTTGCTTGATCCGGCGCATCAATTCCACCTTGAGCGGCTGGCCTCGGGCCAGTTCGTCGCGGCGCAGTTGGCCGATGCCATGCTCGGCGGCGATGGAACCGCGGTAGCGCCGGACCTGGTCGAAGACGATGCGGTTGCAGACCGGCTCCAGGCTCAGGAAGGCATCGCCGTCCATATTCTCCGGCTGGCTCAGGTTGAAATGCAGGTTGCCGTCGCCAAGATGGCCGAACACGCAGGGCCGGATGCCCGGCACGGCCTGCGCCAGCGCGGCCAGGGTTTCGTCCACGAAATCCGGAATGCGGGCAACGGGCACCGAGATGTCGTGCTTGAGACTCACCCCGCCGTGCTTTTGCGCGGCCGAAATACCCTCGCGCAAGGCCCATAGCGCGTTGACCTGTCCGAGACTGTTGGCCAGGACCACCTCCCGGCTCAAGCCCGCCTCGATAGCCTGTTCAAAAACACTCAGCGAGGCCGCTTCCAGGTTGTCCCCGGGCAGGGCAGAGTCGGCCTGGACCAGCACGTACCAGGGGTATGGGCAATCGAATGGGTCACGCTGATCCGGCTGATCCTCGAGCACGAACTCCAGCGCCCGCCGCGGCATGAACTCGCAGGCCGACAGGCACTCGCCGAGGCCGGCCCGCAGATGTTTCAGCAGGGCCATGCCGGCGTGGAGATTGCTGCTGGCCAGCAGTGCGGTCACGCTCTGTAGCGGCGCCGGGGCAAGCTTGAGGGCGGCAGCGGTGATGATGCCCAGTGTGCCTTCGCTGCCGATAAACAGCTGCTTCAAGTCGTAGCCGCTGTTGTCCTTGCGCAGGGGATCAAGGTCCGACCAGACCCGGCCATCGGCCAGCACCACTTCCAGGCCCAGGACCTGTTCGCGACTGTTGCCGTAACGAATGGTGAGGTTGCCGCCGGCGTTGGTGGCCAGGGTGCCGCCGATGGTTGCCGTACCCTCGGAAGCCAGGCTGACCGGATACAGCAAGCCGGCATCTTCGGCGGCTTGACGCAGCCCGGCCAGGGTGCAGCCGGACTCGACCACGACACTGGCATCGAATGTATCGAGAACACGAATTCGGCGCAGGCGTTCCAGGCTGAGCACCAGTTCACCCGGCCCGGCAATCGCCCCGCCGACCAGGCCAGTGTGCCCGCCCTGGGGCACGATAGCCACGCCGGCCCCGGCGCATAGCCGGACTACGGCCGAAACAGCCTCGACGCTGGCCGGACTTGCCACCGCCAGCGGCTGCCCCCGGTAGCGCTTGCGGGGCTCGCTGACGTGACGGCCTTCGACAGCCAAATCACAAGCCAGGCCGTCCTCGCCCAGCTCGCGCCTGAGCGCATCGAGCAAGTTCTCAAGCTGCGCCGATTTCGCCATGAAGCCGACTATACCGCCCGCCGGACCAGGCGCGTTGGATTTTGCGCCCAAGCAGGTTTATAATCCGGCGGTTTGATGGCCTGCTGAAAGTCGGCCGATGGCCCCGGTCTCGGTCCGCATGATCTTCAGGTTGGCACGTCCGCATCCCCGAATCCGGCCCAGCCGCCGCGCCATGGTGCGCGGTCGGTGATGCAAAACGCCTGTCGCCCGCCGAATGCAGTGAGCCTCGGCGGCGTCAGAAATCACACACTACCTGATCAAACCACAAGAGGGAAAGGGCAACCATGCTCAGTTACATCCTGATTTTCGGCCTGGGCCTGGTGGGCCTGGCTGTCGCCTTCGTCCTGACCCGGAGCATCGTTCGCATCCCGGTCGATTTCGGTGCCGAGTCTCCCGAAGAAGCCTCACGCCTGAAGCAGATGCACAAGGCCATCGCCGACGGCGCCATGGCCTTCCTGACCCAGGAGTATCGCTACATTGCCTGGTTCATGATCGGCTTCGCCCTGGTCATCGGCTTTGCCATCAATGACCCCTCGACCGATACCCATGAAGGTATCTACACCGCCATTTCCTTCATCTTCGGCGGCCTGATCTCGCTGGCAGCCGGCTTTATCGGCATGCGCATCGCCACCGAGGGCAACGTGCGGACAGCCACTTCGGCGCGCAACTCCATCGCCGATGCCTTCAAGGTCGCGCTGAACTCCGGCGCTGTGATGGGCTTCGGCCTGGTCGGCCTGACCGTGATCGGCCTGCTGGTCACCTACCTGGTCATGGCCGCGCTGCTGGATGTGCCCAACCATGTGCTGATGGAAGTGGTCGCCGGCTTCGCCCTGGGCGGCTCGACCATCGCCCTGTTCGGCCGTGTCGGCGGCGGCATCTACACCAAGGCAGCTGACGTTGGTGCCGACCTGGTCGGCAAGGTTGAAGCTGGCATCCCGGAAGATGACCCGCGCAACCCGGCCGTGATCGCCGACAACGTCGGTGACAATGTCGGTGACGTCGCCGGCATGGGCTCGGACCTTTTCGGTTCGGTGGCCGAGAGCACCTGCGCGGCCATGGTCATCGGTGCCACCGCATTCGCCGTCACCGGCATGCTGGCCGAGACCGAGTCCATCATGGCCAACATGTACCCGATCCTGATCTCGGCGGTCGGCATTCCGATCAGCCTGCTGACCATCCTGATGGTCAAGGTTCGCTCCGAGCAGGACGTGGCCCCGGCCCTGAAGAAGATGCTGATCATCGCTTCGGTGCTGATGGCCATTGCCATCTACTTCCTGACCATGTGGGCGCTGCCGGCCAGCTTCGAGATCGAAGGCCACGCAACCACCGCCTTCCAGGTCTACCTGTGCTTCCTGACCGGTCTGGTTTCCGGGCTGGCCATCGGCCTGTTCACCGAGTACTACACCTCGCATGACTTCAAGCCGGTGCGCGAGCTGGCCGATTCCTGCTCCACCGGTGCGGCTACCAACATCATCTTTGGCCTGGCCCTGGGCTTCAAGAGCGTGGGCTGGTCGATCATGGCCATTGCCGTTGCGGTCTACATCCCCTTCACCCTGGCCGGCATGTACGGCGTGGCCGTGGCTGCCCTGGGCATGCTCGGCACCCTGGTCGTTGGCCTGGCCATTGACGCCTACGGCCCGGTCTCCGACAACGCCGGTGGCATCGCTGAAATGGCCGAAATGGGCGAGGAAATTCGCGAGCGCACCGACGTTCTGGATGCTGCCGGCAACACTACCGCTGCCATCGGCAAGGGCTTTGCGATCGGCTCGGCCATCCTGACCGCACTGGCCCTGTTTGCCGCCTTCATCACCCGCGCCATGCACCTGGACGAGGAGTTCACAACCCTGAACCTGCTCGATCCGCTGGTACTGACCGGACTGTTCGTGGGCACCATCCTGCCCTTCCTGTTCTCGGCCCAGACCATGAAGTCGGTGGGGGCTGCGGCCTTCGAGATGATCGAAGAAGTACGCCGCCAGTTCCGCACCATCCCGGGCATCATGGAAGGCACCGGCCAGCCCGACTACAAGCGCTGCGTGGCCATTTCCACCCGTGCCGCACTGCGTGAAATGATCGCCCCCTCGGTGCTGATCATCGGCTCGCCGCTGGTCGTCGGCTTCCTGTTCGGCATCGAGGCCCTGGCCGGCCTGCTGATCGGCTCGCTGCTGGTCGGTGGTGGCCTGGCCATTTCCTCGTCCAATTCGGGCGGCGCCTGGGACAACGCCAAGAAGTACATCGAGAAGGGTCATCTGGGCGGCAAGGGAACCGAAGCCCACAAGGCGGCCGTGGTCGGCGACACCGTTGGCGACCCGCTCAAGGACACTTCGGGTCCGTCGCTGAACATCCTGATCAAGCTGATGGCCATCATCAGCCTGGTGTTCGTGCCGTTTTTCGTCGAATATGGCGGCATACTGACCCGCTACATCAATTGATCCACCGTTGAGACAGGAGACATCAACCATGAATGAACATTTCAAGAGCATCCTGGTTCCGGTGGACGGTTCCGCCGGGTCCAGCCGAGCTGCCGCCTATGCCGCTGACCTGGCCCGGGCGGTGGATTGTCCGGTCACGCTTCTGTTCGTCTACCATCCCGACCCCAACCGGGTAATGGGCATGGTCGGACTGACCCGCGAGCGAATCGAGGAAATCAGCAAGGAAGCCGGTGCCAAGATTTTTGCCAGCGCACGTGAGGCCATGGGCGAAGGCTCTTTCGAGATTGAAGAGAGAGTGATCTGGGGTGAGCCTCGCGAAGAAATCCTGGCTGAAGCCGACAAGCGCGAAGCCCTGATCGTCATGGGCCGTCGCGGCCTGGGCCAGATGAAGGAACTGATGGTCGGCAGCGTTTCAGCCGGCGTCCTTCATACCTCCAAGCGCCCGGTAACCATCGTCAACTAAGGCACCTGCTGCCGGCTCCGAATAACGCCGCCGCCTTCACGGGCGGCGGCGTTTTTTTATCAATTCCAAGCCGGCGTGATCTCCAGCGTTTCGATGCTGCCGGCGCGCATGATCTCCACTTCCACAGCGGCGTCTTCGCTTGAGCGCAAAGGCGCGTCGATTGCCTGGCTACCAATCCTTCGGTGTTAATCCCGCTGGCAGGTACAGGGGATGGGCCGGCTCCCCGGCGGCATTGAGCTTGATGCAGCGCAGGCGACCGTCGAGCATCCGGCGGACAATGGTCGAGCGATCCAGCCACGCGCCGTGGTTGCCCCAGGCGGCGACGATGGTATCGACCTGGCCGGCCATGCGTCGAATCCAGGCGTCGTTGCGCGGACCAACCGGATCGCTGGCAGCCTTGAGGTCGGTCGGATAGGTGGCACGGAAGGCGAACAGGTTGGTCACGACCAGCCCGCCGTATCCCCAGTCACGGGCAAAACCGATGCAGCGACGGATGGTTGGGTCGTTGTTGCGCGCATCGGCCGTCGACGGATTCAGGCCAATGAACATCACCAGCGCACGCGCCTGGTCCCAACATCGCCACAAGGTATAGCGATAGCGCCGGCAGCGGCTGAAATTGGCGCCGGCGGCAACATTTCCGGGCAAACGGATCGTCACTGACAAGTCACTGCTGAGCGCTCGAGGCGCGCTGTTGATGTTCGTGCATGCGAAAGCGCCTTCGCTACATGAGGTTCAGTCAGGTCGACAGGATTTTTTCGGCAGCTCGGTTTGCATACCATGCCAACCTGTTTCATGATAGACCCAACGTCAAGAAATCACCATCATGCCAATCAACCAGAGTCCATTCATTCAAGCCGTTTACACAGCCCAGGCGTTAGTGCTGCTTGGCCTGCTAGTGGGCACCTCAATCTCGCAGGCCCAGACCACCCGGACCGTCATTGACAATGGTGACAGTGGCACTGGCACCTTGCGCTGGGCCGTGTCCAGTGCAGGCAACGGCGACACCATCGCATTCAATCTGCCTGCGGCCAGCGTCATTACCCTGACATCCGGACAGATTGCCATCACTGTCGATCTCACGATTGCCGGGCCGGGCACTGACGAACTGACCATCAGCGGCAACAACAGCAGCCGCGTGTTCAGCATCGGCCACGGCGCGAATGTGTTGATCAACAACATCACCATTGCCAATGGCCAGGTGACCAACAATCAGGGCGGCGGAATACGCAACGCCGGGCAATTGACGATCACCGATTGCGTGATGAGAGATAATGTCGTTGTCGGAAGTTCAGGTGGCGTTGCGCGGATCGGGGGCGCTATTGCCAATACCGCCACCAGCGCCGGCCCATCCCGTCTCACGGTAGCGCGCTGCCTGTTCGAGAACAACAATGCCAGCGGTGAAGGTGGAGGCATCGGAAATGTCAGCCTGGCCGCCACCACGGCCGAACTGATCGTTTCCGATAGCACCTTTACCGGCAATCACGGCACCTGGGGAGGCGCCATCGCCCAGTACGCCCAACTCGGGGGCTCGACCGTGGGTGTGATCAGGAACACCACGATCAGCAATAATTCGTCCACGCTGGATGGCGGTGGTATTGATGCCGACGTTCTGAGCGGAAGTGGCAGCAATCAGCTGACGCTGATCAATACAACCATTCATCGCAATTCAGCCAGTCGCTCCGGTGGCGGGGTGAGTTCGGTGCTGGCAGGCAGTATCTTTCGATATCGCAATACGATTGTTGCCGGCAACACCGCCGCCGTCACCGGCAACGACTTCCTTCAGTCCAATCTCGGTTCCGACACCGTGTTCCAGGGCGGAAACCTGATCGGCAACGATGCCGGCCTGGCATTTTACGCCAGCGATTCCAGTGACCAGATCGGCTCCTCGAGCGAACCGATCGATCCATTGCTGGGATCATTGATCAACAACGGCGGCCCGACGCCAACCCACATGCCCGAACCCGGCAGCCCGGCCATTGATCGCGGGTTGAATCTCTTTTGTGAATCCACTGACCAGCGTGGACAGCCTCGCCCGATCGACGGCAATGGCGATGACACGGCTGTCTGCGACAGTGGCGCCGTGGAATTGCAAAGCGATGAGATCGTCGAGGTTGACATGGCCTTTACCCCCTCCAGCCTGGATTTCGGCGAAGTCCAGGTCGGGGACGGCAGTTCAGCGCTGTCGGTAAGCCTTGAAAACACCGGAGACGCCGATCTGAGTGGCCTGGCATTCAGCGTGGCAGGCGACGACTTCACCATCGAAACTGATGACTGTAGCGGCGGCATTCCCCTCGGTGGAAGCTGCGAAGTGCTCATTACCTTCACACCCTTGGAGACCGGGCCGGCCGGCACCACCCTTGAGGTCAGCAGCATCCAGAATGCCGCGGCCAGCCTGACCCTGGCAGGGACCGGCATACCCCGCCCGGACGCGATCTTCCAGGATCGATTTCAGGACTTCGCGGAGAAAATGTCAACGCGATAGCGCGCTGAGTAACAACGCCAATCATTTGCCCTGACTGCCCAAATGTCGCAAGATGTTGGGCAAACCGAGGGAGATCCACCATGACCGCAACCTGGCTGACCTTTGGCCTGTATTTCGTCGCCCTGCTGGCACTGGGGCTGATTGCCTGGCAGCGCACCAGCAACCTGTCGGACTACATCCTCGGCGGCAGGCGCCTGGGCAGCGGTGTGACCGCGCTCAGCGCCGGGGCCTCGGACATGTCGGGCTGGCTGCTGCTGGGTCTGCCCGGCTATGCCTACCTGGCCGGGCTGGAGGCCGGCTGGATTGCCTTGGGGCTGTTGATCGGCACCTGGATGAACTGGTTGCTGGTCGCCTCGCGCCTGCGTATCGCCACCGAGCACCTGGATGACTCGCTGACCCTGCCCGACTACTTCCAGCGCCGCTTCGCCGACACCAGCGGGCTGTTGCGCGTCATCCCGGCGGTGTTCATCCTGCTGTTCTTTGCCCTCTACGTCAGCGCCGGCCTGGTCGCCGGCGGCCGCCTGTTCGAGACCGTGTTCGAGCTGCCCTACCTGTGGGCGGTGACTGCCGGGGCGGCCGCCATCATCATCTACACCTTTCTCGGCGGCTACCTGGCGGTAAGCTGGACCGATGCACTGCAGGCGCTGCTGATGGTGCTGGCCTTGAGTGCCGTGGTGCTGATGGCCATGGGCAGCGGCGAGACCGGCGTGTTTGCCGCGGCGGCAGAACACAACCCGGCCCTGCTCAACCCCTTCACCGACGCCGAGGGCCAGGCCCTGGGCGTGCTGGCCGTGATCTCGTTGATGGCCTGGGGCCTGGGCTATTTCGGACAGCCGCATATCCTGGCCCGCTTCATGGGCATCCGCGCGGCCAGCGAACTGACCCGCGCCCGCCGCATCGCCATGACCTGGGTGACGATCTGCCTGGTCGCCGCCGTCATGGTCGGCATGGCCGGCATCGGCAGCCTCGACGAAACACTGACCGGCGGCGACACCGAAACCGTGTTCATTCGCCTGGTCGAGCTGTTGTTCCATCCGGTCATCGCCGGCATCTGCCTGGCCGCCATCCTGGCCGCCATCATGTCCACCGCCGACTCGCAGTTATTGGTCGCCTCATCGGTGGTCTCGGAAGATTTCTACAAGGGCTGGCTCAAGCCCGGCGCGGGCCAGACCGAACTGGTCTGGGTCGGTCGCGCCGCCGTTATCGCCATCGCCCTGATCGCCTTTTCCCTGGCCATGGACCCCGACAGCCTGGTGCTGGAACTGGTCGCCCACGCCTGGGCCGGTCTGGGCGCAGCCTTCGGGCCGGTCATCGTCTTGTCCCTGTACTGGTCGGGCATGAGCCGGGCCGGTGCCGCGGCCGGCATGATCGCCGGCGGCCTGACCGTCATGATCTGGAACCGCCTCGACGGCGGCCTGTTCGACGTCTACGAAATCCTCCCCGGCGCCATCCTGGCCGCCCTGGCCGTCGTCGTTTTCAGCCGCCTGATCCCGGACCCAAAAGCCACCCGCCGCTTCGAAACCATGCTGGGAGACCGATTGCCCTAGCGACACGTAGCATGGTCCAACGTTTCATTCATCCCCCGGCTTTCGTCATGTTCGCTTTACCCAAGGGAGGTCGCGAGCAGGTTTTGGTTTATGCCTAACGTTTGGAGACAATCCGGACATGGCCGCCGGGGACGTGGCCCCGGCCTACGCTGGTCAGGTTGGAGGAGGCTGGGAGACAAGGAAAACACTTCCGAAGCCCCGCCTTTCAACCTCCTCCCACCTCTCGCAACGGGTGGTATCTGGCCGATCAGGGCCTGGCCGGGT
>RECK01000292.1 GCA_007694055.1 Wenzhouxiangella sp.
TATTCCTCTACCCCTCTACCCCTCTACCCCTCTACCCCCGCCACTACCTGTACCGATAATGGCGATGCTGGCGCACGAACTGCTGGCGGCAGCGGTGCAGGTCGCTGTCGCGGCGATCGATTTCGCGGTGGATGCGTGATGGGGATGTCGTCAGCGCCCAATCGTGGTGGGCACGCCAGGAGGTGGTCCAGCGCGGGCCGGAATAGCCGCAGCCCATGCGATGCGCCGATCGGGTCTGGCGCGTGGCCTCGTCGGCATACCAGGTGGCCAGGCGGGCCTGTGGATGCTGATGATGACGAACCGGCGGCGGTGCATGGCGGGCGTGGGCGAATCCTGGCGGCGGCAGGGGCAGCGGCGGGTGGGCCGCTGCGACGCCGGCGGCCAGCAGGAAGGCAAGACCAAGTAGCAAGTGGACAGGCGTATTCATGGGCATTTTCATGAGCAGACTCCTTGGGGTGATGTCGGGCCGACGATCCGGCGTGGAGTCATTGTCTGACAGCGGTCTTTAATCTCTTCTGAATCGGGTTTTCAGCGCGGGTTCAGTCAGGGCGAAGGGGCGGTTGGTTCAGGCGCGGCCCTTCGGAAACGGGCCCGAAGGGTGACCCAGAGTACGCCGACCAGGACCAGGCCGCCGCCAAGTAGCAGGCGGGGGCCGGGCCGATCGCCCCAGACCAGCACGCCCAGCAGGACCGCCAGCACCGGCACCAGCAGCAGGTAGGGTGTGATTCGATTGACTTCGTGGCGCTGGATCAGCCAGTAGAAACCGCCGTGGCCAATGATGGAGGCGCCAATGGCCGAGTAGGCCAGGGCCAGCCAGATGTCGAGGCGGCCGGCGGCCGCGATCAGGCTGGAAGCCGGCTGTTCGATCCAGAAGGCAAGCAGCAGCAGTGGGGGAAGGGAAAGCGCTGCATTCCAGGCCTGGAAGTTGAGCACGCTGATGCCCTTGAGCCCGCGCATCAGGATGGTGCCCACGGCGAGAACGAACGCCGACAGCAGGACCAGCACGACGACGTCGAGCTGGCTGAGCACCAGCGGGTCCAGGCCCATGACCATCACGCCGCCAAAGGCAATGGCGATACCGGTGGCCGAACGCCAGCCGATACGCTCGCCGAGCAACACTATGGCCAGCAGTGTGGACATGGGGATGTAGATCTGCATCAGCAGGGCAACCGAGGAGACGTCGTTGGAGCGGCCCAGGGCAAGAAAGACCAGGCCAAAGTGCAGTGCGCCCATGGTCCAGCAGCAGGCAATCAGTCGCCCCCACTGGCGCTGTTCCGGCCAGCGCAGCAGGGGAAACACCAGTGCCAGTACGAGCAGGTAGCGGGCCACGGTGAAGGTGATGGGTTCTAGCTCGCCAACGACAAAGGCCGCGGCAATGAAGTTTCCGGCCCAGATCAGGCAGATGGCAAACAGGAGCAGAAAGTGTAGCGGCGGCATCATTTGAAGCCACTAGGGGCTCTAATCGCCTTTGAAAGGCTGAAGTTGGTCATTGTGCCTGACCGGCGTGGTCAGGATTTGGACGAAAACTGTCACATTGGTGGCGGGTTTTTCCTTGAAGGGCTGGGGAAAAGGGCGTTCTTCAGCTTGCAGCGCTTGAGTTGGCATGATAGTTGCATTTGCCTCTGTGTCTGAAATCATTAAACCTGAGGCGAAAAAGCATCATGGCCCAACTGAACCTGATCGTAAACAACCAGCCGAGCAGCGACCTGATAGTCGATGTTGACCATCAAGCATTCAATGGTCTTCTGTCTGACGAGGTGGTGATGCAGTGGCTCATGGAGCTAGAGGCTGAAGACTGTGCTGCCGACCTGGACGATGCCCGTCATGTCCGCGCCGTGCCGAATCACTGATACCGATTTACAAGCAACGCTATCGATCCTGGATTCTGGATCGATAGCGTTCCGGGCCGCAAGGGGAACGTGGCCAAAGCACATGGGAAGGGGAACCCTCCAGGGCGATTTTGTCTGAGTGATCGCCCGCCCTGACCTCCGGGTCAGGGTCAAGACAGCGCGACGCGCCCACCGCCTGGTGGGCGCGTTTTGCTTTGAATCGCTGTTGTCCGGCATCTGATTGGCGGGGTTCAGAGAACGACAAAAGCCGTCAATTGACGGTCATTATTTGTCAATTCCGGGCAAGGCCGCCGCTCTCGTTTGATCGTAACTCCCTGTTTTTATTTGCCGCGACTCCGGTTGGCACTTTTATTGCATTTACTGGGCATCTGCAAATGAACGACCGCACGCAACGGTCCAGACAAGGGAAGAGATCATGGAAAACCTCGAAATCAACGAAACCCGCCAATTCAACGCGCTGCTTGCCGACGAAGTCGTCATGGACTGGTTGATGGAGCTGGAAGCCGATGAGTCTGCTGATGCCGGTCGCGACGAGCAGCAGCTGCGTCACGCCTGAACTGATTTGGCGTCGGTCATTTGGCCGGCGTCGACCCGATGGGAAGGGGAACCCGTCCAGGGTGTTCTCAGGCTGCAGGAACACCCGGCCGGTCCACGGACCGCGCTTGCCTGAATCTCGAGCCCGCCATCCGGCGGGCTTTTTTTTCTTTTTTTTGCTTGCATCCGGATCCCGAAAACCGTGATTGTCCGAAACGTACTGGGCATGCAGGGCCGGTCACGCGGCTTTGTTATGTGCAGAAAGCTGGGGCAGCTGCACAAGGATTTGTGCTTTGATTTGAACGGGGTTTTGGCTGTCCGGGGCTGCGCGCACTTTTTGCCTGCTGCAAGCTGGTGAAAAGAGATTGGAAGGGGTGGTGGAGGCACCGGGTGGTATCCGGCCGCTCAGGGCCTGGCCGGGTTATCGGCCGAGGTGGCTGACTGGTGCTTGGTGGCACGGGCCCGGTGAGACTATCTTGTTGTAGGCTGGTCGTTCAGTGGCTCCGATCTGACGCCCGGTGGCGCGGATGGCTTGGGGGAAGGTTTGCGCCGGACTCCGCAACCCGG
>RECK01000024.1 GCA_007694055.1 Wenzhouxiangella sp.
CAAACCGGATCCGACTCTAGGCCCCGGGTCCTCCCTCGCCCGGGGCCTTTTTTATGTCCTCACGCTTTGGACCGGCCTCTTGTCGAGAACAGTCCGGATGTCGAGACACAGCGCCGACCCTGGCGCTATCCTGAGTTGTACCTGCACCGCATGGTTGGCTAGAATGACCAGGCGGCAGGGGTGCCTTGATCCACACGCCTTCTAAATCCGGTTTCTGCCCTGTCGCGAGGACTACAGGCCAAAGCAGGGAGGCCCGATGCACTGCAAGGGGGAATGCCGAGAGCTATCACTGGCCCAGGCCGCTGGCTTTTGGTTTTTTCTGATCTGGGCCATTACTGCAAGTGTTTCTGCAGCACCGGATTACCGCTTCGATACCATCTCGCTGGAACACGGCCTGTCCCAGTCCAGCGTCTTCGGCCTGGCCGAGGATCCATCGGGTCATCTGTGGGTAGCCACCGAGCAGGGCCTGGATCGCTTTGATGGTTTCAGCGTAGAGACCCTTCGCTACCAACCCGGTTCGGCCCGCTCGCTGACCCATTCCGGTGTCCGCGCTGTGCTGACCGACCCCAATGGCAGCCTGTGGGCAGGCACATGGAACGGCCTCAATCGCATCGATCCGACCGACTTGAGCGTCAGGCAGATTTCCGTGCCGCCACCCTTTGACCAGCAGCCGTTCGGAGTGCAGCCTGATGGGTTGGGCCGGGTCTGTGAGAACCGAGTGCTGGTTCTGACCCGCGAGAGTCTCTGGTGGCTGAACCTGGACGATGAAGACGAAACGCTGAAGCCGCTGATCGCGATGGAAACCGACCCGGCGCTGCTGCCGCAAAGCTGGCAGGCGTTTGATGGCCAAACAGCCTGGCTGGCCAATGCCCGAACCCTGTGGCGCCTGCACTGTGACTCGATGCAGCTGGTCCTGGTCGAGCGATTCAATGATGTCACCGAACTGGAGCCTGAACGGAGCCGTTCGCGCCTGGCGTTTCTGCCGGATGGGCGCCTGCTTTGGGCGAGTGAAGACGGCCTGCGACTTGTCGACCCGGCAAGTGATTCCAGCCATTCAGTGCCAGTCGAGTCACCAGACCCCTGGCGCGACCAGGCTCCGTTAGCGGTCCATGTTGACGATCAATCACGCCCCTGGGCTCTGTTGCCGAACGCGCTGGTGGCAATTGAAGTCAACAATCCAGGGCGCTGGACTGCTGCGGCCGAGTGGTCCCAGGCCTTGCCGGAATACATCAATCATCGGCTCGAAAGCGCGCGCAGTGGCGATGGTCTGACCTGGCTGGGTGGTACCTTTGGCGTGGGTGTGGTCGAGGGTCCGGGCCTGCGCGTGCGCCTGCTCGAACACGACCCAGCCCGACCGGATTCCCTCCCCCCGACTTTGGGTCGAGTGGGTTACCGCATCCTGGCCGACCGTTTCGGCGTGTTGTGGATCGGCGCCAACCTCGGCGGCCTGGCCCGCTATGTGCCCGAGCAACATCGTTTCAGCTGGCTGCCGCCGCCGCATGAAAGGACTGGCCGAATCGTGCGCGGCGTGACCGAGGTCAGTGATGGCCAGCAAAGCTGGCTGTGGGTGGGCTATGACGATGCCGGCATCCAGGTGCTGGCTCGGGATGACGGTGGTCGCTTTGTCTCAACGGCTACTTTTCGCGCCCATGCTGGTTCTCCCGAAGCGCTGCCCAGCAATCGCATCGTTGCCATGGCCCGTGAGCCCGGAACCCAACGCGTCTGGGTTCTCGGCAATGACTGGTTGGCCTGGCATGCACCGGACCCTGCCGGTGGCTCTTTCAACCCCGTTACAGTGCCCGATGCATTCAGGGAAGCGGGAGGCAGGGCCCTGGCCTTCAGCCATGATCGCCGTTACTTGCTCGTCACTACCGGGCGCGGCTTGTGGCGCTTGCCGCTGGAACAGGCAAGTGGTCCGTTGCAGGTAGTGCTACAGCAGAGCGATGCTGACTTCTACCCGGTTACCCAGCTTGCCGACGACACCATCGCCATCGGCTGCCGCCAGGGCCTGCTTCTTTTGGACCCGGATACCGGCCAGCGCCGCACGCTGTCGCTGGGCGTAGATCAGCCTGGCTCGCCGGCCCGCTTCGTATTCAGCCTGGCCGAAGCGGCCAACGGCGATCTCTGGCTGGGTACCCACGGCGGCGGCCTGGTTCGCATCGCCGCCGAGCACCTGGCGCTGGATGATCCGCCCCTGCAGCGCTGGACCACGGAGCAGGGCCTGGCTGACAACACCGTCTACGCCATTCTCGAAGATCCCGCAGGCTGTTTCTGGATCAGCGGCAACCGGGGCTTAAGCCAGCTCTGCCCCGATTGGGACAGTCCGCGCAACTTCAGCCTGCACGATGGCCTGCAGGCTTACGAATTCAATGGACGGGTGGCCGATATCGGCCCCAGCGGCAGGTTCTACTTCGGCGGTATCAACGGCGTCAACAGCTTCTGGCCCGAGCGCATTGTCGATCACCCGCAGCCCCCGGCCGTCCGCATGACCGGTCTGGCCATTGAGGGACAGCCAGTGGAGCACGGTACATGGGCGCAACCCTTGCGCCTGCGCCACGACCAGAACGAAGTGACGATCGACTACCTCGGCCTGCACTCCATGGCACCAAACCGCGTTCGTTACGCCCACCGGTTGCTCGGCCTGGAAAGCGACTGGGTCGATGCCGGCACCGCCCGACGGGCCCGCTACCCGGCCCTGCCGCACGGTGACTACCGCTTCGAACTGCGCGCGGCCAATCCGGACGGAGTCTGGTCGGAGCCCCAGGTGCTGTTCGAGGCCACCATCCGGCGACCGCCCTGGCGCACCTTGCCCGCGTATCTCGGCTACATCCTGGTACTGATGGCAGGCATGGCCGTCCTCGCCTGGTCGGTGCGCCAGCGCCGCCTCCGTCTCGAGGCCCTGGTCAGCCAGCGCACCCGCGAACTGGCCGAGCGCAGCGAAACCGTCAGCC
>RECK01000295.1 GCA_007694055.1 Wenzhouxiangella sp.
GGTGCAAGCCTGGTCAACGGCGACTTTGAAACCGGCAGCCTGGATGGCGCCCTGTTCAGCGCCGACCAGGGCCCGCTGGGCCGGACGCTGCGCAGCGTCAACGAGTTCGGCATGGTCGTACCCGAGCCCAGTGCCGCAGGCGGCAGCGCCTTCCAGTTCACCCGACTCGGCGACGGCTTCGGCGACAACACCCTGGAGCAGTGCGTGCCCATCGATATGAGCCGCATGGTCTTGAGCGCCCGGGTCTGGCCGGAGCTCAGCAATTCCGACCTGCGCATTCGACTGAACATGGACCTGCACGCCAACCTGGCCGACTGCCTGTCGCGAGCCAACCGCATTGGCCGCTTCGATACCGATTTCCGCACTTCGGATCTCAACCCGGGTACCTGGAACACGATCAGCACGCGCGGCATCGCCCGACCCAGCGGGGCCGGCTATGCGCGCATTGCCCTGCGGGCTCGTGACCGAATCGAACCGCCGCCGGCCAACCCACCCATCATCCTTTTTGACCAGGTCAGCCTTGCGCCCGAAGCGGTCGGCGTACCGGTCAATCCTCCGCTGGCAATGATCGCCTTGTTGATTCTGATTTTCGGGGTCGGTATTGGCGCCATGATCAGGCCGCGTCGTTATGAGTTTTTCTAGTAAGGAGTTTCAATCATGAGAAAAGCACTACTTCCGCTGGCTATCGTGCCAGCTCTGCTTGTCGCACAATCATCGTTTGCCGTTCTGGTGAACTCCGGTTTTGCGCCTGAAGCGGCCTTCACCGAAGCAGCGCCACCAGCCGGTTGGATGCTGCGAGATCAAGAAGCGCGCGCTCTGATCAGTCGAGCCGGCTTCGCATTTAGCGGAGAGAACGTATTTCGGTTTGAGGAGCTCCAGCGGGGTTTCGGCGCTAACAAGTTGGAGCAATGCGTTCCCTTGAACACGGCAGAGGATTTTGATTTCGGCATCTGGCTGCGAACACCGACACCCAGTGCCGAGCTTGCACTTCGTCTCAACGTTGAGTTCTACGGTACTGAGAGTGATTGTCTCAATCGCGACGAACGCAACGGCAACATCGGTAATGATGACTTCGACTATGCCCTGGACATTCTCCCCAATGTCTGGACTCGATTTGCATCTGACAGTTACGCAGCTGATGATCTGGAAGATGCTGGCAACGTAAACTATGCCCGAATCAGTTATCGAGTCCGAGATCGTTCCGGCGAGGAAGGAGAGCCAGCCAGCCCACTGACTCAAGTTTATCTTGATGGCGCATGGGTCAACGGTAGTCATGGACCCGTGAACGCTGCCTTTGATGAAGTCGCTTATCCAGAAGATCTTTTCTTCGCTGAAGGCTCAGGCCCACTGGGCTGGATATTGCGCGATCTGTCCGAACGGGCGCTGGTTAGCCAGACCGACTTTGCACGCTCGAATGGCACCGTGTTCTGGTTCGAGCAACTCGAGCGCGGCTTTGGCGACAACAAGCTTGACCAATGTGTCCCGCTGCCGCCCGGCACTACAGAGTCGACAGTCAGCGCATGGGTCATGACCATGACTCCCAATGACGATCTGAGGGTTCGTTTCTCCTCAGAGTTCTACGGCAGCCAGGCAGATTGCCTGTCACGCGAGAACCAGATTGGTGAGCGCTTCGATACTGACATTCGAATTACCGAGTCCGTCGCGGACGAGGGAGAATGGGGCCGTATCGAAAGCGACCCGGTCGTGTTGGCCGAAGATCTGCCCGAAACCCCGAGCTATCTCAGGGTGTCTGTACGGGCACGCGACCGATCCGACGGTGGTGAACCCGGCGGGCTTGTGATTTTCTTTGACGACATATCAACCAACCTGGTCAACCCCCAGCTCACCGGCGCCTGGTTTGATCCCGCCTCGGCCGGTCAGGGTTTCAACCTCCAGCTGACCACGGTCGGCCTGTTCGGCTACTACTACGGCTACCATGCCGGCGAGCAGCTGTGGCTGCAGCTGGGCATCTACGATGGGCCCATCGTGTTCGGCCAGCCGATTGACGTGCCGGTGTTCGCGCCCTCCGGTGGCACCTTCGGCCAGCCCGATGATCCCACCGCACCGCCGGTCTGGGGTCGCCTGGTCACCACCTTTGAATCTTGCACGACGGCGACCGCCACCCTGAGCGGCCAGGGCATGAGCCAGACTTTCGACCTCGACCTGCTGGCCACCATCGACGGCCTGCAGTTGCCGGATTGCACCAATTTCGCCGGCAGCGACCAACCGGTCCAGATCACCGCCGCCTGGTTCGATCCGGCCACTGCCGGCCAGGGCTGGAATTTCCTGTATGCGCCCAACGGTCTGTTCGGCTACTTCTACGGCTACGATGCCGCCGGCGCCCCGCTGTGGCTGGCCACCGGCAACGTACCAGTCACCCTCGGCGAGCCGGTTACCCTGGACCTGTTCTACGGTCAGGGTGGCAGTTTCACCGAACCGGTCCCGCCGGCCGGCCTGGACACCTGGGGTACGGCCGAAGTCACTTTCAGCGACTGTCGCAACGCCGAGGTCAGCCTGAGCGGCGTCGACGGCGACCAGGACCAGGCGATCACGGTACTGGTTCTGACCGAAGGTCTGACTGACTGCTGAAATGCGGTTCTCCATGGGTCGGCCGCGCCTGCGGCCGACCAGCCATGCAGAACCCACCCCGCGTCCCGTAGATCGGGGCCAGGTCCCCGACGGTCGAGGATCAATACACCACCGGACATGCGTTACTGGCGCCCATCCTCTGATGTTGGTGATTCGAACATCGCCAATTGGGGTGAGTGAGTATGGCCAGGGCGGTGGAGGCGTATCCGGCGTTGACCGTCGGCCGCACGCGCGGACGGTCTCCGGGCAGGTGCTTCTTGCCTTCGGCAAACCGCACCTCCCCTCCAACCTGCGCTGGGCCGACCTACGAAAACCGGGCCACATCACCGTAGGTCGAGGCCACGCCCCTGA
>RECK01000408.1 GCA_007694055.1 Wenzhouxiangella sp.
CAACTACGTGCGCCGCTCCTACGGCACCCTGATCGGCGAATCAACGGCCGAGCGTATCAAGATGCAGATCGGCTGCGCCTATCCGCAGGAAGAGCTCAAGGAAATCCAGATTTCCGGGCGCAACCTGGCCGAAGGCGTGCCGAAAATGCTGACCTTGAACAACAACGAGGTGCTCGAGGCGCTGTCCGAGGCATTGACCAGCATCGTTGGTGCGGTCAAGGTGGCGCTGGAACAGACGCCGCCGGAGCTGTGCGCCGACGTGGCCGAGACTGGCATTGTTCTGACCGGCGGCGGTGCGCTGCTGCGCGGGCTTGACAAGCTGATGATGGAAGAAACCGGCTTGCCGGTGATCATCGCCGACGACCCGCTGACCTGCGTGGCTCGCGGCGGCGGCCGCGCCCTGGAGATGATGGACGAGAATCGCGGCGACGTCTTTTTCTCGTCCTGACCCGGTGTCGGGGCGGGTAGTGCGGTGAACATGCCGGGCAGCGCCTATTCGTCGGTCAGCGCGGGCGACCTGGCCGGTCGGACCGCACGGCTGATGGCCTATGTTCTGCTTGCCGTTGTTCTGATGACCCTGGATTTCCGCGGTCGTCACGTCGAGCGCGCGCGCGCGCTGGCCTTCAGCCTGGCAGAGCCGATCTTTCTGGTGGTCGAGTCGCCGTTTCGTTTTGCCGTCAGCCTGCGTGACAATGTCCGCGATTACCAGGTTCTGTTGGCCGAGCGTGACCAGCTCGAGCGCGCCCTGCGTGAATCCGAAGCGCGCCAGCTGCTGCTCGGTGAGCTGGTCGAAGAGAATGCCGAGATGCGCGAGCTGCTGGATGCCTCGCTCCGGCTCGACAGCCGGTTTCTGACCGCCGAGCTGCGCAACATCGACCTCAATCCCTACTCTCACCGCGTCTTCATCAATCGCGGCTTGCGTCATGGCGTGCGCCCGGGCCTGGCCGTGATCGAGTCGGCCGGCGTGGTCGGGCAGGTCGACCAGGTGGCTACTCGCTCGGCGACCGTGATCTTGTTGTCCGATCCGGATCACGCCCTGCCGGTCCGCGTCCAGCGCACGGGTCTTCGCACCATTGGCTACGGCAGTGGTCGAATTGATGAACTCAGGCTGACCGATCTGCCGATGAACGTCGATCTCGAACCGGGCGATGTGCTGGTGACCTCTGGTCTGGGTGGGCGTTTTCCCGCCGGCCTGCCCGTGGCCGAGGTGGCCGAGGTCCAGCGCCCCAGCGGCGAGGCCTTCGCCGTGGCGAAGGCGCGACCGCTGGCCCGCCTGGGCAGCATTCGTCAGCTGCTGGTCATTGAGCTCGAGGCCCCCGGGCCGCTGCCCGGCGTGGTACCCGTGGCCGGCGACGATGCAGTCGACGAGATTTCTGAGGATGAGCCATGAGCGGGCGTAACCAGGGCAGCAGCCTGCTTCTGCTTACCCTGGCGCTGGGCTTTGCCTTGACGCTGATGCCGCTGCCGACGGTCGTGGAACCGGCCCGGCCTTACTGGGTGGCGATGATCCTGGTCTACTGGAACCTGGAAACCGGCCGCCTGCGCTTTCTTGGCCAGGCTTTCGTGCTCGGTCTGTTGCTGGACCTGATGACCGGCACCTTGCTGGGCCAGCATGCCCTGGGCCTGGTCATCCTGGTCTTCCTGCTCGAGCGCTTCCGCAACCGAATTCGCTTTTTCCCGCCCTGGCAGCAGGCCATGGCCGTGTTCGTCCTGCTGCTCAATGAGCGCATCATCCAGCTTTGGGTGATCCTGCTTGGCGGCCACGGCTGGCCGGTGTGGACCTGGTGGCTGGCGCCGGTCATTGCCATGTTGCTGTGGCCGTGGCTGTTTTTGTTGATCGATGCCCTGCGCAGGCGGCAACGTCTGCTTCGTTCATGAACACGGTTGGCCAATTCGGTCGGATGCGCGATGAGCGCGCCGAGCAGGCCCTGATCGAGCGTCGCTTCCGGGTCGTGACAGTACTGGTGATCGTCGCGCTGGTGCTGCTCGGCTGGCGCTACGGCCAGCTCCAGCTCGGCGCGCATGAAATGTATGCGGCCCGCTCCGAGGAAAACCGCATCCGGCTGCGGGCGCTGGCACCCAATCGCGGTCTCATTCTGGACCGGCATGGCCGGGTCCTGGCCGAGAACCGGCCGGCCTACCGGCTGGTGATCGTGCCCGAGCGCACGCCGGGCCTGAACGAAACCCTGGACCACCTGGCCGGCCTGGTCGAGATCAGCGCCGAGGAGCTGCGCCGCTTCGAGCAGCAGCGCCAGCGTTCGCGGCGTTTCGAGTCGATCACCCTGAAAAGCAATCTGGACGACGCCCAGGTTGCCAGGCTTGCCGTGGAGCGGCATCGGCTTCCTGGGGTAGAGATCGAGCCCTACCTGACCCGCCACTATCCGCACCAGGGCCTGCTGGCCCATGTCCTGGGCTATGTCGGCCGGATCGATACCCGGGATCTCGAACGCCTGGACCGGGATCAGTACCGGGCCACTACCCACGTCGGCAAGACCGGCATCGAGCGGCGTTACGAAACCCTGCTGCATGGCCGATCGGGCCTGGAACGGGTTGAAACCAACGCCCTGGGCCGGGTGCTGCGGGTGATCGAGCGCACGGATCCGCGGCCGGGCCAGGATCTCACCCTGAGCCTGGATCTGGACCTGCAGCGCGAGGCCGTTGCCGCCCTGGGTGACCTGGCCGGTGCCGTGGTCGTGCTGAGCGTCGAGACCGGCGAGGTGCTGGCGCTGGTCAGTCACCCGGGCTTCGATCCCAATTTCTTTGTCCACGGCATCAGCCAGGCCAACTACAACGCGCTGCTGACCGATCGGCGCCGGCCGCTGTTCAACCGGTTCCTGGCCGGCGGTTACGAACCGGGCTCGACGATCAAGCCCTTCATTGCCCTGGCCGGCCTGGATGCCGGGCAAATCACGCCTGATACACGCATTTTCTCTCGCGGCTGGTTTCAGCTGCCCGGCCACAGCCGACGTTACCGCGACTGGCGCCGTCACGGCCATGGCTGGGTTGACCTGGAGCTGGCCATGGCCGAGTCGGTCAACGTCTACTTTTACCAGCTTGCCCACGATCTGGGCATAGACCGGATCTCGCGCGAGCTGGCGCTGTTCGGCTTCGGTCGTGCCACCGGCATCGATCTGTACGGAGAGACCGGTGGTGTATTGCCGACCCGGGCCTGGAAGCGGGCGACTTTCGGCGAACCCTGGTTCCCTGGCGAGACGGTCATTACCGGTATTGGCCAGGGCTTTACCGTTGTCACCCCGCTGCAGCTGGCCCATGCCACCGCCGCCCTGGCCGGCCGTGGCACGACCGCGCCGCCGCGTTTGCTGGCCGTGGCCGAGCCGGCCCGCATGGTGGTGCACGACGAAGCCAACTGGGCCGCCGTCTTCAGTGCCATGGCAGCGGTCGTTCACGGCCCCAGCGGTACGGCCCGAGCCGTGGCCCGCCAGCTGCCGGTGAAGATCGCTGGCAAGACCGGAACCGCCCAGGTGTTCGGGCTGCCCGATGACCTGGACGACGAGCGCGATTCGGAAGACCTGCCCGAGCATCTGCGCAACCACGCCCTGTTTATCGGTTTCGCTCCGCTCGACGAGCCGCGCGTGGCCATCAGCGTGGTGGCCGAGCACGGCGGTGGCGGGGCCCGGGTAGCGGCACCAGTGGCTGCCCAGGTTCTCAAACGCGCCATGGAGCTGGGCTATTGAACACGCTGGTCAGCCAGCGCTGGTCGGGTTTGCTGCCGCCGTTGCGGTTGGACCCGGTACTGTCGGCCCTGTTGCTGGCGCTGATCGCGTTCGGCTTGATGGTGTTGTACAGCGCCACAGAGCAGAATCTGGGCCTGGTCATCCGCCAGGGTGCGCGCTTGGGTTTCGGCCTGGGCGTGATGCTGGTCATGGCCCAGATTCCGCCGCGCTACTACCAGGCCTGGGCGCCAGCCCTGTTTGTCGTGGCGGTGCTGATGCTGGTGGCCGTGCTGTTTTTCGGTGTCGGACGCGGTGCCCAGCGCTGGCTGGATATCGGCCTGGTCCGGTTCCAGCCCTCAGAGGGCATGAAAGTCGCCCTGCCGCTGATGTTGGCGGCACTGCTGGCGCGTCGGCCGCTGCCGCCGGGCTGGATCGACCTGGGCCTGTGCCTGGGCCTGATTGCGCTGCCGGTCGGCTTGATCGTGCTCCAGCCGGACCTGGGTACCGCCGTGCTGGTGGCTGCCAGCGGTGTGGCGCTGTTGTTCCTGGCCGGCTTGCGCTGGCGCCTGATCGTGGCCATGTCTGGCCTGGTCATTGCCGCCCTGCCGGTACTGTGGCTGAATCTTCACCAGTACCAGCGCTACCGCGTGATGACCTTTCTCAACCCCGAAAGTGATCCCCTGGGGCAGGGCTGGAACATCATCCAGTCAAAGATTGCCGTTGGATCCGGGGGGCTTGCCGGCAAGGGCTGGACCCAGAGCACACAATCGCACCTGGAGTTCCTGCCCGAGCCGCATACCGATTTCATTTTTTCGGTGCTGGCCGAAGAGTTCGGTTTCATCGGGGTTGTCCTGGTCCTGGCCTTGTATGCTGCCATCGTGCTGCGTGGCTTGTACCTGGCCAGCCGCTGCCGCGACAACTTCGGTCGCCTGTTGTCCGGCAGCCTGGTGATGATGTTCTTCTTCTACCTGGTCGTGAACGTGGCCATGGTCAGCGGTCTGCTGCCGGTCGTTGGCGTTCCCTTGCCCCTGGTCAGCTATGGCGGCACGTCGGCAGTCAGCCTGCTGGCAGGCTTCGGCCTGGTCATGGGCCTGCATAGCCGAAGACGGTTCATGGGCTGATGGGGAGCTGGTCGGGCGGCCTCGGGTGGGGGCATCCGCTTCAGTTCGACGCGGTGGCGAGGCCTTCAGCGGATGCCCCCACCCGAGGCCGCCCGACCAGGAAAAGTGAGAAAGGAAAAAGGCAAAGGGGAGCGGGTAGAATGGACCGGGTTGGTAAAACTTTTTTCGGCGGCGGGTTTCTATACCTGTCCTTAACTGGCTGATCAGGATAGTTCGAATGATGCGTTTCGCTCTGGCTTTACTCTGTTTTCTGGCGTTTGTCCCGGCCCTGGCCGAGGAGTCCCATCCCGGGGCAGAAGCATTCATCGAGCGGGTCGTGACCGAGCATGGCCTGGACGCTGACGAAGTCCGCACCCTGCTGGCCGAAGCGCAATACCAGCAAGCCATCATTGATGCCATTACCCGCCCGGCCGAGGCGCGGCCCTGGTATCGCTACTGGCCGATCTTTCTCACCGAGGCCCGTATTTCCGGCGGCGCCGAGTTCTGGCGCGCCAACCAGGCCCTGCTTGAGCAGGTATCGGTCGAGTTCGGTATTCCGATCGAGATTGTCGTCGCCATTGTCGGTGTCGAGACCAACTACGGCTCCAATACGGGCAGTTTCCGGGTCCTGGATGCACTGGCCACGCTGGGGTTCTACTTCCCGCGGCGGGCAGACTTCTTCGCCCGCGAGCTGGGACACTTCATGGTCCTGGCCGGCGAAGAGGGGCTGCCCCTGACCGAAGTGCGCGGCTCCTATGCAGGCGCCATGGGCCTGGGCCAGTTCATACCCTCCAGCTACCGGGCCTACGCGGTTGACTTCGACGGCAGCGGCCGGCGTGATCTGTGGCGTTCCCTGCCCGATGCGCTGGGCTCGGTGGCCAACTACCTGGCCCGCCATCGCTGGCAAACGGGTGCTCCCATCGTCCTGCCGGTTGAGCAGGTGCCCGCTGATCTGGATGTGACCTTCGGCATGAACCTGAGCCACAGCCTGGCCGATCTGGCCGCGATGGGTATCGTATTCGACCTGAATGGCGTGCCCGAAGATGCCGTCGCCACCCTGGTGACGCTGGAAAATGAAGACGGCCACGAGCACTGGATTGGCCTGAACAATTTTTACGTGATCACCCGTTACAATCGCTCGCCGCTGTACGCCATGGCCGTGGTTCAGCTGGCCGAGGCGATCGCCGAGCGCGCCCCCTGATGAGACGCTTCGCGCTGGCCGCACTGGCGCTGGCTGTGGTGGCGTGCGCGCCGCCGGTTCGGGACACCGGGCCGGTCCGGGGCACTGAGCCGGAACGGGACGGGCCGCCGGTCAGCGGAACGTTCGATCCGTCGCGCATCCAGTACCCGGTGCCCAGGGCCGAGCCGCGCAGCCCCTACGGCAACCACTCGCCTTACCGGGTGCTTGGGGTGACCTACGAAGTGCTGCCCAGCGCCAGTGGCTATCGCGAGGTTGGCATTGCCTCGTGGTACGGTACGAAATTCCATGGTCGCGCGACTTCGTCCGGGGAACCTTACGATATGTACCAGCTCACTGCCGCCCACCGGACCCTGCCGCTGCCGACTTTTGCCGAGGTCCGTCACCTGGAAAACGGGCGCAGTATCATCGTGCGAATCAACGATCGCGGGCCTTTTCACCCGGATCGCATCATCGATCTGTCCTGGGCCGCAGCGGTCAAGCTGGGCATAGATCAGAGCGGCACCGGGCCGGTGGAGGTCACCGCCATCACCTTTTCCGATCCGCTGACCTATGCGGTTGGCCCGGCCCGATTGCCCGTGCTGCTGCAAGTTGGTGCGTTCAGCGAACAGGCCGGCGCCGAGCGCGTGTCCGAGCAGTTGCGGTCGGCCGATATCGGCCCGGTGCGCAGCGAAAACGCCCGCACCCCCCAGGGTCGGGTCTGGCGGGTGCAGGTCGGGCCCATAGCCCATGCCGAGGAAGCCATCCGCCTGGTCGACCAGATCGACAAGCTGGGCCTGGGACGGGCCCGCTTTGTCTACCCCTAGGATATTCGCCAAGAAAATTCGCCTAGAAAATCCGCCAAGAAAATTCGCCTAGAACATCCGCCACCCAAACTGAACAAGCGATACCTGACGTCATGAATGCCAAGCCAAGCAAGCTGATTCGTCGAACACTGCTCGTGCTGTTACTGCTGTGCACGGCCTCGGCTTTCGCCCAGGTCCCGGTGCCGGCCCCGCCCAGTATTGGCGCCAGCAGCTACATCCTGCTCGACTTTCACTCCCTGCAGTCGCTGGCCGAGCGTGAGCCCGATCTGCCCGTAGAGCCGGCCAGTATCACCAAGCTCATGACCTCCTACGTCGCCTTTCGCGAGATTGCCAACGGCAACCTTGCCCTGGACGACACGGTGCTGATTTCGGAGCGTGCCTGGCGCACACCGGGCTCGCGCATGTTCGTCGAAGTCGGCAACCGGGTGCGCGTGGAAGACCTGCTGCGCGGCATCATCATCCAGTCGGGTAACGACGCCAGTGTGGCCATTGCCGAGCACATCGGTGGCAGCGAGGAAGTGTTTGCCAGCATGATGAACGAGCAGGCCAGGGCCCTGGGCATGGTGAGCACGAACTACGTCAATTCAACCGGCCTGCCCGACCCCGACCAGCTGACCTCCGCGCGCGACTCGGCCCTGCTTGCCCGGGCCCTGATCAGCGAGTTCCCCGATTTCTACGGCTGGTATTCCGAGCGTGAGTTCACCTTCAACGACATTCGCCAGCACAACCGCAACCGCCTGCTTTGGCGTGATCCTTCCGTCGACGGGCTCAAAACCGGTCATACCAGCTCGGCCGGCTACTGCCTGGTCACCTCGGCCAGCCGCGACGGGATGCGCCTGATCAGCGTGGTCATGGGTACGGCCAGCGAAGAGGCGCGGGCCACGGCAAGCCAGGCCTTGCTCAACTACGGTTTCCGGTTTTTCGAGACCTACCAGCTCTATGATTCCGGCGACGAACTGCGCCGCGAACGGGTGTGGCAGGGCCGCGAGCGCGAAGTCAGCCTGGGTATTGCCGAGGATTTGTTCGTGACCATCCCGCGTGGCCGCTACGACGCCCTGGAAGCCCGCCTGGAGCTGGATGAAGACCTGAATGCCCCGCTGGAAGCCGGTCAGGTGGTCGGAGAGTTGATCATTGGCCTGGACAATGACATCGTCGCCCAGCGCCCGCTGGTCACCCGTGAAGCCGTGGACCAGGCCGGCTTCTTCGGACGCACGACCGACAGCATGCGGCGCTGGGTCGGCGGCCTGTTTGGGGGTTGAAGTCATGACTGAAGAGAACACCGGCGGACTGGAGTTCCCCTGCACCTACCCGGTCAAGGCCATGGTCCGCACCGGCCCGGGCGTGCGCGAGCAGATCCTGGAAACCGTGGGTCGTCACGCCAACCTGAGTGAAAGCGAGGATGTTCGCATCCGCCCCAGCCGCACCGGTCGCTACGAGTCGGTCACCGTTACCGTAACCGCCGACTCCCGCGACCACCTGGAGCGCATCTACACCGAGCTGCGAGCGCTGGACGTGGTGGTGATGATGCTTTAAAACACAGGTTTCAGGGTTCAGGTTTCAGGTTTCAGGAAAACCGTTATCGAAGCCAACCTTGAACCTTGAACCTTGAACCTTGAACCGGAAACCGGAAACCGGAAACCGGAAACCGAAAAAAAAACCATGCCCCCTGAACTAACCATCCAGCATCTCGGTCGCCGCCCCTACCTCCCGGTCTGGGAAGCGATGCGCGATTTCACCGATGCGCGCGATGAGTCCACGCCCGATGAGCTGTGGCTGGTCGAGCACGATCCGGTTTTCACCCAGGGTCTGGCCGGCAAGGCCGAGCATGTGCTGAATCCGGGCGCGATTCCGGTGGTGCAGACCGATCGCGGTGGCCAGGTCACCTACCATGGTCCCGGCCAGATCGTGGCCTATCCGCTGCTCGATCTTGATCGGCGCGGCCTGGGTGTGCGCTGCCTGGTCGACCGGCTGGAGCAGTCCGTCATCGACGTGCTCGCCGACCTCGGCCAGCCTGGCGAGCGGCGCGACGGTGCACCGGGCGTTTACGTGGCCGGTGCCAAGATTGCCTCCATCGGTCTGAAAGTGCGGCGCGGTCGCAGCTACCACGGCCTGTCCTTCAATATCGACATGGACTTGACGCCATTTGCAATGATCAATCCATGCGGCTTTGCCGGCCTGGCCATGACCCGTCTGGTCGATCTGGTACCCTCGATTTCGGTGGCCGAGGCCAGGCAGAGGCTGGTGACGGCCATTTGCACGCGCCTGGGTTACCATGCAAACTGGCAGCTTCAGGAGCAAGCTCATCCGGAAGAAGCCTGAAAACCGCCGAAACCTATTGCCATGCCCGCTGGTCTGAGTCGTCATGAATAGCAAATTGCCTCAAATTCTGGTTCTCGCTCTGATCGCCGCCATGACTGTGCCGGCGGCCATTTCCCTGGCGCCAAGCCAGGCCACCGTTATTGACCAGGGCGCAGAACTGCTCGCGCCCAAGAGCGAACATCGCTTTGCCACCCGCCTGGCCAATCGCTTCATCCGCAGCTATCACTACCACCGCGATGAATTCAACGGCGACATGTCAGATCGGATTTTCGAGCAGTACCTGGGCCTGCTCGACGGCAATCGTCTGTATTTCACCGCCGCCGATGTTGCCGATCTCGAGCGCTACCGAACGCACATGTACGAGGCGCTGCGCTCGGCCGACCTGGAACCCGCGTTCGACATCTTCAACCGCTACGTGCGCCGCGTTGCCGATCGCACCGAATTTGCCCTGGGCCTGCTCGAGCAGGGCTTCGATTTCGATAGCGACGAGGAATACCAGTTCGATCGCACGGAACTGCCGTGGGCGGCTGATCGTGAAGCACTCAATGACATCTGGCGCAAGCGGGTCAAGAACGACTGGTTGCTGCTGAAGCTGGCTGACCAGGAAGACGTGGATATTGTCGAAACGCTCAGTCAGCGCTACACCAACCTGAATCGCCGCATCAGCGAGTTCAACAGCGAGGATGTATTCCAGTTCTTCATGAACGCCTACACCCGCTCGATCGAACCGCATTCGGCCTACATGGGCCCGCGCAGCGTCGACAACTTCGAAATCTCCATGCGTCTGTCGCTGGATGGCATCGGCGCCATGCTGCAGCGCGAGACCGAGTACACCACGATCATGGAAATCGTGCCCGGTGGCCCGGCTGACATGGACGGGCGGCTGCAGACCGGCGACCGTATTGTCGGCGTGGCCCAGGGCGACGAGGAAATGGTCGAAGTGATCGGCTGGCGTCTGGATGACGTGGTGTCGCTGATCCGCGGCGAGCGCGAAACGGTGGTGCGCCTGCGCGTGCTGCCGGCCGAGACCGGCTTGAGCGGCCCGACCCGCGAGATCGATATCGTGCGCGACCAGGTCCGCCTGGAAGAGCAGGCGGCCAGCAGCGACGTGCTGGAAGTGCCTTCCGGCGACCAGACCCTGCGCATTGGCGTGGTCCGGGTGCCGGTGTTCTACGTCGATTTCCAGGGTCGCGCTGCCAACGAACCCAATTACCGCTCCTCCACTCGCGATGTGCGACGCCTGATCAACGAAATGAAATCCGACGGCTCGCTGGACGGACTGGTCGTTGACCTGCGCGGCAACGGCGGCGGCGCCCTGCTGGAAGCCACCACCATGACCGGCCTGTTCATCGACGAAGGTCCCGTGGTGCAGGTGCGCGATTCCCAGGGCCGCGTGTCGCTGGAGCGCGACCGCGAGCCGGGCATGGCCTGGAATGGACCGCTGGCCGTACTGGTCGACCGCCGCAGCGCCTCGGCTTCAGAGATTTTCGCCGCCGCGATCCAGGACTACGGCCGCGGCGTCATTATCGGCGAGACCACGTTCGGCAAGGGCACGGTACAGAACCTGATCAACCTGGACGAGTTTTCACGCAGCGAGAACGCACGCCTGGGCCAGATCAAGCTGACCATGGCCCAGTTCTACCGCATTGCCGGCGGCTCCACCCAGGCCCGCGGAGTTGTCCCCGATATCGTCCTGCCCACACCGGGTGACCCGGCCGACTTCGGCGAAAGCGCGCTGGAATTTGCCCTGCCCTGGGGCGAAATCGATCCGACCGATTTCGAGCCCTTTGCCGACCTTTCCGGCCTGATCGCACTGGCCCGTGAACAGCACGAGCTGCGGCTGAAGGAGGACGAGGAATTCGTTCGCCTGGTCGAGGACCTGGCCGATTGGGAGGCCAATCGCGATCGTCGCACGGTGAGTCTGAACCTCGAGGTACGTCGCCAGGAAATGGAAGAGGCCGAAGCGCGCCGCATGGCCCGCTACGGTCACGCCGATGGCAATCGACCATCGGTCAACGGCCTGGCCGACGGCCTGACCGACGAAGCTGGCGACGACGATGCCGAGGAAGCCTCGGACCTGTTTCTGACCGAGGCCGGACGCATCCTCCGCGACTTGATCGAACTCGACCGCGACAAGCACCTGCTTGCCCATCGCAGTTCGCCGGCCAGCGTCGCACCGCTGGACTGACCCGCAGCGCGCCCTGACCATGGCGCCGTGACGCTGAAGGTCGCCCAGGTCGCGGTGCCGGTCCCGGTGCCGCGACTGTTCGACTACCGGTCGGCCGACAATCAGCCCTTGCCGCCCGTCGGCAGCCGCGTGCTGGTTCCGTTTGGCTCACGCCGCCTGGTTGGCCTGGTCACAGGCCACGCCGAGGCCGCCCAGGCCGACGGCCTCAAACCCATCGAGCGCGTGCTTGACAGCGCCTTGATCGACGAGTCGCTGCTGGCCCTGTTTGCCTGGTGCCGGCGCTACTATGCCTGCGCGCCCGGCGAGGCGGTCAACCTGCTCCTGCCGGGGGCCTTGCGGCGGGTCAAACCATTTCGGGAACCCAATCCGGACTACATCGACCTGACCACCAAAGGCCGGGCGGCTGATCTCGCCCGCGCCCCGCGCCAGGCCGAAGTCGTGTCCCTGCTTCAGCACGGCGCCCTCAAACGTGCCGATCTGAAGGAAGCCGGAATTGGCGCCGATATCCTGCGCCGCATGCTCAGCGATGGCCTTGTCGAAGCCATTGATTGCCCACCGGCACTTGCCAGCGAGCCTGGGCCGAATCTGAACGAAGAACAGCGGGCGGCCGCGGCCGCCATCCTGCGCAGCCGTAACCGCTTTGCCGCGCTGCTTCTGGCCGGCGTCACCGGCAGCGGCAAGACCGAGGTCTACCTGCATGTGGCCCGGCGCCTGCTGTTCCGGGGCCGCCAGGTGCTGATCCTGGTGCCGGAAATCGGCCTGACCCCGCAGCTGGTGCGCCGGATCGAAAAGCGCCTGGGCTGTCCGGCCACGGTGTACCACTCGGGCTTGAGCGAGGGCGAGCGGCTGGCGGCCTGGAAAGCGGCCCGGGACGGCCGCGCACGGGTGATCGTCGGCACCCGCTCGGCGGTGTTTCTGCCGCTGGCCCGGCCCGGACTGATCGTGGTCGACGAAGAGCACGACGGCTCGTTCAAGCAGCAGGACGGGGCCCGCTACCATGGCCGCGATGTGGCTGTTCTTCGCGCTGCCCGCCTGGCCGTGCCTATCGTGCTGGGCTCGGCAACACCCTCGCTGGAAAGCCTCAACAATGTCGACGCCGGGCGTTACCAGCTGCTGACGCTTACCCAGCGCGCCGGCGGGGCCAGCATGCCGCGCTGGCAGGTTCTGGATACGCGCGGCGAGGGCGGCGCCCTGGACCAGCGCCTGGAGGCGACCATCGAGCGCCACCTGAACGAGGGTGGCCAGGTGCTGCTGTACCGCAACCGGCGCGGCTATGCCCCGGTGCTGATCTGCAATGCCTGCGGCTGGCAGGCCGACTGCCACCGCTGCGATGCCCACATGACCTGGCACCAGACCCCGCCGCGGTTGCAGTGTCACCACTGCGGTGCCCAGCAGCGGACCCCGCCCCGCTGCCCCGAGTGCGGTTCACCCAGCCTGGAGCCGCTGGGTGCGGGAACCGAGCGCCTGGAAGACCTGCTCAAAAAGCGCTTTCCGGACGTGCCCGTACACCGGGTCGATCGCGATGCCATGACCGGCCGGGCCGACTTCGAGAACCTGCTCGATCTCGTCCGCGACGGTGCGCCCTGCATCCTGGTCGGTACCCAGATGCTGGCCAAGGGCCACCATCTGCCGGGGGTGACCCTGGCCGCCGTGCTCGACGTCGACCAGGCCTTGTTCAGTGCCGATTTTCGTGCCCCGGAACGCTTGGGCCAGGCCGTCCACCAGGTCGCTGGCCGGTCTGGTCGTGCCGAGCGTCCGGGCCAGTTTCTGATCCAGACCCGGCACCCCGAACATCCGCTGCTCGCTGCCTTGCTGGGCGATGACTACCTCGGTTATGCCCAGTGCCTGCTGGCTGAACGCCGGGCCGCCGGCCTGCCGCCGGCCCATGCCCTGGCCCTGGTTCGGGCCGAGGCGCACCAGGCCCAGGAACCCCGTGACTTCCTGGTTGCCGCCGCCCGCTGCCTGCGCATGAAGGGGATCGATGTAGCCGGTCCCATCCCGGCCATCATGGCCCGCCGAGGCGGCTACTGGCGCTTCCAGCTCTGGCTGCAAAGCGCTGACCGGGCCCACCTGGTCCAGCACATCGACCACAGCCTGGAGAAACTCTACGCCCTGCCCAACGCCCGCCGCGTCCGCTGGCACATCGACATGGACCCGGCCGAGCTCTGATCAGGAATCCGCCATAGCTGTTACCATGTGGCCACATGGAGGTTCCTTGTGGCCTCAAACCAGTCCCGCCGACAGTTCAGATAGGCTTCCCGACATGACCACAAAGGTTTCGATTCGCGATCTAAAGGATCACCTTTCAAGCTACGTACGCCGCGTCAGCGCAGGTGAAGAAGTCGTGTTGACTTCCAGGCGCCGGCCCGTGGCAAGAATTCTGCCTGTCCAGGAACCCCGCAAGGAACCAAGCGATGAAGAGGCAAGGGGTCTCTCCCTGGTTCACTGGTCTCGAGAAAAGCCGCTCGGTGGACGCCAACGTCCGCGAATCGAAGAGGCCAGCGCGGCCAGTACCGTACTGGAAGATCGTCGTTGATCGCGTATCTCGATACATCAGCCCTGGTCAAAGCCTATGTCGATGAGACCGGGACCGACATGGTGCTGGAACATTTGCAGGCCGCAGAGACAGCTGCTTCGCACGAGATTGCCTATGTCGAGGCTCGGTCGGCGTATGCTCGACTTGCCCGGGAGGGGCGTCTGACGCAATCGGAGCTTGACTCGGTCAAGGCCGAGTTCGAGTCCGACTGGACGAGGTATGCGCGAATAAGTTCTGATCTAACGCTTCTGAGGCGTGCTGCCACGCTTGCCGAGGCATTTGCGCTGCGTGCCTACGATAGCGTTCATCTTGCAGCAGCCGAGTATCTTTCCACCGGTTTGGGCAAACCGGTGATGTTCCTTTGTTTCGATCGCAAGCTCTGTCAGGCCGCCTCGGTGCTGCGGATGCAATTGGCGTAAACCGCTACGAAAAAAACAGATCGTAGCCCGGCCCAACGCGGCCGGGGCCAGGCTCGAATCCATCTCCA
>RECK01000250.1 GCA_007694055.1 Wenzhouxiangella sp.
AAATAGCGCAGCTGCAGGGTTTCCAGGTCGCGCAGCATGCGGCGGGCCCGCACTTGCGGCTCCCGGTCCAGGCCCTCGGCCCGGGCCGCGTTGGCAACGGCCCGAAGTCGGATCAGCTCATCAAGCAGCTCTCGCATACCCTCATGGTCGTCTTCGGAAACGCCACGCGAGCTCATCATGAACTCCAGCATGGGCAAGGTCACCGGCTGGCCATCGACCAGCACCAGAACGACGTCATCGTCATCGACCAGGCCCTGATCCTGGCGATCGGAACCGCAGGCGGCCAGGGTGAGTACCAGAAACAGGGAAAGCGGGAAACTAAATCTCATTGCTTGAAAAAGCCTCGACAGAAAGTGCATGAATATCGGTTTGCATCAGCTCGCCCAGGGCGGCATAAATACGCCGGTGGCGGGCAAGGCGCGGCAGACCGAGGAAAACATCGGAGACGATGCGAACCCGGAAATGCCCGCGGCCGTCGCGGGCCCCGGGGTGGCCGGCATGCAAATGCGATTCGTCTAGCACCTCGAGTTCACTGGGAGACAGACGGGTGTCCAGGCGTTCCCGAATCATGGCGACGCGCTCGGCGGTCATGGCAGAACCGCCTTGAATGGGCGCACGTCCGCGTCCAGCCAGGCCCCGGCATGGATATAGGGGTCCTCATCAGCCCAGGCACGGGCGCCATCCAGGCTGGCGAACTCGGCCACGACCAGGGAGCCCGAAAACCCGGCCGGGCCGGGATCCTCGGCATCGATTTTCGGCAGCGGGCCTGCCAGGATCAGACGCCCCTCGTCACTCAGCGCACTGAGGCGAGCCAAATGGGCTTCCCGGGCCGCCTGCCGCTTGGGCAGGCTGTCTTCGGCATCGCGCCCGACGATCATGTACAGCATGATGTGTACAACATGATGACAATTATTCCGCGAAGATTGAATCTGCATTGTACCGAGGACCCTCGGCTCTCGCATGGCGTTGATCGATTGCCGCGCTCATGCCGGCGATCATTTCCGCTACACTGCCGTTGCTATGGCAGAAACCACCGAAACCCATGCCGCTCAGGCCGAAATGCCGTTTGCTGTCGTCCAGGGACAGCCACTGCTCAAGCTGCCGGACGATCTGTACATCCCGCCCGACGCGCTGGAGGTTTTCCTTGAGGCCTTTGAAGGTCCGCTGGATTTGCTGCTTTACCTGATTCGGCGTCAGAACCTGGATATCCTGGAAATCCCGATCGCTGAAATCACCCGCCAGTACACCAGCTACATCACGATGATGGCGGGGATGAAACTGGAGCTCGCCGCCGAGTACCTGGTCATGGCCGCCATCCTGGCCGAGATCAAGTCACGCATGCTGCTGCCCCGTCCGCAGGCCGAGGACGAAGACGAGGACGATCCCAGGGCCGACCTGATCCGCCGTCTGCAGGAATATGAACGCTTCAAGCAGGCCGCCGAGGATCTCGACGACCTGCCGCGCCTGGAGCGAGACCTTTCGGTCGCTTCGGCAGCCGTGGAAGAACATGGCCGGATCCAGCTGCCGCCGGAAGTCGATCTGCGTGAAATCCTGCTGGCCCTGCGTGATGTCATGGCGAGAGCGGAGATTTTCGCCCACCATCACGTTCAGGCCGAACCACTTTCGGTGCGCGAGCGCATGTCGCGGATCACTGACCTGGTCTCACGCAATCAATTTGTTGAATTCAACGACTGTTTCGACCTTGCCGAGGGACGGATCGGTGCCGTGGTCACCTTCCTGGCTTTGCTGGAATTGTTGCGTGAGCATCTCATTGACCTCGTCCAGCAGGAGTTGTTCGGTGCCATCTACCTGCGCAGTCCATCCCAGGCCAACTGAATCATTGACGATCCATGAATAACCGTACGGAACAAGAAGCCTCCATGGATATCGAGTACCTGAAGAAGGTCGTGGAAGGAGCCTTGCTGGCCGCCGGCGCGCCCCTCAGCCTGACTCAACTCAATGCCCTCTTTCCCGATGAAGAGAAACCCGGCCATGGATTGCTCAAGGAAGCATTGGCCGCGCTGGATGCCGAGCTGAGCGGCCGGGCCGTCGAGCTGACCGAGGTCGGCAGCGGGTTCCGGCTGCAGATCAGAACTCAGCTCATGCCCATCATCTCGCAGCTGTGGACCGAGAAGCCGCCAAGGTACTCGCGGGCGCTGCTGGAAACACTGGCCATCATTGCCTATCGTCAGCCCATCACGCGCGGTGAAATCGAGCAGATCCGGGGAGTTTCCCTGAGCGCCAACATTCTGCGTACGCTGCAGGAACGCGACTGGATCAAGACGGTTGGCCATCGGGATGTTCCGGGGCGACCGGAATTGCTGGGCACGACCAGGTCCTTTCTGGACTATTTCAATCTCAAGAGCCTGGACGAACTGCCTACCCTGGCCGAAATCAAGGACATCGACAACCTGGAGCCGGAGCTGGAACTGACTCATCCGGCACCACCGGACGAACCCCGCGACCAGGCACACGGCAACGTCGAGGCCGAAAACCCGGCGGCCGAGCCGGAGGAGAACGAGCATGAATCGCAGCAAGAAGTCATCGCCACACCCGAGCAAACCCAAGGCCCGGAGCCGGAAGACGCCCCGGAGCGAGCCCGGGACAGCGAAGGTGACGGGCAAGAACCAGGGCAGACCGCCGAGGGCGGAGAAAACGTCGGAGAAAACGTCGGAGAAAGCGGCGGGAAGGTCGGCGCGGAAAACGGCGAAGAAACCGTCGCGAAACCGCCCGGGGCGTCGGGAGCAGGCTAATGCCGCGCCGCCGGCGCAGTTCGAGGGCACCGAGCGCTTGCAAAAGGTATTGGCAGCGGCTGGCCTGGGCTCGCGGCGGGCGCTGGAAAAGCGGATTGAAGCCGGCGCGATCGAGCTTAATGGAAAGGTCGCCGAGCTCGGCGCAACGGTTCGTTGCGGCGACCGGATTGC
>RECK01000023.1 GCA_007694055.1 Wenzhouxiangella sp.
CTCCTCCACCCTTCCAATCTCTTTTTCATCAGCTCGCAGCAAGCAAAAGCGCTCCAGGCTCTTCGTACTCAGTGCTCTCATCGAAAAGATTCTAACCTGTTGTTTTATAGATGAAAAACACAAAGGCAAATCTTTGTAACCACGAAAAACACGGAAGACACGTAAACGTCATTCAGCCCATTCCGTGTCTTCCGTGTCTTCCGTGGTTCCCCGGTTTTGCTTTTAGTGCTTTAGCTTTCCCTGTTTGCTGCGCGACAGCGCGTCCGGTAACGGGCTCGTCGGCTTTGCGGGCAATCAGGGGTTTGCGGGATCCGGGTATAACCTTAAAAACCGGCCAGGCAGCTGTGCCATCATCACCCATCCATTCAGCACCAGGCAGGCTTCCCACATGGCCCCACAATCCATCAGTCGCTCGAACCGGCGTCAGCGCATCGGCCTGTGGCTGGGCCTGCTGGTTTTCCTGACCATGCTTGTGCTGCCCGAGCCGGCCAACATGACGCCGGCGGCGTGGTCGGTGGCTGCACTGGGGGCGCTGATGGCGATCTGGTGGATCAGCGAAGCCATTCCCATTCCGGCCACGGCGCTGCTGCCCATCGTTGCCCTGCCGCTGCTGGGAGTCAGCACCATCGGTCAGGCCACGGCACCCTATGCCAACCCGCTGATCTTTCTGTTCATGGGTGGATTCATGATCGCCCTGGCCATGCAGCGCTGGGGCCTGCACAAGCGCATTGCGCTGACCATCATCGGCTGGATCGGCAGCTCTCCCCAGGCCATCGTGCTGGGCTTCATGATTGCGGCCGGCTTTTTGAGCATGTGGGTAAGCAATACCGCCACGGCCCTGATGATGCTGCCGATTGCGCTGTCGGCGATCAAGCTGGCCCGGGTCCCGGACAACGCTGATCCGTCCCAGCAAGCAACCGTTCGCGCCTTCGGCATCACCCTGGTACTGGGCATTGCCTATGCCTGCAACATCGGTGGCGTGGGCACCCTGATCGGCACCCCGCCCAATGCCTTGATGGCCGGCTACATGCTCGAAAGCCACGGTGTCACCATCGGCTTTGCCCAGTGGATGATGGTGGGCATGCCGCTGGTGATTGTCGGCATTCCGCTGACCTACCTGCTGCTGGTCAAGGTGCTTTTCCCGCTGCGCCTGACCAGCCTGCCCGGCGGCCATGACCTGATCGCCGAGCAGCGCCAGGCACTGGGTCCGATCAGCCGCCAGGAGAAGGGGGTGGCCGTGGTGTTTACCCTGACTGCCCTGCTGTGGATCACCCGGCCGCTGCTGCAGGAATGGATACCTGGCCTGAGCGATGCCGGCATTGCCATGACCGCAGCCCTGGCCCTGTTCCTGATTCCGGCTGGCCCGCGCCATCCCGGCGGCCTGCTGGACTGGGAAACCACCCGCAATCTGCCCTGGGGCATCCTGATCCTGTTCGGCGGCGGCTTGAGCCTGGCCGCGGCCATCGGCCAGACCGGCCTGGACGAGTCCATCGGCGAACTGGTGGTTGCCCTCGGCGGCTGGCCGGTCGTGCTGCTGCTGACCGTTGCCGTGGCGCTGGTGATCATGCTCACCGAAATCACCAGCAACACCGCCACTGCCGCGGCCTTCCTGCCCGTGCTGGGGGCTGCTGCCATCGGCCTGGGCCAGGACCCGCTGCTATTCGCCGCACCGGCCGCCCTGGCCGCATCCTGCGCCTTCATGCTGCCGGTCGCCACCCCACCCAACGCGGTGGTCTACAGCTCGGGCCTGCTGAGCATTCCCATGATGGCCCGGGCCGGGATCTGGTTGAATCTCATTTTCACGGTGCTGATCGTGGTGCTGGCCTACACGGTGATGGGGTGGGTTTTTGGGGGGTAGGGAAAAGGTTCAAGGATCAAGGTTCAAGGAGAAAGGAGAAAGGAGAAAGGAGAAAGGGAATGCGACGACTGGCTCATTTGATAGTCATTGATCAGGCCAGGCGGATGACTTGATTCAGTAGCTCCAGAACTTCAGCAAAGCGGCCATTAGTGACTGTTTTCATCGGGTGGGGAGCGCCACCACGCAGACGCCAGTCGAAGGATTTGGGCTGATGGCAAAGCACATAGCTGGTCTGTCCGGCCTTGCGGCCCTTGGCAATACCGACCGGCACTGCGAAGGGATTATCTGCGTTGTATTCGGCCGTGGTCATAGGCAGCCCGATGACCAGCGAAGTGCGTTCATTGAAGGCTTTGGGTGACAGCACCAGAAACGGATGAACATCGCGCATTTCCCGCCCGCGCTGAGGACTGCAATCAATCCAGATGACGCCTTGGCGCTCCGGCACCCAGGTGTCACGCTTTACCACTGCTCGGCGCCCAGTCGCTCGTCAGTTGGCATGGCTTCGCCGCCGTGGCGCTCTGGGTCAAAACGAGCCAGGCGCTGATCCAGAGTCAGCGTTTCGACCTCCACCGGCGTGATGATCACACGCCCATCCTCCACCGAAATTCGCACACGCTGGTCAGCTCGCAACTGTGCGGCACGTGCTATGGCAGCCGGCAGCCTTACACCGAGGTTGTTGCCCCAGTTCTTGATGTCAAGTTCGGTTTCGATCATGGCTTTTACTCACCGGGTTTAAACACCAGTTTAAACTCAACCGGAACGCCTGACAAGACGCTGATCGAGCTCAAAAAAATATGGGTCTATCCGAATCTCGCAACAGACAGGGAACCACCGGGAGCGGAGTTGGACTCCACTGCTCGTAGCGCATAGTCGCGACTTTGGGAAAAGAGATTGGAAGGGTAGAGGCCAGGTGCCGAGTGGCCGCTGGCAGGTTTGGGTTCATGCCCATACGCCTGGAGTCAATCCGAACCTGGCCGCCGGGGACGTGGCCCCGGCCTACGCTGGGCAGCTGGGAGGAGGTTGGAAGATAAGGAAAACCCTTCCGAAGCCCCGCCTTTCAGCCAA
>RECK01000370.1 GCA_007694055.1 Wenzhouxiangella sp.
GCCGCGCGCGAGTTGACTGCCGGGATGCGTCATACCCGGGGCCAGGCCATCATCCAGCGTCAGCAGCAGGTGTTCCAGGTCGATGCCAATGCGCGCACCTGGCAGGCGGCCGGCCGCGACCCGGTCCAGCTGCCCGAAGGGCTGGACATTACCCTGAATACGGCGCGCACGGAGTTGACCGGTGAAGCAGCAGGCGGCATCCGTTTCTACCCCGACGGGGCTTCGACCGGAGGCAGCGTGGTGCTGAGCCGCGACGGGCGCGAATGGCACGTGACCGTCGCCTGGCTGACCGGCGAGATCGGCATCGAGCGGGACGTGCAATGATGTCCGGGCCGCGCTTGTCAACCGTCAGCCAAGGCAGGCAGGGCGGATTTACCCTGATCGAAGTCATGGCCGCCTTCGCCGTTTTCGCCCTGATGTTCGGGGTGGTGTTGCAGATTCTCTCGACCTCACTCAGCAATACCCGCCGCGCCGGTGACTTTACCCAGGCAGCGCTCTGGGCCCAGTCCAAGCTTGATCCGGCCGGTATCGAGTCCATGCTGGAGCCGGGTCGCAGCACGGGCCGCTTCGACGATCGTTTTTCCTGGACACTGGAGGTCAGCGAGGAGCTGGTCTTCGATGAGCGTGGCCTGGATGCGCTGGATCTTCCGATCGCGCTCTATCGCCTGGACCTGACCGTGACCTGGGGCGAGCGGCCGGTGCGCGAAGCTCAGTTCTCGACCCTGCGTAGCGTCGATGTGAACTGGGAAGAGCGCGAGCGGATGATGATGCAATGAGGCCGCTCTCGCCACTTTACCGTTCATCGGGCCTGCCACGGCGCCGTCGCGGCGCGGCCGGATTCACGCTGGTCGAGGTGATGCTGGCCATTACCCTGGTGGCCCTGATCATGGCCATGGCTTATGGCGGCTTTCGCGCCTCGGTGCGGGCCACGGCCTCGGGCGAAGCCCTGATCGAGCAAACCAACCAGCTTCGCGTTACCCACCAGTTCATTCGCCGCCAGCTGACCCTGGCCCAGGCCTTGATCATTGAGGAAGGTGATGAGCCTGGCATGCAAGTGCGCTTCGAGGGCGAGGACAACCGGGTGCGCTTTGTCGCGCCCATGCCGGGCTACCTGAGCTACGGTGGCTCCTACGTTCAGCAGCTCAGCCTGGAGCGGGGGCGCGACGGGCTGGAGCTGGTGTTCTATTTCGCCATGCTCAACGGCTACGAGCCCGGCGATATCGAGGCCCATGACGGTATCGTGCTGATGGAAGGGCTACGCTCCGGGTCGTTCATCTTTCTGGGCGAGGATGAGGAGGAAATCGATCCGTTCTGGGCCGATTACTGGGAGCGCACCGACCAGTTGCCCCTGGCCGTGGGGCTGACCCTCGACCTGGATAGAGATAACGGGCTGGTCTGGCCCGATCTGGTTGCGCCGGTCATGCTCGATACCCGTGCTGTCGGGGCCAGTCAGCAGCTTCAGCCGCGTCGGGGTGCCGATCTGATCATGCCGCGCCAGCGCCGGGAAAGCCGGTGAGGTCGCCTGTGGCAGCTCAGCGGGGCATCGCCCTGGTCATCGTGCTATGGGTGCTGGTCCTGCTGACCATCGTGGTCGGCATTTATGCCGTGCTGGCCCGAACCGAGACCATGCAGTCGCGTTTCCTTTTCGACGTGACCGAGGCCCGCTACGCCGCCGAGGCCGGGCTGCACCGGGCTGTTTTCGAGATGCGCAACCCGGACCTGGAAACGCGTTGGGTGCCTGATGGGCGCGCCTATTACATGGAGTTTGGTGATGCCGTGGTCGAAATGCGAGTGACCGATGAGTCCGGACGCATCGACCTCAATCGCGCCGATAACGAGATGCTGATTGAATTGTTTCTTTCGCGTGGTGTCGATGAAATGACCGCGTGGCGGCTCGCCGACACGATCGAGGACTGGCGTGACGAGGATGATTTGCCGCGCCTGTACGGAGCAGAGATCGACGAGTACCTTGCGGCGGGTTATCCTTACGGGCCCGCGAACCAGAATTTCCAGACGGTTGAGGAACTGCAGCAGGTCATGGGTATGACCCTGGAGCTGTTTCAGTCGGTGGAAGACCTGCTGACGGTGCATGGACGTTCGCCGCAAATCAACCCGGCTTTCGCCCCGGCGGAAGTCCTGGCTGTGCTGCCAGACATGGATCTGGCCTCGGCCCGGGCATTTGTCGCCGAGCGCGAGATGCTGCACCCGGCCGATCAGACGGCCCTGATCATGCCCAATGGGCAAGTCGTCAGTTTGCAAGGCGGCGGGGGCGTGTTCAGCGTACGCGTTCGCGCGACACTGGACAACGGGGCCTGGAGCCAGATCGAGGCGACGGTCAGTACGGGAACCAATACCCGCGGGCGCCCATTCCGGGTGCTGCGCTGGCGTGAAGATGTCGAGGATCGATGATTCTGAACAGTTTCAACGAGTACTGGAGCGGCCTGGCCGCTCGCTATCGAACCAGCCCGGTCCCGGGCTTTCTGGCGTGGTGGCAAGGTGAGCTGAGCGGGTTGATCCCCGAATCGCTGCGTGCGCGCATGGTTCCACCACGGCCGTCACTATGGCTGATCGCCGACCAGGAAGGCAATCTGGATGTCTGGCGCGGTGGCGAGCATCCGCGCCACCTCGGTCGTTTCGGTGCTGATGAGCCCGTGGCCGGCTTGCGCAGTCGCTGGTTGGAAATCCAGGGCGGCTTCGAGGACGGCAGTCCGGAAATTCGCCTGTGTCTGGTGCCAGACGAGGTGCTGCAGCGGGAAGTCGAGCTGCCGTTGGCGGTGGAGTCCAACCTGGCTACCGCACTGGGTTACCAGATCGACCAGCTGACACCTTTCCGACCCAACCAGATTCTCTACGACTACCAGGTTACCGAGCGGGATGTTCCGCACGGTCGCCTCAAGCTTGATCTGCGCCTGGT
>RECK01000113.1 GCA_007694055.1 Wenzhouxiangella sp.
GTGATCGGGATTTTCAGAGATCGTTTGGAGTCCCCGCTGTAGCACGCTCAATGCTGACTGCAAGCCTGCTGCCACGCCGGTTCGGTAGGAGAACGCTGGATTCTTCGTAACGTATACTTCGAGCATGCTCCGCTGAGGTGCGCTCGATGCAGATGACTGTTCAGAACATCGTCCGATCGGCGCTGATGGTTGCCCTTGCCATCACCTCTGCCGCAGTCCTTGCCCTTGAACCACCACCCGGCAAGCCGCCGGTGCGCTCGTACGGAATGGCCGAATACGGCGGTCATCTGACCAACTGGGTGGTGCGCCAGGCACCGGATCAGCGCATTGTGGTGGGCGGTGGCGACGGGTTGGTGATCTTCGATGGTGCCAACTGGCAGGCGATTCCCGCACGGCATCGAGGCCTGATCCGGGTCATGGAAATCGATGAGGCTGGCCGCATCTGGACCGGCTCGCCGAACGAATTCGGTTACTTCGAGCCCGGCAGCGACGGTGGCCTGGTTTATCACTCCCTGAGTGATCGATTGCCAGAGGACCAGCGCAATATCGGTGAGATTTTCAGCTTGCAGCTCATTGGCGATGCCGTGTATTTTCAGGGCCTTCGCCACCTTTTCCGCTGGGGTGAAGGCGAGCTTTCAGTTGTCCAGTTCCCTGAATTCACCTTCAGTATCGGGCTGAACCACCAGGACCGGTTTCTGGTTCGCATTCGCGATCGTTTCCATGACTACACCGAGTTTCCGGCCGATGGCGCTATTCCCGAGCCAGAGCCAGGCTGGCGACTGCCCGTGGGGCCACGCTACAGCTTTCTGAAGTCCTGGCCGGACGGACGCATCCTCATGGGCAGCGTTCGCGACGGGCTGTACTGGCTGTCCGATGATGATGAACCGCAGCGACTGGAAACGGGTTTCGACTTTTCCGAGGCCTGGCCATTCAGCGCAATACCGACGCCAGATGGCGGCATGTTGGTGGCCACTCTGCAGCAGGGGCTTTTTCACTTGGGTCCCAATGGCGAAGCGCTGGAGCAGGTGACCCATCGCAACGGCCTGGCTGTCAACGGTATAGCCGACTTGATCATTGACCACGAAAACGGCATCTGGATGGCCCAGGCTGGGGCCATCGCGCGGGTTGATCTGTTCAGTGGGCGACGTCTTTATGATGCCGACTTCGGATTGTCGGCGACCCATGCGCTGATTCCTTTCCAGGGCCGCTGGCTGCTGGCCGGACGAGCGGGTTTGAGCGTGCTGAAGGAAGATGGGCACGATGCCAGCCGCCTGCAGACCATTGATGCGCCCATTTTGCAGACGCATGATGTGCTGGACGACGGGGACGGCGTGCTGGTGAGCAGTGTCAATGGGGTCCACCGTATTGTGCCGGACCTTGAGAATCTGACGGTGATCGAGCATGAACACCTGCTTTACGATACCTATGCTTTCAAGATGGCGCGCTCACGTTTGCGCGATGCCGTTTACGCCGAGCTGCAAAACGGGCTGGGTGTCTTGTTGAAAACGGACGAGGGCTGGCACTCTCTCGGCAGAATAGAAGGGGTCAATCACCGCGCCGCCACCATTGCCGAGGACGCCGCCGGCCGGGTCTGGGTGGGCACAATGGTTGGGCGCTACTATCGTCTGTCCTGGCAGGGTGACGATCTGGTGGTGGAGGCAGAATTGGCTGCCGAACAAGGCGTGCCCGAAGGCTACGCCTTGGCGTTCAATCTGGGCGAGCGAACGGTGTTGGGCACTGGCGATGGCGGCTATCGTCCGGTCGAACCGGCCGCTGAGCGCATTGAACCGGATCTGGACTTTCGCAACGACCAGTTGGGTGAGCAGCGCGGTGTGTATCGCCTGTATCTGGCCAGTGACGGTCAGGTGATCGGTGGCATCCGGCCCGATGGCAACCTATGGCGTGGCACGCTGACTGACGACGGCGTTTTTGATTGGCAAGGTCGCTGGCTGACCGATCTGGAGCCGGCAATCAACTGGTTTATCGACGAGCAGGGCGACCATCTCTGGATCGGCCGCCATCCGGGCCTGCTGCGGATCGAGTGGCCACCGCCAGAGCTCGATGTCGAACCAAGCCGCCTGCAACTGACGCGGGTCGGCTTTCCCGATCAACCGAGGTGGCTGATTGCCGGTCCCGGCGTCGATCGCCTGGATGAAGCGATTCCGGCCGGTTCAGGTTCATTGCGATTCGAGTTTGCCCTGTCCAGCTACATGGCCCCGGAAATGACCGAGTACCGGGTCTTTCTGGGTGGGCTGGACAGCGACTGGTCGCGCTGGAGCAATGAGCCCAGGCGCGATTACACCAACCTGCCTGGCGGCGACTACGTGTTCCAGGTCCAGGCGCGCAACGCCGCAGGCCAGATGTTCGAGTCAGTCCCGCTGGCTTTTCGCGTGCAGCCGCCGTTCTACCTGACCCCCCTGGCCTGGGGAATCTATGTATTGGTTGGGTTGATGCTATTGACACTGGCCGCGCGCTTCGGCCAGCGCCTGCGCGAGCGCAATTTGCTGGCCCAACAAAAGATTTTGTCCGAGCAAGTGGCCGAACGCACCGCCGAGGTGCGCGCCCAGGCGCGCGAGATTCGCCGGATCAGCGATGCCCGCGCCCGGTTCTTCGCCAACGTCTCGCACGAATTGCGCACGCCCTTGACCCTGACCCGCGGACCGCTGCAGGAGCTGGCGCGGATCGGTGGCGATCGCCTTGATGACGAGTTGAAGCAATACCTCAATGTGGCCTTGCGCAACAGCGAGGCCATGCAGTCACTGATCGGCCAGATTCTGGATCTGCAGCGCCTGGACGCCGGGCGCATGCCGCTGAAACTGATCGAGGTCGATCTGGCCCTGATCGTGCGCGGCATCGTCGATCGCTTTGCCGTGCAGGCCCGCCTGCGTCATATCGAGCTGAGCTGCGA
>RECK01000343.1 GCA_007694055.1 Wenzhouxiangella sp.
GGCCAAGCGAATCGGCTTGCATTCCTGAATCACAGCAAACTGGATTCAGATCGCGCTTCAGCCGAGCGCGGTTCGGCGGCGCTCGTGCCATCACAGGTCAACGCCGGCGAAATGGAGGTAATTCGTCGTTCGAGTGGCGACGACAGGGCAGAATCAGACAGAATTCCGACCATTGTGGGCCGCAACCGGGGTCAAACGCCGCGTTGGCGCGGCTCTGGATACTTCTGGAATTCGGAGAAAAGGGTGTTTATACTTCCTATACTCGAACCGTATGGGTCGTTCATGGCCACGTCTTTGATGGCGGTGCTTGGTCTTCGCTGTTCCGGGCGGGGCGTTCCTGCAGCAACCGACGTGTTTGCCGTCCACGCCACAGGAGCAGAAATGAATCGGCTGAATTTCGTGACCTCTCACTCTCGACCGGCGGCAGGAGTGCTGCTGGGCCTGGGTTTGTTTATGATGACTGGCGGACTCTCTGCCCAGACTTTCTCGCAGGACATGCAGACAGGTCTGGACAACGCCGAGTTCGAGTTCGACCAACAAATGGAGGGTGACGCCGGGCCACCCGTGCTCGATACCGCACCGCCTCCTCCAGCGGTAGACGGTGATGCTGTACGAACCGGCCAGATATTCGGAACCGACGATTTCGGCGCGGAAAGCGGATTCTTTTTTGATTTGCAGGGGCCGGGCACGATCCGTTTTCGCTGGCGAGTCGATGGTCCGGCGATTGATCCGGATAACCCCAATGTCCGGGGCGCGACGCTGACCTGGCAGATGTTCGATCCCGATCCGTTTTCGGGAGCCCCCGTTGAATCTGACTTCATTACAGGCTTCGTGGACTGGATGGAGATCGAAATCGACGTTCCCGAGGGCAACCGCAGGATACTGATCAGCTACATCGCCGAGGTTGACGCCCCGGTGTCCGGCACCTTCGAAAATGCCGGCTGGGTCGATCACCTGCGCTGGGAGCCGGAAGACGACGGGCCGCCCCCGGAACCGGTGATCGAAGATGAAACAGCCACGGGAAGCGGTATCGCAAGAGCATTCGTGGACTCGCCAGACGGTGGCGAGGAGTGCAGCGTCACCGACGCGGAATTCCTGCTGCCCCCGGAAGCGCCCCCCACCGGCCTGGATCTGCCTCACGGCCTGCTGGGTTTCACCAGCAGCGGATGTAACCCGGGATTCTCGGTCAACGTCAGTGTCGAGTACCCGCAAGACATTGGAGAGTTTGCGGCCTATTGGAAATACGACCCGGTCGAGGGTTGGTTCGCCATCCCCTCGGTCGTCGATGGCAATACCATCAGTTTCACTCTCACCGATGGTGGACCAGGCGACTTCTCCGGCGTACCCGGAACGATCACCGACCCCGGCGGTATAGGGATCCTTGCCCCGACAGCAGACCGGATTTTTGCCGATCGATTCGAGCAGAGAACCTTTGCGGACTGCCCCGATTGCCCCACCATGGTCCTGGTCCCGGCTGGCAGCTTTGTCCAGGGCGCCCCGGAAAGCGAGCCATTGAGCGGGGACAGGGAGCGCCCGCAACGCCAGGTCAATGTTCCGGCATTTGCCCTGGGACAGACCGCGGTGACCTTCGATCAGTGGGATGCCTGCGTGGCAAACGACGGGTGCACGTACACTCCAGGCGATAGCGGCTGGGGCCGGGGAAATCGCCCGGTGATCAATGTCAGCTGGAACGATGCGCAGCAGTACGTTATTTGGCTGAGTAAAAAGACTGGCCAGGACTATCGCCTGCCCTCCGAGTCGGAGTGGGAATACGCTGCCCGTGCCGGGACGACCACTCGCTTCAACACCGGCGATTGCATCACCACCGACCAGGCCAATTTCCGCGGCACGGAACCCGCCGAGGGCTGCCCGCCGGGTGTCTCGTTGAATCGAACCTTGCCGGTGGCCAGCTTCGCCCCCAACACTCTTGGCCTGTACGACACCCACGGTAATGTCAGGGAATGGGTAAAGGACTGTTCCAACACGAGCTATGTCGGTGCGCCAACGGATGGCAGCGCCTGGATGTCGGGTGATTGCAGCGCTGCGCTGCGTCGTGGTGGTTCCTGGTTCACCAATGGCAACTCGGTGCGCTCGGCTACCCGCATCACTACCGAGCGTGACTCTCGCTTCACCGATGGTGGATTCCGCGTGGCCAGATCCCTGACACCCTGAACCTTGTACTTCCAGGCCCTCGCGTCCGGCGTCGGCCGGACCGGGGGACCGGGTCTCTCATCGATCAATGTCTGAATTTCCGTCGGGCTGACACGGCCAAGGGCCCACTACCGATCAGGTGCCCGCAATCGTTCCTTTCTGAAAAACTTGCAGGAATCTTCCTCACTTGTTTGTGGGCGGCCTGCGATGGCCACCCGGACCAGGCCTGGAAACTGGCGCCAATCGCAGCTTCAGTAACGGCAGTCCAACAGGACGCGCGCGATTGGGTATCCTTGCCCGGTCTTATTAAACTAGGACAGCCATCAAATCGCCAGAAAACACGAATATTTCCGGCCCTCTGGGTCGACTGCGTCCGACCGGTGGTCTAGCCCCAGCTGGCATGGATTTGGAGCGTCCATAGCGCCCGACCGAGCTGCTTGGCCGGGGCCACAAGTTTTGCAGGCATGCCAAACCAGCAGCTGGGCACTGCTGACGGAATGACTATAGGATGGTGGCGCTACTCGACCTGGGTTCGGAGGATCAGCCAGGCTTTGTCGGCGCTGACGCCTTTCATCCAGCGCTGCCCGAGTTCTTTGGCCTTGGCCATCAGCGCTTCAGCCCCATGACAAACCGGCTTGAGGCAGGGCCTTGAAGCCATTATCCTGGTGACCTAAGAATGGCTTACCCCAAGGTCTGAAGATGACGGGGAAGATCTGTAGCTTGATGGAAGAATTCGAGCACGATCAGCGCAT
>RECK01000106.1 GCA_007694055.1 Wenzhouxiangella sp.
TTGCCGTGATCGGCCCGCTGCTGGCCTCGCCGCCGGAGCCAGGTCAACTGCAGGCCGCCCTCAAGGCCCTGGCCGAGCGCGATTGGCAGCACCCGATCAGCGGACTGCCGCGGCGCTTCGGGGTCTCGACCATCGAGCGCTGGTACTACCAGGCTCGCCGCCAGCAAGACCCGGTCAGTGCGCTCAAGCCCAAGCTGCGCGCCGATGCCGGACGCTCACGGGCGCTCAGCAGCGCGCTCAAGACCGCCATCACTGAGCAGCATCGGGCCCATCCGGCCTGGAGCCTGCAGTTGCACTATGACAACCTGGCCGCTCGAGTGTCCGAGGTACCGGAGCTGGGGCCCTTGCCCTCCTATGCCACGGTGCGCCGCTACTGCAAGGCCTGCGGCCTGATCCGGCAGCCGCGCCGCCGAGGGCGCGATACCGACGGTGCACGCCGGGCCGCCGAGCGCCTGGAGCGCCGCGAGGTGCGCAGCTTCGAGCTCGAGCATGTGCATGCCCTGTGGCATCTGGACTTCCACCACGGTTCGCGCCAGGTCTTGAGCAGCGATGGCCAGTGGCGCAAGCCGGTGCTGCTGGCGATCCTCGATGACCGCTCGCGCCTGATCTGCCACCTGCAGTGGTATCTCGACGAGACCACCGAGACCCTGGTTCATGGTCTGTGCCAGGCCTTCCACAAGCGCGCCCTCCCGCGCGCCTTGATGAGCGACAACGGTGCAGCAATGACCGCAGCCGCCTTCACCGAGGGCCTGGAGCGCCTGGGCATCCTGCACCAACCGACCCTGCCTTATAGTCCCCACCAGAATGCCAAGCAAGAGGTCTTCTGGGCCCAGGTCGAGGGGCGTCTGATGGCCATGCTCGAAGGCCAGCCCGAGATCAACCTGAGACTGCTCAACGAAGCCACCCTGGCCTGGGTCGAGCAGGAGTACCATCGCCGGATCCATAGCGAGCTTGACCAGACTCCGATGGCGGTCTATCTCAACGCCGATGAGGTCGGCCGACCCGCTCCCGACAACCAGGCCCTGGCTGCTGCCTTCCGCCAACAGGTCATGCGCCGCCAGCGCCGCACCGATGGCACCATCAGCCTGGCCGGCAAGCGCTTCGAGATCCCCAACGCCTACCGCCATCTCGAGCAGCTGTGTCTGCGCTATGCCCCCTGGGATCTGCGCACGGTCAGTCTGGTCGATGCGCGCACCGGTGCCGACCTGTGCCGGTTGCATCCACTCGACAAGCGAGCCAATGCCGATCAGCGCCGCCGCGCCCTGGTGCCCAAGCTGAGCGACACCCAGTCCACGCTGCCCTCCTCACAGCCCCCACCGACCGGCATCGCACCGCTGCTTAAGCAACTCATGCGCGATCACGCCGCCACCGGCCTGCCGCCGGCCTATCTGCCGCGCCTCGAGGAGCACTGACATGGAACGTCGTCTGTTGAGTGTCTATGGCCTGAAGTTCAACCCGTTCAACCCGGAGGTCCCGGTCGAGGCGCTTGAGGTCTACCCGCGCCTGGAGCAGTTCTGCTGGCGCATCGAGCATGGCCTGGTCGGTGAGGGCGGCTTCGCCCTGATCAGTGGGGATCCCGGCACCGGCAAGAGTGTTGCTTTGCGGGTACTGGCCCATCGTCTGGCCGATCTGCGCGAGATCAGCGTCGGTGTGCTCACCCACCCCAGCTCCAACCTGGCCGACTTCTACCGAGAGATGGGTGAACTGTTCGGCATCCCGCTCAAGCCGCACAACCGCTGGGGCGGGTTCAAGGCTTTGCGCGAGCGCTGGATCCAGCATCTCGAGACCACCCTGACCCGGCCGGTGCTGCTCATCGACGAGGCCCAGGAGGCCCCGGTCGCCGTCCTCAACGAGTTGCGCCTGATGGCCAGTCATCGCTTCGACTCGCAAATGCTGCTGACCGTCGTGCTGGCCGGCGATGGCCGCTTGATCGGGCGTCTGGGCCGCGATGAACTGCTCCCCCTGGGCTCGCGCATCCGCGTGCGCCTGCACACCGAGTATGCCGACGCCGAACAGCTCAGGGCCGTCCTGGGCCATCTGCTTGCCGCCGCCGGCAATCCGCAACTGATGACCGAGGGCCTGATCACCACCCTGGTCGAGCACGCCGCCGGCAACTACCGGGTCCTGACCACCCTGGCCGCCGAACTGCTCGCCACCGCCGCACGCACCCAGCGTGAGGTGCTCGATGAACAACTCTACTTCGAGTGCTTCAACACCACACCCAAACGCCGCCGTGCCTGACCCAGGAGTCCGCCATGCCGCAACCCATCGACCTCAACTTCGACCCGTCGGTGTTCAGCCTCGAACAACTCGACGCCCTCCTGCAGGCCATCCAGCCGCTGGTTGGCCAGCTTGAGGATGCTTACTACCAGGCCCTGTTGATGCAGCGACAGCACACCTTGCCCGGCATCCCGCAGCCGCCAAACGATCCCCCGTTCAACGATCCACTGCCGTTCTGAAAACCGCACCAACATACCGACCCCGGATGACTGTCCGGGGCGGTTCAATCAGGCCCGGCAACGCCCATCAAATAATCCGAAAACAACACCATCAAACTGCGTGAACACGCTCACCTAGCCCGAAAAGCCTGGCCTACATGGAGTCCGTTGCGCGCATGCTGCCAACAAAGGCTTCCAGGCGACCATAAACCCCATGCGTGCCATGCGTGCCAACCGAATGACACTGGCATACATGGCACGGACGGCCCCGAGCCGATCCGCTGCAGCCGAGAAGGCGCGGGCCCCAGGCAGGCGGGCGCTTCTGAGGTTATACCGATTTTCCTGCTTGTCGGGGCCGCGGAAGATCGGGGACTGACAAGTTCGGTCAATAGTATCTAGCACCGCGACATGCGTAGCGGGGTCCCGGATCTCGTTTACGCCTGCCCCGGACCAC
>RECK01000022.1 GCA_007694055.1 Wenzhouxiangella sp.
CTGCCCTGGGGCTTGCTGCATCTGCTGTGGCCGTTCTTCGTGCAGAACCTGATCATCGGCTATTTCTGGTACCGGCGCATTCGCTGTCTGGAGGCATTCTGCACCGACAACTTGACCATCAAGAACCGCTCGGTTGACCCGACCCCCGCCACACGCGACTGGATCGCCCGATTTTTCGCCATCCACTACGGCGCTTTTCACCTGGCCTACCTGATCGCCCTGGTCGTTCTGACTACAGTCAGCTCCCGTCGTCATGATCAGGCCTTGCCAGACGATAGCCCTTGGCTGGTGATCGGCGTGGTGACTCCAGCCGACCTGGTGTTCATGCTGGTCATCGCCATCAGCTTTTACTTCAGTCACCGCCAGGCCTTTGCCGCCCAGGTGGCTGCCGACCGTTCGCGCAAACCCGACATCGGCCGGCTGATGATCTTGCCTTATGCCCGGGTGTTGCCCATGCACATGGTCCTGGTACTGAGCCCGGCTCTCGGACAGACCAGCATGACCTGGCTGTATGCCACGCTCAAGGCCATCGCTGACGGGCTGATGCACTGGGTCGAACAGCGCTGGATGGCGAGCTCAAAAAGCCAGACCTGACTCTAGGTGTCAACGTGCCATAGGCCCGGCAAAAAAGGCCGACTCAGGGAGCCAGAATCAGGACCTTGGTCTGACTGGGCACCAGGGAAGCACCCGGCGCGTTGGTGCTGTTCTGCAGCGAAACACTGGTCAGCCGGGTCGTTGGCATGCCGCCGGTCAGGCAGGTAAAGGCACCGGTCAAGTTGCGCGATGGCCCCATGACCAGCGCCGATGCCACACCGGTGGCTACGCCGGCATTGTCACCATTGCTCATGGGTACCACGGTGGCCATGTTGTGAGCCGGAGTGCCCACGGTCAGTACCTTGAACTGGCTGGGAATAGCCGTTGGCTGCATCGCGATATTCGGATACGGTATGGGAACCGGAACTGGCGACGGCGGCGCCGGTGTCAGGCAGACATCGGGAAAAGCGAGATCCATGCCCATCATTTGCGTATTGGAAAACATGATCAATTACCCCAGTTGAATTTGGTCGCCGTCGACCTTGGCCACTTCGCGCGCCTGAACGATCACGTTCTCGGCTTGCATGGTCATGGAGGATCGCGCCTTATGATCGATCTGGCCGGCCCGTTTATGGTCCATGCCCTCGACCTTGCGCACGCTGGTCTCGGCGAACTGGTTAAGCTGGCGAGCAACCATATCCAGCGCCTGACCGACCATGGCCATGCGCCCATAGCGCAGCTGCAGATTTTCGATCGCCCAGCAAGCCTTTTCGGCAACGAACTCGCTGACCCGGGCACGCAGTTGAAGCCGGCTTCCGGTAACCGTCACATTTCCCGCCGCGTTCAGGTCCACGTCTTCATCGCCTCGAATCTTCAGGCTGCCGCCAACAGCATGCAGCGAGATATCACCATTCAGGGTCAGTGCATTGGCACCACCGCTGGTGCGCTCGAGCACAGCCAGGACCCATGCCTCATCGCCCTGGCACAGGGTCAGAACACGGTCACCGGCCCGGGGCTCAAGCAGGCAACTCGCCGCTCGCTGGGCCGCCAGCAAACCTTGCTGGTCTGTGGCCAGCATCCAGCGTTGGCCATTGCCATCCACAACTCGCGCGACCAGTTGCATGGGCTCGGTTCGGATGGGTATTGCGGCTTGTGATGCTCTGGATGTCATGGCCTGTTTGCTCCGTTGGCTCAAAGTCAATTTATTAACTTGGCAACGAAATACCTACGGTATTCGTTGCTCGCGCTTTGCGGCGCATGTCCGCAAAACGCTCCGCTTCGCGCTCCCGGCCGTACCGGCCGGGCATTAACCCGGCAATCCATTTGATTGCCGGGTTAATATCATGCAGGTGGGCGCCAGCGCTCGGCCGCCAGCCGCTTGGGATCATCACCCAGGGCTTCGGCACGCGCCGGTATATGAGCGTTCTCATCGCGAATCTGATGCAGGCGGGCACGAAACATTTTGGCCCCGGCCATATCGACCCCGCTCAAGTCGGAATGGGAAAAATCGGCATAGGTCAGATCGGTCTGGTCCAGCCGAGCGGCGACACACCGTGCACCCTCCCACTGGCTCTGATAGATATTGGCACCAGTGAATATGGCTTGCTCGGCACCTGCTCCATTGAACATCGCCTGGAACAGGTTGGCACCGCTGAAGTCGGCACCTGTCAGCTCGGCCTTGATGAAGATCGAGTTGGGAGCGTCGACCTCAATCAAACGTGCACCAAGCAGCCTGGCTTCCTGGAAATTGCACTGGGCAAGCCGCGAACCACTGAAATCAACCCCGCTCAGATCGGCTCGCATGAACTGGCACAGGGTAAAGTCCTGCCCCGAAAGGTTCAGGCCCGTCAGCACCGCATCGATAAATATGCACAGGTAGAAACGCGATCCGTCCATGCGCGCTTGCTGCAGGTTGGCCTTCAGCAACACGACCCGGTTCATGTAGAGGTTTCGGAAGTCCGGGCGCAGCAGCTGCGAACTGAGGAAAACCGTGAACTCCATGTGCGCTTCGGCAAACCCACAGTCATGAAGATCGCTCTTGGTGAAACGTGCAAGTTCCAGGTACGCCCGGCTAAAGTCAACCTGGTTCAGAACACACTCGTTAAAGGTCGTATCCTTGGCTCGGGCCTCCTTCAGGCAGGTTTGCTGCAGGCGACAGTCGTGAAAAACGGACTCTTCTACGCAAGCACCAGTGAAATCCGCATGACTTAAATCGCATCCGGACATTGCCCCATCGACCAGCGAGGCATTCCTCAGTTGGGCCTCGGCCAGGTCGCACTTGACGAACACGCACTCGTCGAGCTTGCACTCGCTGAGGTTGGCCTTACTAAAATCAACTTGCTCGAAAACA
>RECK01000110.1 GCA_007694055.1 Wenzhouxiangella sp.
CCAGTTCGCCCAGAGGATTACTGCCAGTGCCGGCCGCCAGCACAACCTCGACGCCGGCCTCGCTGGCGATCTGTGCTGCCAGCAGCTTGCTGGCCATGCCGCCGGTGCCCACACCGTCGCGGCGCGCGCTGCCTGCCAATGCCTGGATCTCGGGCGTGATGGTGGCAACCTGCGCAATATGGCGGGCCTGGGCATCGACACTTGGGTCTGCCGAGTACAGACCGTCGACATCGCTGAGCAGCAGCAGTGACTCTGCTCCCAGCAAGGCAGCGACGCGGGCGGCCAGGCGGTCGTTGTCACCGAAGCGGATTTCCTCGGTGGCCACCGTGTCGTTTTCATTGACCACCGGAACGATACCGCGCTCGATCAGGGTCTCCAGCGTGGCCCGGGCATTGAGGTAGCGCGGCCGCTGTTCCAGGTCACCCAGGGTCAGCAGAATCTGGGCGGCCTGGCGGCCGTGCTCGGCCCAGGCCAGCGCCCAGGCACCGGCCAGGTGAATCTGGCCCACCGCGGCTGCGGCCTGGGCCTGGGCCAGCAGACGCGGACGACCCTCCAGGCCCAGCGCAGCCCGGCCCAGGGCAATGGCCCCGGAAGACACCACCACCACCGGGCCGAGACGCTGTCCAAGCCGTTCGACCAGGCGCCCCATCCAGGCCCGACGCAGCTGCTGCTTCTCATCAACCAGCAGCGAGGAGCCGATCTTGACCACCAGCAAGCCCTTGCCCGAAGCAATCTGATCCAGCGACTTTGACATCGTGGTAATCCAGCCAGCTCTTGGAAACAGCCGGCACTTTAGCGCGCCCGGCATTGGAAGACCAGCGTGGCCGCTGTTCTTGGTGCTATTGACCAAATTGCTGAAACGAAAAGACCCCTTGGAACCACCGAAGACACCGAAATCACCGAAGGTTCCTCGATCCACTTTCGGTGTTTTCGGTGTCTTCGGTGGTTAAAGGTTTTTTCTTACCAGGCGCGGCCAAGCTGGACGAACAAACTGCGGCCCGGACCCGGGAAGTAACGGTAGTTGCCGAAGGCGAAGTCGGCGCGTTCGGCGTAGCGGCGGTCGAGCAGGTTGCGCGCGCGCACGGCGGTCTGCCAGCCGGCGGGCAGCTGGTATTCGACATGGGCATGCCACAGGCGATGACCGCCGTAGCTGCGGGTATTGGCCGCATCCAGCCAGTAGCTGCCGGTGGACTCGAAGGCCAGCTGGGCCAGCCAGCGGTCCTGCGGTCGCCAGGTCAGGTCGGCCGAGTACAGGCGGCGCGGCGCCGATGACACGTCACGGCCATTGATGATGGTTTCGCCGCCCAGCTGTCGATCGAAGCGATAGCGATGAATGGCGTAGCTGCCGCGCCCGGCGATGGTCAATTCCGGTGTCAGGCGATAGCGCAAAGCCGCTTCCAGGCCACGGTGGTCGGTCTTGCCGTCGGAGACGTTGAAACCCTCGGCATCGCGAAAAATGAAGTTGTCCTTGCGCTGGGCAAAAGCGACCAGCTCCCAGGCCACCCGACCGCCGCCGCGCAGGCCCAGCTCGATCGCATCCATGACCTCCGAGTCCAGGTCGGCCACGGACTGTCCGCTCTGGAGCCGGTACAGCTCGGTAGCCTGGGGGGCGCGAAAGCCGCGCGCCAGCCGCAGCCAGGCCTGGGCCTGGTCGAAGCTGCGGGCCAGGGTAAGTTCCGGGGCCAGGTTGAAGAAGTCATCAGATCGGTCGGCCGGCCGGGTGTAAAGGCAGCCGCCAAATCCGCACTCGCTGCCGTCCTCGGCGCGGTTGCCGGGCGGCAGGGCGGTCTCGTAGTCATACCGAATCCAGTCCAGGTGAGCACCCAGGCGCAATTCCCAGGCGTCGGCCAGGCGCCAGGTTCCGGCCAGGTAGCCGCCGAGACGCTGCCCATCCACCTCGAAGTCGTAATGCCGCCCGGGCGGGCGAATACCCGCTACCGGAGGCGGCCCGCTGGCCGGGCCGTCCTGCTCCTGGAACAGGAAGCCACGGAACAGTTCGGCATCCAGCCCCCAGTCCAGATCCATGCCGGCACCCGGAACCTGGCGGTCGAACTGGGCACCCAGCGACAGCTGACCATTGCGCTCCAGCGGCTGGCCCGGCAGGAAGTGCTGGAGAAAAGTCATGCGCGAACGGCGGGCGAAGAAACTCAGGCGACTTTCACGACCCTCCCCGTCCAGCCAGTCGCCGCGGCTGTGCAGGCGCAGCGCCGTGCCGGTGCGGAAGGCCTCGGGATTCAGGTTGGCCTGGCGACCCGCCGCGTCACGGTAGACGTTCTCGCCGACGATGAAGCCGGCCGTGTCCTGGTCCAGCCGGGCCGACGCCAGGGTGGTTCGCCACTGCCCGCGCGCGGTGGGCTGGACGTGGTTGAGGGTAAGGAACTGGTGTTCGTAGCCCTCGTCGACACGGAAGCTGCCGGCATCGACCAGGTTTACATCAAGGCCCAGCACACCCTCACCGACCTCGGTGGTCAAGGCCAGGTCCAGGCGCTGGTAATCGTCGCTTCCGATTTCAACCAGGGCTCGGTTGATCGGCGCAAGCAGCGGCGAGCGCGTTCGCACATCGACCACCCCGTGCAGGCCGCCGGAGGCATGGCCAATGCCACCCGGGCCGCGCAGCACGCTGATGCCGGCGGCCTGCAGCAGGTTGATTTCGAAAAAACCGTTGACGTTGCAGAAGCCGGGCGGCCGCACCGGGACACCGTCTTCAAGCACCAGCAAGGCACCGCAACCGCCGGCCCCGGCCAGCAGCGGCGAGCGCACGGCACTGAGATGTTCCTGGCCCGAGCCGCGGGTTACCCAGGTACCGGGCAGACGGCTGAACACTTCGGCCGGATGGGTCGGGCGAATCGCTTCGAGCTCCGCAGCCGACAGCTCGGTGGTCGCCTGGGCGGCACCGGGATCAATGTCGCGTCCGCGCACCTCGAGGGCAGGCAGTTCAGCAGCCTGGGTCAGCACGGCCAGGGTAATCAGTACGTCAAGCATGAATTCAGTTATCGAGTTCGCGGCGGCGCAGGCGCGCCAGAATGACAAAGGTAACGGCCCCGCCGAGGGTCAGCGTGAAAGGGAACAGCAATACCCAGCGGCCGAGCCCGGGTGAACGCGCTTCCAGGGCCTGGTAGACCATCACGCCGGCCAGCGGAGCAAGCAGTCCGCGAATACCGGTCAGGGTGACGTGAATACCCATGTACAGCGTGGACTGATCATCGCTGGCAAAATCGTTGTGGCCCAGGTTCCAGCCCAGCTTGCCGCCGGCAAAGGCAACCCCCATCGCGAGCGCACCGATCCAGAACAGGGCATTGAAGGCGCTGATGGAGGCCAGGGTGAACAGCCCCAGTGCCAGCACGAACATCCAGGCCTGGCGGGCGCGATAATCGAGAATGTGCACCGCATCCAGACGACGGGCCCAGATCGGCGTGAAAATCGCCAGGGTGATCAGCGGCAGCGTGGTCGTGATCAGGACCTGCTCGAAACGGGCGAATCCGAACTGCTCGTTGAGCAGGATGACCAGCAAGGCAATGACCATCAGGTTGCCGGAGCCGAAGGCAAACATGGTCAGCATGTAGCGCCGGTACCAGCGATCCGCGACCAGGATCCGGAGACTGGCCCGGAACTGGCCGCCCCGACGTTCCAGGCGCTGGGCCTGTTCACTGCGGCGCAGGCGGGCACCATAGCGAATCCGGGTGCGCTGGTAGCGCCAGGCAGCCAGGCCACCCAGTAGCCCGGCAATCGGAAAGATCGCCCGCCAGGCCTCCGGCCACCACGTCAGCGCCAGGCCGATCAGGGCCGAGGTAATGGCAATGACGACCGAGTAGATGACCGTAATCCGGCCGGTAATACGAGCGCGCACGTGACGCGGAAAGTTGGCCCGCCAGATCGCCGCGCGCAAGGTGATCACCCCGGCCCAGGCCAGGCGCGCGATGATCATCGAAAGGGTAATAAGGACCAGGCCGAGCGGGGTCAGCGGCGCCAGTGCCATCAACCCCAGAAACACCGCCGTGATGGTCATCAGCGCCGAAACCCAGGCGGTCTTGTCGCGGCCCTCGGCCAGGCCGGAAAGCCACAGCGAGGCCATGTTGGCCGCAGCCGGCGCTCCCGCCACCAGGGCCACGGCGAGGTTGACCCAGGCCGGGTCGGCAACGCCATCGAACTGATTCTTGACAATCACGCCGACAACGCCGCCTTCCAGCGCGCCCAGGGCCACGGCCATGGTCGCGTTGGCGTTGATTTCGCGCGGCATCAGGGTGCGCGCGATGAAAGGCAGGTCGGAGGGGGTACGGGCCATGCGTCCTATTCTAGTGGTCCTGCGCTAGAATCACCGCATGCATGAGGAATCCGAAAAGCACTGGCTGGCTGCCACGCTCACCGACGATATCCCGCTGGGAGCGGCCATGGCCCTGGAAGTTACCCGCCTGGACGAACACGGCATTGCGCTGAGCCTGCCCCTGGCGCCCAACATCAACGACAAGGGCACCGCCTTCGGCGGGGCCATGGCCAGCGCCATGATCCTGGCCGGGTGGTCACTGCCACGCCTCCTGCTCAGGCGCGAAGGTCTGGACGCCGACCTGGTCATCGGGCGCTGCGAATTGCGCTTCCTGAAACCGGTCAAGCAGGACTTTTCCGTCCAGTGCGACTGGCCCGACGCCGGGGCGCTGGCCCTGTTTTTCGAGGCGTTTCGGCAGCAGGGACGGGGAAAGCTGGACCTGGCACCGGAAGTGATTTGCAACAACGAGGTCGTCGCCACGCTCCAGGCGCGCTATGCTGCGCTGGCCAGGAACTCAACTGCAACCGGGGAGAAAGCCTCTTGAAGACACGCCTGCCACTGCTGCTTCTGACTGCGTTCGCACTGGTCGCCTGTGGTGGGTCCGGCAATGTCCGTGAGCGTCAGGAGGCCCTGGATGCCTGGGAAAACCGCGTTCGCTGGAGCGCGTTTGAAACCCTGGTCGACTTCATACACCCCGAGTGGCTGGACGAAAACCCGGTCACCGAGCTCGATCTGGAGCGACTGAACCAGTTCCGGGTCACCGAATACCGGGTTCGCGCCATCCTTGCCGATCCCGATGGCCAGAGCCTGGAGCGACGCGCGCGCATTCGGCTGGTCAATGTTCACAACCATCGTGAGCGGGTTATCGACCATCTGGAAGTGTGGCGCTATGATGATGAGAGGAAACGCTGGCTGCTGCACTCGGGTCTGCCGGACCCGCGCAGGTACTGATACCAAAGCCCATAACGGGAGGGTCGTGACAAGCTTATGCGAACCATAGCCGTGATCAACGCCAAGGGTGGCTGTGGCAAGTCCACCATCGCCACCAATCTGGCCGCCGCGCTGGCCTGGGAAGGCCACAGTGTTGCCCTGGGCGACATGGACCCGCAACAATCGACCAATGACTGGCTGGGGCTAAGAAGCGAGGACATGCCGGCCATTTTGCCGGTCAACATCAAGGGTGGACCGCTGCGCGCGCCGAGCGAGGCCGATACGCTGATCCTTGACACCCCGGCTGGCCTGCACGGCACCGAGCTCGGCCACGTGCTCAGACGCGCAGAGACCATCCTGGTACCGGTTCTGCCCTCGCCGGTAGACATGCGTGCGGCCTGGCGATTCCTCAATCACCTGGCCGAACTGCAGCCGGTGGTCAAGCGTGAAGCCATGGTCGGCCTGATCGCCAACCGGGTTCGACCGCACACCATCATTTACCGCGAACTGACCGGTTTCCTGAACGACTTTCGCTTTCCGGTAATCGGGCAGCTGCGCGACTCCATGAACTACGTGCGCGCCTTCGAGCGCGGCCTGACCGTCTCCGACCTGCCGCCCTACCTGGCCTGGCAGGACTGGGAAGAATGGGAGCCGATCATGGCGTGGATTCGGAGTCGCCGCTCGCGGGGAAAGAACTGACGAACCTGTTGACGGGCGCCCTGCTCCGCCTGACAGGTTCGGAAACTCCCAGTCCCTGACCCCGACCGTTCCGGCCGGGCATGGCCCATGCCAGCATTGACTCGCAACCGGTCAACCCAGCGCGATATTGTCGATCAGTCGGGCCTGTCCCAGCCAGGCCGCTGCGAGCAGGCGCTGGGGCTTGCCCGGCACAGGCTCACCCAGGTCTTCGGCACTTTTCCAGGCCAGGTATTGCGGCTTGAGGCCGGCAGCTTCCAGCGCCTGCCAGGCTGAATCGCGAACACCTGCCCAGTCTTCACCCGCACTCAGTTGGCGGGCAAGGTCTGTCAGTGTCCGATACAGCGCGGGTGCCGCTGCTCGCTGGTCGGCATCCAGGTACTGGTTACGCGAACTCATGGCCAGACCATCGTCCTCGCGCCGGGTCGGCAAGCCAACGATTTCGATATCCAGGGCCAGGTCAGTGACCAGTCGCCGAATGACCAGCAGCTGCTGAAAGTCCTTCTCGCCGAACACGGCCAGCCCGGGCCGCACCTGGTTGAACAAGCGCAACACGACGTTGGCCACCCCGTCGAAATGGCCGGGCCGGAACTCGCCGCACAGCTGGCTGGCCAGCGCTGCCGGCGCGATCACCGAAAAGCCCTCTTCGAGCGGATACATGGTTTGCACCGAGGGCAACCAGACCAGGTCGCAACCGGCCGCAGCCAGCTTGTCCAGATCGCTGTCGATGGTGCGCGGGTAGCTGTCAAAATCCTCGCCGGGTCCGAACTGGGTCGGGTTGACGAAAATACTGGCAACGACCCGGTTCGAGCGTCGACGCGCTGCCTCGATCAGGGCCAGGTGCCCGGCATGCAGATTACCCATGGTGGGCACCAGCGCAATCCGCTCGGCCCTGGCCCGCCAGTGCGACAGCACGGCGCGCATGGTAACCAGGTCCGTCAGCCTGTGCATTCAATACCCGTGTTCGGCAGCCGGGAAGTCGCCCTGGCGCACAGCCTCGACGTAGGCTGAAAGGGCAGCCGCGATACTGTCCCGGCCGGTCATGAAATCCTTGACGAATCGCGGCCGTGGCGGCGGGCTGATTCCGAGCACATCGTAGAGCACCAGCACCTGGCCATCGACCTCAACCCCGGCACCAATTCCGATGACCGGAATGCGCAGCGCTTCGGCCACCGACGCGGCCAGGCCGGCGGGAACACATTCAAGCACCAGCAGGCCGGCGCCGGCCGCCTGCAGCGCGCCGGCATCTTCGCGCAGACGCCGGGCGGCCGCCTCTTCCCGGCCCTGGACCCGGTAGCCACCCAGCTGATGAACGTGCTGCGGCGTCAACCCCAGGTGTGCGCAGACCGGAATGCCCTGTTCGACCAGCGCGCTGACCTGCGGCACCATGGCAGCACCGCCCTCGAGCTTGACCATTTCGGCCCCGGCGCGCATCAACCGCCCGGCCGAGTGCAAGGCAGTTGCCCGGTCGTGGTAGGCGAGAAACGGCAGATCCGCGATCAGCAAGGCGCGTTCCAGGCCGCGTCTGACTGCCTCGACGTGGTAGACCATATCGTCCACGGTCACGCCCAGCGTGCTGTCCAGGCCACGAATGACATTGCCCAGCGAATCGCCAACCAGGACGCAGTCCACCCCGGCCGCGTCGACCAGGCGGGCAAAGCTGGCATCGTAGGCCGTCAGCATGGTGATGCGATCACCCGCCGCCTTCATTTGAGCCAGGCCAGGCATGGTGACCTTGCGCGCTTTCATCGTTGTTCCCTGTATTGACCGGCATGCCCGCCGGAACTGCCACTATCGGCCAGCTGCACGCCAGCGAGATCTTCAGCGTCCAGCGCGGCCAGCAAGTCACCAACCTGGCCATGTCCGGGAATTTCCAGTCCCGGCGACAACTCGTTCAACGGCACCAGAACGAAGGCACGCTCATGCAGGCGCGGATGCGGCAGGGTCAAACCCGGCTCATCAAGCACGGTGTCTTCGTAGACCAGCAGGTCCAGGTCGATCTCGCGCGGACCCCAACGGCGTCCATTGCGTTTTCGACCAATCTGCCCCTCGATGGCCAGCAGGGCCTCGAGCAAGGACCGCGGCGGCAAGGAGGTCGCCAGCTTGGCCACGGCATTGAGGAATTCAGGCTGGTCGGTGTCGCCCCAGGGAGCGGTTCGATAAGCTGCGGAGACGGAACGAAGCTGGGTGTCCGGCAGCCGGGCCAGCTGGGCAATGGCCCGGCGCAGCGCCAACATGGAGTCCCCGATGTTGCTGCCCAGGCCAATCCAGGCAGTTTTCATGGAACGGCCTTGCGCTTGCGCGGACGGCGGCGGCGGCGACCGCCCCGGCCGGCCTCCTGAACCTGTTCTACCCGCTGCTCACCATCCACTTTCTGGATTTCCGTCCACCACTCGGCCAGCTCGGCCAGCTCAGGCTCTTCGAGTACGCGCAGCAAGAGAAAGTCGTAGGCAGCCCGAAAACGGCGTTCATTCATCAAGCGGGCAACGCGCTTGCCCTGCCGTTTTTCAAAGCGCGGCTGCAGGCACCAGATCTCCTTGGCCATCCCGGAAAAACGCCGATGAATCGCTACCCGCCCGGCCTGATGCACGATGGCGTCCTCACCGGCCTCGGCCAGCGCTTCAACCGTCGGCATACCCTCCTCGACCAGAACCTGGGCCCGCTGCTTGACCCTGGGCCACAGGAAGGCGGCAAACAGGAACCCTGGCGTCACCGGCAGCCCTTCGGCTACCCGTTGATCTGTATTCTTCAGGGCTTGCTCGACCAGGGTAGGCGGCTGGGCCGGATCCTCGAACAGGCCAGGAAACAGCTGATCCCAGAGCGCCTGACGCACCAGCGCCTGGTAGGTCGGCCAGGCCAGCCCGGAAAGGAACAACTTGAGAATCTCATCGAACAGACGCGCCGGCGGAATGTCACCGAGCAGCGGGGCCATCGATACCATCGGCCCGGCGGTCTGGGGGTCGACGGCCAGGTCGAGCTTGACCATGAACCGCACCGCTCGGAGCAAACGCACCGGGTCTTCACGGTAGCGGGTCACCGGGTCGCCAATCAGGCGCAGGCGACGGGCCAGGACATCCTCGTAGCCGCCCACATGGTCGCGAATGGTTTCGCTGATCGGGTCGTACATCAAGGCATTGATGGTGAAGTCGCGGCGCCTGGCATCCTCTGCCTCGCTGCCGAAGACATTGTCACGCAGCACCCGGCCGCCGGCCTCGATTTCTCGATGCTCGCTGTCTTCGTCCTCGCCACCGCGAAAGGTCGCCACTTCGATGATCTCGCGCCCGAAGCGCACGTGGGCAAGGCGGAAACGGCGGCCAATCAGGCGTGCGTTGCGAAACAGCTCGCGCACCTGATCCGGCGTCGCGCTGGTCGCCACGTCGAAATCCTTGGGATTCTGGCCGAGCAGCAGGTCACGGACACTGCCGCCCACGATAAAGGCAAGGTGGCCGCCCTGTTGCAGCCGCTCCACAACCTTGATGGCATTGGCGCTGACGTGGCGGGGCTGGATGCCGTGTTCCTGGCGAGTAATGATGCGCGGCTTGGCGCTGGATTCGGTCACGGAGTCAGTCTGATGGTTGCTGGATTGGGCCGGTTTGCGCGTCTCGTTCATGCCCGGCTTTGTTAAAATGAACCTTAGTTTATCACTTTCATCATCACAGACCGGGCCTCGGCCCGGCTGGCCATTGGATCATTGCCCATGACTTTCGTCGTTACCGAAAACTGCATCAAGTGCAAGTACACCGACTGTGTCGAAGTTTGTCCCGTGGACTGTTTCCACGAAGGCCCAAATTTCCTGGTCATCGATCCCGAGGAATGCATTGATTGCACGCTTTGCGAACCCGAATGCCCGGTCGAAGCCATCTACCCGGAAGACGACTTGCCGTCCAACCAGCAGCAATTTCTCGAGCTTAACGCCGAGCTGTCACGCGAATGGCCGGTCATCACTGAAATGAAGCCGGCGCCGGCCGATGCCAAGGATTGGGAAGACGTCCCGGACAAGCTCAAGCTGCTGGTACGCTGAAGCCGGCCGCACGCCGGCCCGTGTCCTCCTCAGCCCAGGCGCTCACGGAGGACCGCCAGCACATATTCGGCCGTTTCCATATCTAGGAGATTGCCGTTGGCGTGGTAGATATTGACCCGCGCGTTGTCGCCATCCGGATGCACTTCGGCCCGGTAGTCGCCGCTGTAGTCCATCACCTCCGAGCCCCGCCAGACGGCAAGTCGCGCCAGCCCGGTGCGATTGACCGCGATCGGATCATGATCGAATCGAAACTGGAACTGTCGACTGGCTTCATCGACCCGGCGCACGCTCATTCCACCCCGGTTGAGGGCGAAACTCAGGCGCCGCCAAACGCTCTCGGCTTCGTCATCCACGGCCAGGAACAGGCCGCTGGGCCCGAACCGGATATGCGAGCGCGAGGCCTCGGCCTCGGCGCTGGGCAGCACCCGCGGTGGCCGCGCCTCGTCTCCCACCGCGGCCATTTCTGGCAGCGAGTAGCCCGGAATGCGGTAAGTGGGACGGATGCGAGGCTCGCTCAGACCCTCCGGCACCTGGACCGACTGAACTTCTTCGCTGGCAACGTAAATCGGCTGGCGATCCCGATTGGCGCAACCTGCAATAGAGCAGATCGCACACAGCAGCAAAAACAACTTGATAATGACTGGTTTAGAGTTCATAAACCCCTTGGGCCTGGGATGAAAGCGGTGGCGCATCGACAATGGTGCAGCGAAAGCCGTGCAATCCGTCAGTTTAACGCAACCGGCCCTTCCAGTGCATGGGCCAGAACTTCGCCGCGCTTGTGCCAGCGCTGATCAAGCGTTACCAACGGCAGTCGAATGCCCGGCCCGATGCGATCGAGCTTCCACAACAACCACTTGACCGGCACTGGATTGGCTTCGACGCCGAGAAACGCATACAGTTCAACCCAGCGCGCATCGAGCGCCCGGGCCTGCTCAGCCTGGCCGGAAAGGGCCAGCTCGCACAGCCGCGCATACTCGGCCGGAATCACGTTGGCGGCAACCGAAATCACGCCCTGGGCACCGGCCAGCATGCGCTCGCAGCAGCTGGGATCGTCGCCGCTGATCACCGCCAAACCGCCTTCGACCAGCGCGGCTACGCGCTGCTCATCGGCCACGGCTTCCTTGATCGCGACAATATTCGGGTGGGCAGCCAGGGTCAGACTGGTTTCCGGCTTGAGATCCACCGCCGTTCGTGCCGGCACGTTGTAAAGCACCACCGGCAACTCGGCGGCATCGGCCACGGCCCGGTAATGGGCCAGCAGTCCGCGCTGGGAAGGACGGTTGTAGGACGGGGTGACCACCAGCGCCGCATCGGCACCCAAGCTTGCAGCCAACGCAGTGCGTTTGATGGTCTCGCTGGTAGATGGGCTGCCGGTACCGGCCAGCACGGTCATGCTACCCGCCGTGTGCGCTACCGCCAGTTCGAGCAAACGCACGAATTCCGCCTCGCCAAGCGTGGCCGATTCGCCGGTGGTGCCGGCGATCACGACACCGGCAGTGCCCGATTCCATGTGCCAGTCGAGAAGGCCCTTGAAGGCGGCCTCATCGATCGCACCATCCGCGGCCATGGGGGTGACCAGCGCGACGATTGATCCCTTGAACATGTCAACTCCGTGAAACCTGCCAGGCCGGCCCAATCCAGACTGCCTGACAATGACGTAATTGTGCTAGTTTAACTCATCCGGGCGGGTAATTACTGACCCGTGCGATGCCAAGTACCTGAATTAACAATAATTTTATTTATGAGCCAAGATCCCAAACTGTCCTCGACCAAACTGCCCGCCAGCGGCGACCGAACCCTCAAGCTCAGTGATTTCAAGGGCAAGCCGCTTGTCGTCTATTTTTACCCGCGCGACAACACCCCCGGCTGCACCAAGCAAGGCCAGGGCTTCCGCGACCTGTACGATGAATTCCAGGCCGAGAACTGCGAGATTGTCGGTGTATCGCGCGACACGGCCGCCAGTCACGACAAGTTTGCAGCCAAGCACGAATTCCCCTTCCCGCTGCTGGCTGACACCGACGAAGCGCTGTGCCGGGAGTTCGACGTGATCAAGGAAAAGAACATGTACGGCAAGAAGGTCATGGGCATCGAGCGCAGCACCTTCCTGTTCGACGCCAAAGGCAAGCTCGTAAAAGCGTGGCGCAAGGTGCGCGTACCCGGCCACGTTGAAGAAGTGCTTGAAGCCGCGCGCGCACTGGACTGAACACACCACTTCGGCCCCACCCTTCCCCTCACATGGAGCCTGAAAACTCATGATGGCTGAGCGTCAGCGCCTGTACATTCTGGACACCAACGTGCTGATGCACGATCCCACCTCGCTGTTCCGCTTTGCCGAACACGATATCTTTCTGCCCATGATCGTGCTCGAGGAGCTGGATCGGGCCAAGAAAGGCGTTTCCGAGGTCGCCCGCAACGTGCGCCAGGTCAGCCGTTTCCTCGGCCAGATGCTGCAGCCCGGCGATGCCCTGGAAAACGGCGTTGAACTGGCCGAGCCGGAAGGACTGAACCTGAAAGTAGGCACTGGTCGCCTGTATTTTCAGAGCCGCCACTTCGACAATGACAGCGACCTGGTCGGCGATGGCTCGCTGGCCGACAACGAGATCCTGCTGGCCGCCCTCAGCCTGACTCGCGAACACCCCGACAAGCAGGTCGTGCTGGTCTCCAAGGACATCAACCTGCGCATCAAGGCCGCCATCCACGGCGTGCTCGCCGAGGACTACCACAACGACCGCGCACTGGATGATCTGAGCCTGCTCTACAACGGCATGCGCGAGCTCGACAATTCGTTCTGGGAAGAACACAGCACCCGCGACTCCTGGACCGAGGAAGGCCGCACCTACTACCGCATGGGGCGACAGCCCGGCGACGACTGGTATCCCAACCAGTGTCTGCGCCTGGCCGGAGACAACGGCCTGGAAGCCCTGGTCCGCCAGGTTGACGACGACGCCATCGTACTTGAGGTCGCGCGCGACTTCCGCCGCCAGCAGCACGGTGTCTGGGGCATCATGGCGCGCAACCCCGAGCAGAACTTCGCCCTGAACCTGCTCATGGACCCGCACATCGACTTCGTTACCCTGCTCGGCACCGCCGGCACCGGCAAGACCCTGCTGGCCCTGGCCGCCGGCCTGGCCCAGACCCTGGACGAAAAGCTCTACCGCGAAATCGTCATGACCCGGGCCACGGTCTCGGTCGGTGAGGATATCGGCTTCCTGCCCGGCACCGAGGAAGAGAAGATGACGCCCTGGATGGGTGCGCTGACCGACAACCTGGAAGTCCTGACCGAGTCCGACGACCACGGCGGCGACTGGGGTCGGGCAGCCACCAACGACCTGCTGGCCTCAAGAATCAAGATCCGCTCGCTGAACTTCATGCGCGGCCGCACCTTTCTCAGCCGCTACCTGATCATCGACGAGGCCCAGAACATCACGCCCAAGCAGATGAAGACCCTGATCACCCGCGCCGGCCCCGGCACCAAGATCGTCTGCCTGGGCAACGTCGAACAGATCGACACCCCCTACCTGACCGAAACCACCTCCGGCCTGACCTTCGCCGTGGATCGTTTCAAGCACTGGCCGCACGCCGGGCACATCACTTTGAGACGCGGTGAACGTTCCAGGCTGGCAGATTTTGCTTCGGAGGCTTTGTAGGGGGAAGGTAAAAGGTAAAAGGTAACCTGATTAGCGTCGTGTCTCAGTGTCCGGACCGTCCTGGCTTCGAGGTCGGCCTGGCTTTTTGGTTATATCCGGATCCCGCAAACACCTGATTGCCCGAAAAGCACTGAGTACGCAGAGCCGGGCATGGGCTTTCTTTGTGCACAAAAGTGGCGGCAGCTGCACAAGACTTTATGCCTTGATGTAAACGCGGTTTTGGCTGTCCGGGGCTGCTCGCACGTTTTGCTTGCTGCCAGCTGGTGCAAAAGAGATTGGAAGGGGTGGAAGATGCACCGGGTGGTATCCGGCCGCTCAGGGCCTGGCCGGGTTATCAGCCGGGGTGGCTGACTGGCTCTCGGTGGCCCGGACCCGGTGAGACTACCTTGTTGCCGGCTGCTCGTTTAGTAGCTTTGATCCGGCGCCTGGTGGCGCGGATGGCTCGGGGAAAGGTTTGTGCCGTACTCCGCAACCCGGCCAGGCCCTGATCGGCCAGATACCACCCGTTGCGAGAGGTG
>RECK01000021.1 GCA_007694055.1 Wenzhouxiangella sp.
TACCAGGTATCGATAGTTCGAAGTGCATTGCCGATCTTCTGGGAATGCATGGCAGCAATGTCGCCGACCTGGTATAGCGTCTTGCTCTTGTCGCCGCGGCCACGATCCAGTATGAGCTCCTGAGATGGGAAAACTTCCTGGCCTGCGCCGACCCGCACAAACGCGGTAATCCGCAGAAGTACATGTTCATGTCCCGACAGGCCTTGCTCTATCAGTTTCGCCAACTCTTGCAACTTGCCTTTCTCGTTGTCCGGTGCGGTCAGTTCGCGCATGTTGTGCGAAAGCGCATCGAAATTCCATTCGCTGGTCGCGACTCCATCCTTGATGTGGGCTACTTGGATGGTGATTTCCTCAGCACCGATACGGTTGCGCCACAGAAATCTGCCGTTAGCCAGGTTGGCGGCGTAGCGGAAGGCCAGCTCGCCCAGGCCGATACCGTCGACGTATCCCCGAACTGTTTCCAGCAGCTTGTCGCGATAGGCGGCGCTATTGCAGGCCGAGGGATCGCCCACACCGGACAGTACGCGCAAGGTAAACCGGGCCTTGAGCGTGTCGGCATCGGCGGGCAGGGTGGCTACATCCACGGTTTGCAGGTTGGGGTTTTCGATTGCGGCGTCGAGCTTGGCCGGATCCGGGTCCTTTGTCTTCAGTCTGTTGGAGATGGTGCCGCGAACGGCCTTTTCCCGGATTTCGACTGGTGACCAGGAATCCGAATTGCCGCGATCATCCCAGTTGCCGGAAAAAAACAGGGCGTCTGAAGGATCGAGCTTGCGCTCGAAAGCCAGTACAGAGGCGGTGGTCAGTGCGTTTGACATGATTTTGTTCTCCTCGAAAGTTAATCTATTGAGAGTTGACCGACTTGGTCAGGCTGCGAGCGATAGTCGTTGCGGCAGCGATAGGCACCGGATTCAGGGTCGCTTTCGCTGTACCACAGCATTTGCTTGGCCTCCTGTATTCGGTGTGGTCCCAGCCACTCGCCGACCGAGTAAAGGCTTTCGACGAACCGGAATGGCGTGTTCGCGTCTCTGGCGTTGGTCACGCTGCCGGCAGGGTGGAGTTCGCTCAGGGCGCCGTAGCCGATCGGTATGGGGACGATCCAGCCACTGCCCTTTGGTCGGTCATTGACCCATTCACCTTTGCCGCTGTCATCTTCCTGATAGCGCCAGTTGAATCTTGACAGGGAAAGCCATGCCTCCAGCCGGCTGCAATCCGGGTTCGACTGTTGCAGAGCTTTCTGGCGCTTTCCGATCAGGTCTTCACGCAAGACCAGCGCCGAGCCGGGAAGCAGGCGGCCGCGCGCCTTCTTGAATACAGCCGCTGCGTCACTTCCGGACTGGGGGATCGTCCATGGACGATAGCGCCGCAGCCCCGGTTTTTCGGGCGGATGCAGTGTGCCGCCAGCGACCCTCATCGAATGAAGGATCGCAGCGATGGCGCTTGTCTCCTCCCTCTCCCTTTCCGTATCCCGCCAGTGCTCTGCGGTAATGCCGAGAAGCAGGCTGATCTCCACGTGCATGCGGCCTTCTTCGACGATCGCTGCTGTCTTTCCGGTTTTGTCGATGGGGTTGCGGGTCAGCCGGAAGGCTTTTACGAAACCGGTATCGGTGATCAGTTCCTGATGTTCATGGCAGATCACCCCAACGGCATTGAAAAAGACTTCGATGCCTGCGGCGTGTGCCTTGCGTTCCAGTGCCCACATCAGGCCCAGAAAGGCCGTCATGGCCGGGAAGCCGTGAGTCAGTGGGCTGGAAACCGCATTGGCGTTCTGCACTCGCAAGCGCGGCAAGCACAGCAGGTGGGTGAAATCGGGGCACTCACTCATGCTGAACCTCCGCTGGCTCGACGTTGTATGGGAATCGGCCACTGCGTGTCCAAGATGGCCTGGCGCGACCAGTGTCGAAGTTCCAAATCGCCGACCGTGTTGATGCCGGCGGTGCGCAGGCGTTCATTCAGCCATGCACCAAAGCGCTTGGCTACTTCGTCGGGCCAGTTGCCGAGGTCGTAGGCCTTGTTGAACTCGATGTCATCCTGCTCGTGCTCATCCGTGCGTACCGGCAGCTCGGTTCGCTCCGAGTCCAGCCACAATTGCTCGCACAGGGGCAGGCGACAGTTGCTGTCTCGCGTCCAGCCGGGGGGGTGGCTACCGCGAACCGCAGCGCCGAATTCGGCCAGTTGCTGCCCCAGGTTTCTTTCGATGGCCTCCCGTTTCTGCCTGGTTTCCAGGTTGGGGTCCGGGTTGGCCTTCAGGAGCTTCTGGAGTTTTTTCAGCAGAGCTTCAACCTCGTCAAACCACCTGAAGGCATAAAGGGCGGACTCACTGCCACGCAGGTTCAAGGCCCGCTCTTTGCCCCAATTCGGCGGGGACGAATCCAACAGGTAATTGATGCCGCCACGTTCGCTGTTGAGTTGGGAAATGTTCTGTGGCTTGGTGCCGCCGAGTTTGCGAACGACCAGGCCGCGATAGTCTCGATACGGGATGTCATGGGCCTTGCGCTCGCGCCGAGCCTGGCGGGCCAGCTTGTTTAGCTCGCCGAAGCGCGCATCACGAATCTCCGCGTCGATGACATGAGTGAAGCTGCTGGCGAAAAGTGGCTGCAGCAGGTGATACTGGCCGTCATCGGTGGGGTCATCGCCCGTCAGCCAGTAAATTTGCTTGGCCAGCGGGTGCGAGGCAGGCTGCTGTTCTTCACGCACAAGGGAGGAAAAGGACTGCATCCACGCCTCGCCGGTCGCGGAATCTTCCGCGAGGGCGGCTTGCAGGTCAGGATCGTTTGCCTGCATCCAATCCAGCAGGGGTCGGTCTTCAACTTCGATCTTCAGGAATTTGAAGACATCCAGTGCTGCCGCATTGCCCACCACATCGTCAGCGAAATTCTCGTCGA
>RECK01000020.1 GCA_007694055.1 Wenzhouxiangella sp.
CGTGGACCTGGGCCAGGTCGGCCTGAAACAGGTTGGCTCCCTCGAGCGAGGCCAGGCGCAGATCGGCCTTGGTCAACAAGGCATCGCGCAGGTCCGCGCCGCGCAGACGGGACTCGCGCAGGTCGGCTCGAATCCACAGCGATCCGGCCGCAACGATACGCTCCAGACTCGCACCACCGGCATTGACCTCGCTCAAGTCGGCACCACTCAGGTCTGCGCCATCGAAATGACTGCCCAGCAAACAGGCGCCACGGAAATTGGCCCCGGCGGCCGCTGCACCATCCAGCCTGGCACCGGTAAGGTCGCAATCGACCACGAATCGAGCATTACTGAGATTCGCCCCGGACAAGCAAGTCTGGCGCAAGCGGCAACTGATGAACGCCGCCTGGAAAAGGTTCGCGCCGGAAAGATCGCAATCGCTCAAGGTGGAGCGAATGAACACTGCCGAGTCGAGCTGGCATTCACGGAAAGACAGTCCGGTCAAGTCTCGATCAAGAAACAGGGCGTTGTTGAGCACCGCCTGATCAAGGCAAACCCGATCGAGGCGGATATCGAGCAGATTGCCCAGGCCCTCCAGCCGGGCCCCGGTCAAATCGACCTCGCGCAGGCGTGCACCCACCAGGTTGGCATCGGTAAGATCGGCGTTGCGCGCACTCCCACCCATCCAGCGCACCTTGCCCAGGTTGGCCCCGACCAGGCTGGCCTCATCAAGGCAGGTTCCTTCCATGCGGGCGTGGGCAAGAACTGCCTCATCGAGCACCGCTCCGTCCAGCCTGGTGCCGTCCAGGCAGGCTGATTCGAGCAGAATTCCGTCAAGTCGGGCACCGCGCAAATCCATTCCGCTCAAATCGGCACCGGTAAAATCCGCATCTCGCAACGACTGGCCGCGCTCAAGCAGCTCTGTCAGGGTGGCACGCAACCGGACCGAGTGCTGTGCCGCAGGCGCCGCAGTCTGATGGTGGGCGCCTTGACGATACAGATTGAGCAGATCAGTGCGGGACTGTTTCCAGCGCTCGAGTTCAGCTGGATCGTTCAAGGTAGCGCGCAGGTCACTGGCATCCTGACCGGCAGCTTCCATGTCCTCGACCATTTGCCGATGCATGGCGCTGACCTGGTCGGGGTGATAGCCGGGTGGTCCAGTCTTGGCAGCACCCGTATCAGGTGGTGGCGCGATTTCGGCGAGCTCGGGGTTCTCCTCATATACGGCCAGTGCTTTTTGGGCATGCTGATCACGGTTTTGCTGCAGCTCTTCCAGGCGGCCCATCTGCACTTTCATCTCACGCTCCTGCTCGCGGATGAACTCCTGCAGATCATCGATGGCCGACAGATCGGGCATCTCGGGAAAGCCAGGCGGCTCGCCGGTGTCGATCGGCAGGTCTTCGGCCTCGGCCTGGGCGATCATGGCAGCACGATGGGCTTCAGAGACCGCACGCATGCGATCAAGACGCGGTTCGGGACGCGGGTCCTTGAGACGATCTGCCGCCCACTCAAGCAACGAAACTCCCAGCCCTTCCGGCATCAGGTCATCGTCACGCAACTGGTCGAGCATGGAGGCCAGGTCGCCATCCTTATTCAGGCGGGCTGAGAGCACATCCGCGTAATGCTTGTTCGAGCGTTCCCGCCCGGCGTGTTCGGCAGCCAGATAAAGCAGCTCGATATCGGCTGCATCGTCTTCCTCGACTTCAAAGCTGGCGTGATAGATCAGCGTCATGCGGTCCAGACTGGGGAAAAACCACACCGTGCTGAGCTGGCTGTCAGCCTCTTCGAGCGTGCTGCTTCCGCGTCGGCGGCAGAAAACACGTTGGCGCAATCGGGGGAGCTCTCCTTCGATCAGGGGTTTTTCCGGATGCAGGTTTTCCAATCGAAACCGCTCACCCCCCTCAAGCAGACCGTCCAGCCACTGCGCTGGCTGGGCAATATTGAAGTAAGTCCATTTGACATCGCGGGCCAAGCCTGGAAAATCGGTCTTTAGCCACTTCTGATCGTAGGTTCCCGCCAGCCGTATGCGCTGTGGCCGGCCCGGATCAACCGGACCGAAACCGGCCGGTTCCCGGCGCTGGCCCGGTCGAGTCAGAAACTCGCCTGGTGTTTCAATATTTGGCAGGGGGATACGCTTGTGTCCGTCGGGCGCGACCATCGGCTCACCACCCTTGCCGAGCGGATTGACTGCAAGGCCTTCTCCACCAAAGGCATGCTGCCAACTCAAAGGCATTTCAACGAACGGTTCGGGATCGGAAATCTGCTCGCCGTGAAACCAGCGATTGCCAAAAACGGCCAGCTCACGGCGCCGGCCTCCCAACTCGACGGCAGCTCGCAGTAATCCAACCGGATTGCCATCCGGCGCCCAGGCCGAGCCGGCCACCAGAAACTCGCCTCGCTTCTTGGGGACACCGGCGTCCAGGGCCACTTCCCCTGCCGTGGCCTTGGCCGCGTCCTGCCACAGGGCCGATTCCGGCAGCAGCCGCGGTTCACCTTCCAGGGGCATGTGGAGCAGCGAGGCCACACCCAGGTAGTGCCGACGCCGAAACGTAAACGGGCGAGACAATACGGCAATCTGAAATGGCTTGACGACTCTCATGCCATCTACTCAGGTGATGCAGGCAGGCAGCATTGGGATTGCTGGAGAAAAGGGCGCGCCGCGGACGTCAAATTGCCAGAGCTCAAAGGGGACAACACCATCAGCCGTGCAGCTCGATAATTGAAGCTTGATTGATAGTCACCTGCTGCCGGAGCAAAGCTATGTCATCTTGCAGCAGTTTGATTTTATCCGTGCCGAGGGTGACCTTGGTTTCTGAGCCACTGACACCGGTAGCGGAAAAACTCAGACCAGTGAGAGAAGCGGACAGGCCGGTAGCAGACAGGGAAATTC
>RECK01000019.1 GCA_007694055.1 Wenzhouxiangella sp.
CGTTGACCCATTCGCGCGCCACGGCGGTGGCATTCAGGTCTTTCCACTCGGCCAGATTGCGGTAAATCCACATCCGCCTGCTGTCGACCAGCGCATCCACCTGCTCAGGCGTCAGACCAGCCGGCGGGCGCACAACGACCTGGCCGTTGCGCTCGATGACGATATCGGTAGTCTTGCGCTGACTGCCGGGCAGCAGCTGGTATTCGATGTCTCTGACCCGTCTCGGTGTCATGACGCAGCCTCGGTGGATTCCGAGCCCTGAAGCAGGGCATCGTGACGGTTCTTGGCCAGCTTCATGATTTCGACCGCGATTCGTTCCCGGTTCGACTTAATCTCCGGGATGCCGGTCAGGGTCAGGGCCGCCTTGATCTCGCTACGGGTACACTTCTGCTTGTCGGCGTTGTGCCAGAAATCAATACTGCCAATGCTGTGCTGCAAGGTTTCCACGATCGCTTCCATCAGCGCCCGCATCCTGGGTCTGGCGCTGGCCGGCACCTCGCCGCCAAAGGCCTCGTTGGCAATGTGGTCGTAGAAGCTGGTCGCTTCCCGGCTCATGCCCGCCTCGCCCTGCTGGCGCCCCTCTACCGCGACCTTGCGCAAGGCCTCCAGCTCTTCAGCCAGCTTCTCCCATTCGCCCTGATGGCGCTGAATAAGCTGCTCGACTTTTTCCGACAGGCTCTTGTAGAAGGCCGGGTCCTCGTCGTGATGCACGGTACAGTGCTTGCGGATGGCATGCTCCATCTCCGAGGCTTTGGCCTCAGCATTGCCGCCGGCATGCGCTTCAAGCTGGTCGAGGAAGTCATCAGACAGCAGCTCCACGGGCGGCACTTTGGGATTGATCCCCAAGCTGATCAGGTGGTCATTGATCAGGTCCCGCACTTTCTGGCCGGCATCGCCCAGATTCAGCGTATCGTCCTTGTAGCGCTCCTTGGCCACCCGCTGGATATAGCCCAGACGCTTGGCCGGCACCCGGTATAGCTGGCCAGCCTGATGCGGCAAAATAATGTCCAGGCTGCTCAGGAATTTCTTCAAATAGACATCGAAGTCCGCCCGCAGCTTTTCGTCCTTCAGCAGCCTGACCGCTTCGTGGACAACGCCGGCGTCTTCTTCGACCGAGGCCAGTTTGCCTTCGACGAAGTCCTGAATTTCGGCCACCTTGTGTTCCGAAAACAACTGCAGCAGGCGCTGGTAGCGTTCCTGCAGCACTGGCACTTCGGAGGTAATGTTCTTCAAGCCGCTGGCCAGTTCCTGCTGCTCATCGGTGGCTGCATACAGCGTCAGCGCCTCAGTCAGCCGGTGAGTCAGGCCCACGTAGTCCACCACATAGCCACGCTGCTTGCCCTTCATCACCCGGTTGGTGCGGGCAATGGCCTGCAGCAGGGTGTGTTCGCGGATTTTCTTGTCCAGGTACATGACCTGCTCGATCGGGGCGTCGAAGCCGGTCAGCAGCATGTCGCAGACGACCAGGAAGGCAATGCCACTGTAGGGCCGGTCGGGGTCATCGAAGGCAAAGGGCTTGCAGAAATTGTCCACGGCATTCCAGGCTCGCGCCTGCTTCCGAGCCTCGGTCACATAGGCCGCCTCGTTGGTGCCATCGTTGGAAATCACCACGGCGGCCTTGAGAAACCCGACCCGCCGAATCTTGTCCTCATCCGGTTCCGGCTCAGCCCGAAGGGCGGCCACGGTGTCGGCCAGGGCCTGTTCAATCGCTTTCTGGTAGCGCACCGCCGCCAGCTTGGAGTGGCAAACCACCTGCGCCTTGAAGCCATTGGGAAAGATATGCGCCAGGTAATGGGCCACCAGATCCTTCGCGATCGCCTCAATGCGCCGCTCGGCCTCCAGAATGTCGCCAGTCGCCCCGTATTTCTTGCGGATGGCCAGCAGTTCCTCCTCGCTGCGCTCGCGAAACAGGTTCTCGAAGCGGGTATCGAAGCCATGCTTGTCGTTCAGGGCGGCATCAGCGGTGCGGCCCTCGTAGAGAATCTGCAGCGTCGTGCCGTCCTCGACCGCGTCCATCAGCTTGTACTGGTCGATGTACTCCCCGAACCGCTTGACCGTGCGTTTCTCACCATGACGCTCGGTAATCAGCGGCGTGCCGGTAAAGGCAATCCGGGCCGCGTTGGGGAAGGCCTCGAAAATGTTCTCACCCAGCTCGGAGCCCTGGGTGCGGTGGGCCTCGTCGATCATCAGAACGATGCGGTCGGAGTCATTGACCACGCCAAAGGTTTCCTTGCCGGGAATGGCCTGGTAGGTGCCCAGCGCCTCGGCCACGGAGACCGGCAGGCCTGGATCGGCAAGCTGGAATTTGTGCGCCATCACCATGTTGATGTCGGACTGGTCCGTGGCCAGATCACGGCGCAAGGCCTGGCGACTGTCGATCACGTTGACTCGCCCGCCGATCAGGGTCGCGGTCTGGGCCAATTGCTCCTCCAGGTCCACCCGGTCGTTGATCAGCACCAGCTTGTAGTCGTGCAGGTCTTTGGAAGCGCGCAGCATGCGGGCGACAAAGACCATGGTCAGGCTCTTGCCCGAGCCTTGCGTATGCCAGACCACGCCACTCCTTTCCTCGGCATTCCGGCCACGACGAAGGCGCTCGAGAATCTTGTTGGCCGCACGGAACTGCTGGTAGCGACACACCACCTTGATGCGTGGCCCGCTGTCGGTATCCATGAAGACCGAGCAGGTGCGCAAGATGCGAAGCAGATTGGTCCGGTTCAGCATGCCCTCGATCAGGCGCTGCTGCGAATTCAGGCCTTCTGCCTCACCCTCGTCGCGGGGCCAGAGGGTTTTCCAGGGGTAGAAGTGCTCCTCGCCGGAAGTGATCGTGCCGTAGTCGGCCTCGACCCCGGTCGTGCGCACCACAAACAA
>RECK01000018.1 GCA_007694055.1 Wenzhouxiangella sp.
GAATAGCGTCAGAGTTGAGTGCACATGAACAGCGCCTGACAGCTTTGAAGTCGAAGGTTCGGACCCACGCCGAACTCCTCAAAGAATACCGCTCCGCCCTGATCACCGCCGCCGTCACCGGCCAGATCGACGTAACCACCTACGCCAAATCCGGCACTGCAGACCGTCAGCGCGACGCCATTCAAGAGGAAGTGGGCGCGTGAATAACCGGGATGTTCATCATCACCGCTTGTTTTGGGAGCCTGACCGTGAATTTGAACGTTTGAATGAGTGGGTCGAACCCAAGGCCTTCGCATTCGGTGACATGGACATTCTTGAAGAGAAGAACCTCAGACAGATCGCCGAGAACTATTTCAAGTGCGCTGAGCTGCTGATTGACCGCGTTTTCAAGAATGATCTTGAAGATTTCGTGGCGCAGTTTCCAGCCATCTACCTGATTCGACACTCGATCGAGCTTTTGCTGAAGCACGCAATTCTCTGCCAGACTAGGAAAGCAGCACCAAAGTCACACTGTCTGAGCGATCTCGCAAAAGATGTTTCGGGAATCGAACCTTGGGCGATGGGGCGCATCAAGGAGCTGGATGAGATCGACCCGAGATCGGTTGAGCTGCGTTACGGTGGTGTTGGCGAGAGGGCGCAGGGATTCATCGGTTCGGAATTGCACTTCTTTCGCGAGGCGATGCGTGTTTTGTATGCTCATCTGTGCGCAGTGGCCGACGCCAAGGATCAAGGGACGGAATCATGACCGTAACCCATAACACCGCCGACATCCATCAGGAAAAGGTCTTCGAGGCCCACATCGTTGCCTGCCTGACGGACCATCAGGGCTACATCGAGCGCGACTGCGCCTCACACTACGACGTCGCCCATGCGCTGGACACCGGCCTGCTATTCGATTTCCTCAAGACCACGCAGCCGGAAGCCTGGCAGAAGCTGGAAGACCACTACAGCACCCAGGCCGAGGCCGAGGTTCTGAAGCGCCTGGAACAAGCCCTGAAGCAGCACCCCAGCCATGAGGTTCTGCGCCAGGGCATCAAGCTGGTGCCGAACATCCGCTTCGAGTTGTGCTACTTCAAGCCCGCCTCCGGCCTCAATCCAGCACTGACTTCGCTGTACCAGGCCAATCTGATGTCTGTCATGCGGCAGGTGTGCTACTCGGCGAAGAACAAGAACGCCATCGATATCGTGCTGTTCGTCAACGGCATCCCGGTGGCCACGCTGGAGGTCAAGAACCCGCTGACCGGCCAGAACATCAAGCACGCAGAGCAGCAGTATCGAAAAGACCGCTCCCCGGCCGGTGAGCCGCTGCTGACCTTCAAGCGCGGCGCCATCGTCCATTTTGCGCTCGACCCGGACAACGTGTCGATGACCACACGCCTCAGGAACGGCAAGACCACCTTTCTGCCCTTCAACCGGGGCCGTGATGGGGGTGCCGGCAATCCGGACGTGCCCGACGAGCATCGGGTGGCCTATCTGTACAAGGACCTGCCCGACGGCAAGGCGGTGTTCTCCCGCGAGGTGCTGCTGGACCTGATCGGGCGGTTCATCCACCTGGAGCGGTCCGACGGCAAGGAAGTCCTGATCTTCCCCCGCTTCCAGCAGCTGGACGCAGTGCGCAAGCTGCTGGCCGATGCCCGCGGCAAAGGCGCCGGGCAGAACTACCTGATCCAGCACAGCGCAGGTTCCGGCAAATCCAACACCATTGCCTGGACCGCCCACCAGATCATCAACCTGCACGATGCCGACGACCAGCCGCTGTTCGACACCGCCATCATCGTCACCGATCGCATCGTGCTGGACCGGCAGCTGCAGAACACCATCGGCGGATTTGCCCAGACCGAGGGCGTGGTCAAGAAGATCGACGGCACCTCGCGCGATCTGAAAATCGCCATCCTCAAGGGCGCGCGGATCATCATCACCACCATCCAGAAGTTCGGCACCGAGCACCTGGCCACCATTTCCGGCCAGTCGGGCAAGAACTTCGCCGTCATCATCGACGAGGCCCACTCCTCCCAGTCCGGCAAGGCCGCCCAGGCCATGAGCGATGCGCTGACCCGCGGGGCCAGGGATTCGGAGGACGTGGAAGACCTGATCCTGGAATTTCAGAAGGCACGCGGGCCACAGAAGAACATCTCCTTCCTGGCGTTTACCGCCACCCCGCGCAACGTCACCCTGGAGCGCTTCGGGCGCTTGAGTGCCGACGGACTGCCGCAGCCCTTCCATCTGTATTCCATGCGCCAGGCGATCGAGGAAGAATTCATCGTCGATGTGCTGCAGAACTACACCACCTACGAGGCCTACTACCAGCTCGAAAAAACCATCGAGGACGACCCGGCCTTCAAGGGCCGCCGCGCCCAGGCCCGCGTGGCCCGCTATGCCTCGCTGCACCCGACCGCGATCGACCAGAAGGTCGAGGTGATCGTGGAGCACTTCCGGCGGCACGTGGCCCGGGAGCTGAATGGTCTGGCCAAGGCCATGGTCGTCACCCAGAGCCGCGAGCACGCCCTGCGCTACTGGCAGCATCTGAATGCCTACATCGAGACCAAGGGCTATTCCGGGCTGCGCGCGCTGGTGGCGTTTTCCGGCGAGCTGGAGATTGACGGCAATACCTGGACCGAATCGGCCGCGAATGGTTTTTCGGAAGCCGAACTCCCCAGGCGCTTCGACACCGCCGAGTATCAGATCCTGGTCGTGGCCGAAAAGTACCAGACCGGCTTCGACCAGCCCAAGCTGGTGGCGATGTACGTGGACAAGAAGCTGGCCGGCCTGCAGGCCGTGCAGACGCTGTCGCGCCTGAACCGGCGCTTCGGCACCAACAAACGCACCTTCGTGCTGGACTTCAGAAACACGATCGACGAGATCAAGGA
>RECK01000173.1 GCA_007694055.1 Wenzhouxiangella sp.
GATAGCAGGCAATGCCTACGAGTTCCAGCATGAGAGCGACACCGGTGGAACCTACATCACGCTCACGGATCCGTCCAACAACATCCTGCAACACGGGCCTTCGCCGCAACTGCTTTTGGCGACATCTTCCGGCAGTATCCGCCTGCATTACTCGAATGACGAAATCTGCACCCCCACTCCAGGAGATTGCCGCATCGGTCGCGCTACCACCAGGTTCACCGCCATTTTTTCTGATCGCTTCGAAGCCGGCTTCAAGGACTGCGACGATTGTCCCATCATGGTGATGATTCCGGCCGGCCGCTTTACCCAGGGCAGCCCGGTGACCGAGCCATCGAGTGTTGATTGGGAACGGCCGCAGCGCGAAGTCAGCGTTCCGGCTTTCGCCATGGGCCAGACCGCGGTCACTTTTGCCGAATGGGACGCCTGTGTGGCGGATGGCGCTTGCACCCGCACGCCCGCCGACAACGGCTGGGGCCGGGGTGAAAGGCCGGTGATGAACGTCGCCAGGGTCGATATGCAGCAGTTCATCGACTGGCTCAGCCAGAAAACCGGCAAGCCTTATCGCTTGCCGTCGGAATCGGAATGGGAATATGCAGCCCGCGCCGGCAGCACCGGCCGCTTCAACACCGGCGACTGCATCACGACCGACCAGGCCAACTTTGATGGCACCACCCCGGCACCGGGCTGTCCGGCCGGCGTGCTGCGCGATCAGACCGTCCCCGTGCGCAGCTTCCCGGCCAACGCTTTCGGCCTGCATGAAGTGCACGGCAACCTGTGGGAAGCCACCGAGGACTGCTGGAACGAAAGCTATGAAGACGCCCCGATCGACGGCAGCGCCTGGCTGACGGGCAACTGCGAGCTGCATGTCTTGCGCGGCGGCGCCTGGTACACCGTAGGGTCAGATGCCCGCTCGGCCTACCGCGACCGAGCGCCGCGCAGCAGTGCCAGCAATTTCATCGGTTTCCGCATCGCCCGTTCCATGTCGCCATGAGCGCACGACAGGAAATTGGCCGTCGGCCTGGCAGGGACGGTCCGCTACAATAGGCGGGTTTGATCTGACGGAGTGACCATGGCGCGGCTGGAAACCCATATCAACCGCAAGGATGCCGATTTTGTCGAGCGGCTGGCGCACCATCGCCAGCTGGCCGAGGACTTGCGCTCACGGCTGTCCGAGACCGGCCTGGGCGGGCCCGAGCGGGCCCGCCAGAAACACCTGGATCGGGGCAAGCTGTTGCCGCGCGAACGGGTGCGCACCCTGCTCGACCCGGGCAGCCCGTTCCTTGAAGTCTCACCCCTGGCGGCCAACGGTCTTTACGACGATGCCGCACCGGGCGCCGGGGTGATTGCCGGCATCGGCCGGGTCGCGGGGGTGGAATGCATGGTCGTGGCCAACGATGCCACGGTCAAGGGCGGCACCTACTACCCGCTGACGGTCAAGAAGCATTTGCGGGCCCAGGAGATTGCCCTGGAGAACCACCTGCCCTGCATTTACCTGGTCGATTCGGGCGGTGCCTTCCTGCCGCTGCAGGACGAGGTCTTCCCCGATCGCGACCACTTTGGCCGCATCTTTTACAACCAGGCCCGGCTGTCGGCGCTGAACATTCCGCAGATCGCGGTGGTGATGGGCTCGTGCACGGCCGGCGGCGCCTACGTACCGGCGATGTGCGACGAGGCGATCATCGTCAGGGAGCAGGGCACGATCTTTCTCGGCGGCCCGCCGCTGGTCAAGGCCGCCACCGGCGAAGAGGTCGACGCCGAAACCCTGGGCGGCGCCGACACCCACACCCGCCTGTCGGGCGTGGCTGACCATTTTGCCGAAAACGACACCCACGCCCTGGCGATCGCCCGTGAACTGGTCGCGAACCTGAACCGCCAGAGCGCCGCGGCACCCGCCTCGACTGAAGCGGCCGAACCGGCCTACCCGGCCGAGGATATTTACGGCATCCTGCCCACCGACACCCGCTACCCCTTCGAAGTGCGCGAAATCATTGCCCGCATCGTCGATGGCTCGGAGTTCACCGAATTCAAGGCCCGCTACGGCACCACCCTGGTGTGCGGTTTCGCCAGCATTCATGGCTACAAGGTCGGCATCATTGCCAACAACGGCATCCTGTTTTCCGAGTCGGCGCTGAAAGGCGCGCACTTCATCCAGCTGTGCAACCAGCGCAATATCCCGCTGGTCTTCCTGCAGAACATCACCGGCTTCATGGTCGGCAAGAAGTACGAGCAGTCGGGCATTGCCAAGGACGGCGCCAAGATGGTCACCGCCGTGGCCTGCTCGCACGTACCCAAGTTCACCGTCATCATCGGCGGCTCCTTCGGCGCCGGCAACTATGCCATGTGCGGGCGCGCCTACCAGCCGCGTTTTCTGTGGACCTGGCCCAATGCGCGCATTTCGGTCATGGGTGGCGAACAGGCTGCCAGCGTGCTGGCCACGGTGCGCCGCGACGCCATGACCGCACGCGGCCAGGACTGGCCTGCCGAGGAAGAGGATGCCTTCAAGGCGCCCATCCGCGAGACCTACGAAGCCCAGGGCAACCCCTACTACGCCAGCGCCCGCCTGTGGGATGACGGCATCATCGACCCGGCCGACACCCGCCGCGTCCTCGGCCTGGCCCTGGCCGCAGCCGCCAATGCCCCGATCGAGCAGGGACGTTTCGGCGTCTTCCGAATGTAGAAAAAGCGACGGTTTACGGGTTACGGTTTCCGGTTAACGGAAACCCAGATCAAGGCCCGCCCGTAAACCGTAACCCGTAAACCTGAAACCGTATCTTTTCCATGACTGATCTCCTGAACCTGACCATCGACAAACGCGGCGTTGCCACCCTGACATTGAATCGGCCCGAGGTGCACAACGCCTTCAATGCCGAGTTGATTGCGCAGCTCACCGGTGCCTTCGACAAGGTCGCCGAACAGGCCAGGATCCTGATCCTGACCGGCGCCGGACACTCGTTTTCGGCCGGGGCCGATCTGAACTGGATGCGAGACATGGCCGATGGCTCCGAGGCCGACAACCGGGCCGATGCCCGGCGCCTGGCGGCCATGTTGCGCCGCCTTGATCAACTGCCCTGCCCGACCATCGCCCGCATCAATGGCCATGCCTTCGGCGGCGGTGTTGGCCTGATTGCCTGCTGCGATATCGCGGTCGCGCTGGAAACCGCAAGCTTTGGCCTGACCGAGGTACGCCTGGGCCTGGCGCCGGCGACGATCTCACCATTCGTGGTTCCAAAGATAGGGGTCAAGCACGCCCGGCGTTTCATGCTGACCGGCGAACGCATGGACGCGGCTACTGCCGTTCGCATCGGCCTGATCACCGACCGAGTGCCGCACGGCCAGCTTGACAGCCATATCCACGACATTCTTGACCTGCTGCTGGCCGGCGGACCGCATGCCCAGGCCCACGTCAAGGAACTGATTCGCCTGGTCACCACGCATGCCGACGACAGCGAGGTCCTGGATCGCCAGACCTCGGAAATGATCGCCGCCCTGCGGGTGTCGCGGGAAGGCCAGGAAGGCCTGGGCGCCTTCCTCGAAAAACGCAAACCAGCCTGGCTCGAGAAATAGTCGAGTGCTGGATGAAATATTGACCATGCATTTCCTTCGTGTGCTTCGTGCTTAAAACAATTCACACAAAGCCTGGTCGCCCAGACTTGCCAATCAACCAGATAACGGATGGTTGCTGGAGTAAAGATGTTTAAAACTGTATTGATTGCCAATCGCGGTGAGATTGCCTGCCGCATCATTGCCACCTGTCGGCGGCTGGGAATAGCCACGGTTGCGGTGTATTCGGATGCCGACGCCCGGGCCCGGCACGTGCGCCTGGCCGATCGGGCCGTTCGCGTTGGTCCGGCCGCAGCGCGGGAGTCTTACCTGGCCATCGACAAGATCATTGCAGCCGCGCGCGACCAGGGTGCCGAGGCCATCCACCCCGGCTACGGCTTCCTGGCCGAGAATCCCGAGTTTGCCCGCGCCGTCGACCAGGCCGGCCTGACCCTGATCGGCCCCAGCGCCGAGACCATGGAGCTGATGGGTTCCAAGGCAGCAGCGAAGGCGAAGATGGAGCCGGCCGGGGTGCCGCTGATCCCCGGCTACCATGGCAGTGAGCAGGATGACGCCACCCTGCTGGCGCGGGCCGGCGAGGTGGGCTTTCCGCTGATGCTCAAGGCCGCGGCCGGCGGCGGCGGCAAGGGTATGCGCGTGGTCCGGCACCAGGATTCCTTCATCGAAGCTTTGCATGCCGCCCGGCGCGAGGCCGCCGGGGCCTTCAATGATGAGCGCATGATCCTGGAACGCTACCTGGAACGACCGCGCCATATCGAGGCCCAGGTCTTTGCCGACAGCCACGGCAACACGGTCCACCTGTTCGAGCGCGACTGTTCCAGCCAGCGCCGCCATCAGAAGATCATCGAAGAGGCACCGGCTGCCGGCCTGGACGAAGGGGTGCGCAAAAACCTGCTGACCGCAGCCGTGCGTGCAGCCGAGGCCGTTGATTACCTGGGTGCCGGGACGGTGGAATTCCTGGTCGACGGCGACGAATTCTTTTTCCTGGAAATGAACACCCGCCTCCAGGTCGAACACCCGGTCACCGAACTCATCACCGGCCAGGACCTGGTCGAGTGGCAGATCCGCATCGCCGCCGGTCAGCCGCTACCCTTGAGCCAGGAGCAGATCCAGGCCCAAGGCCATGCGATGGAGGCCAGAATCTACGCCGAAGATCCCGATCGTGGCTTCGTGCCCTCCTCCGGCCTCATTCACCGGCTGGTGTTTCCAAACGAGGCCGGAGTGCGAATCGATACCGGCGTGGAGGCCGGCGACGAAGTCAGCATGCACTACGACCCCATGATCGCGAAGCTGATCGTCCACGACAGCGACCGCGACCGCTGCCGGGCTCGCCTGGGCCGGGCCCTGGCCGCTTGTCACGTCGACGGGCCGACCACCAACCTGGGCTTCCTGCAACGCCTGGCCGCGGCCAAGGTGTTCGCCGAAGCTCGTATAGACACCGGACTGCTCGACCGCGATCTGGACAGCGTTGTTGGCGCGGCTGGCGAGCCGCCAGACGATGTCCTTGCCGCTGCCGCCTGTCACTGGCTGGGCGCCAACGAAAGCCAGGCCGCGGTCAGCGGCGGGCCCTGGGCCATGGCCGACGGCTGGCGCCTGGGCGCGGAAGAAGCCCGAACGGTGGACCTGGAGTGCCAGGGGCAGCGCTTCATCATGCAGGCGACCGGCAGCGCCGAGCGCGGCTACCGCCTGAGCCTGGACGGACACACGCTCAGTGCCCGCCTGACTGCCCTGACCGATCACCACTTCAGCCTGGCCTTAGACGAGCAGCATCGTCACCTGTTCCTGTTCATTGGCGAAAGCGGGCGGCAGCTTGACATCTGCCTGCCTGGGCGACGCTGGCGCCTGGTTCGCCATGCTCGCTTCGAGGCCCTGGCCGCCGGCAGCGGTGGCGATGGCCGCATCGTTTCACCCATGCCGGGCAAGGTGCTGGAGGTGCGCGTAAGCAAAGGCGACTCGGTCACGGAAGGACAGACCCTGGCGGTGATGGAAGCGATGAAGATGGAGCTGGCCATCAAAGCCCCGTTGGATGGCCGGGTCCAAGAGGTCAATGTGGCACCCGGGGATACCCTCGACGCCGATGCGCCATTGCTGGAGATCAGTGCCGGCGAGGACTGACATGGCCGGATCCGGTGACCAGCCGAGAACCGGCGGGTTGAGCTGGTCGAACTGAACTGAGCGCTGAATCAATCGTCGAGTTCGCGCAGACGCTCGGCAACGGCACGAGCCCGCTCCAGGTTGACCTGGGCGGGCTCGAACGTCGGATCCAGTTGCAAGGCTTCTTCCCAGCTGGCAATGGCATCGTTGATCTGGTGGTTGCGGTACAGGGAGACAGCCTGCTCATGCAGCCGGGAAACGAGCTCGCTGCGCGTGACTGAGGCTGCATCGACCGCCGCAACCAGGCTCGGGTCAAGTTCCAGGGCCTCATCGAAACGGCTCAGCGCAAGATACAGATTGCCGGCCTGGCGCTCGTTCAATCCCTCGGCATACAACACGCCAGCCCGGCGCTGCCGAACCAGCGTCTCCTCGTCAATGGTCTCGGATTCGACGATAGCCTCTTCTTCGCCTGCTGTCTCCAGGCCATCAGGCCCAGGCTCCAGCGCCGGGCGATCCACGGATTCTTGCCGCAGGCTGTCCGGAATCCGGATGGTCATGCCCGGTGCAAGGCGTCTGGGCACCTGGATCTGGTTGTATCGGGCCAGGGCGAAAAACTGCAGGGAATCCCCCAGCTCCCGATAAGCGATGACCGAAAGCGACTCACCAGCCTGGACCTGTACCTCGCGGTAGTCCTCGCCCATGGTTGCCAGCGGGTCAGATCGAATCTGGTCCAGAAAGCGTTGCGCGATACGGCTGCCCGGAGAGCGCTGGAGAATGCGTTCCAGCACATCCTCGGCGGCCTCTGTCTCGCCCATATCGAGAAAATCGACGGCCTGCTGCAGCGTTGCCGGCGGCGGTGGTGGCGGGGCGGATGGCTCCTCCACCGGTTCCGGGACCGGCGCCGGCTCCGGCTCGGGATCGGCTGCTGTCGGCATCATCTGACAGGCGCTGCTCGCCAGCAACAGCATCAAGGCGGCAGACCATTGCAGTATGCGGCTGTAATCACGTGTATCGCTCATGCTGACCTTCCGGATTGCTTCAAGCGGCGGCCATGGGAAGTGTAGCGTGGATTCTTCCGCTGCACTTGGACGGACCGGTGCAGACATCAATCCGCCAGCCCCAACCGGGTTACTTTCTGGAACCCCCGCGGCAACTTGCGGCCGCGCTGGGCGCGCTCACCCCAGTAGTTCTCCGTATCGGACCAGGACAGGCGCAGGTAGCGCTGACCGGCCCAGACCAGGCAGTCCTGACCCGAGGCGATGACGATCGCGCCCGCCATGGTTTCGCCGTCCTTGCGTGCCTTGGGCGGGATATTGATCAGCTTGTTACCCTTGCCACGGGCCAGCTCCGGGAGTTCGGCCACGTAGTAGGCCAGCAGGTAGCCTTCGCTGGTGGCGCAGACCAGCACACCTTCTTCGGCATCTGCCACCGGCGCGATCGGCAGCACATCAGCGCCCGACGGAAGGGTCAGGATCTGCTTGCCGGCCTTTTGTCGACTGTACAGGTTTTCCAGGCTGGTAATGAACCCGTAGCCGGCGCTGGAAGCCAGCAGCACCCGCTCTTCCGGCGCTCCGATGGCGACGCTGCGAAATGCGGCGCCGGCCGGCGGCGAGAAACGACCGGTCAATGGTTCACCGAGACTTCGCGCCGAGGGTAATTCGTGGGCTGGCAGGGAGTAGCTGCGTCCGCTGGAATCAAGGAAGCAGGCCAGCTGGTTGCTGCGCCCGCGACTGGCAGCCATGAAATCGTCACCGGCCCGGTAGTTCAGATCCTCGGGCTTGATTTCATGGCCCTTGGCTGCCCGCACCCAGCCATTCTCGCTGATCACGACGGTAACCGGCTCGGACGGCACCAGGTCGGTTTCCTTCAGCGCCTGGGCGGCATCGCGCTCGACCAGGCGCGACCGCCGCTCATCGCCGTATTGCTCGGCGTCGGCCAATAGTTCATCACGGATCAGTCGGGTCAGCTTGCGTGGTGAGTTCAGAATTGACTCCAGGCCCTTGCGCTCGGCTTCCAGCTCATCCTTCTCGCCCTGGATCTTGAACTCTTCGAGCCTGGCCAGGTGGCGAAGCTTGAGCTCGAGAATCGCTTCGGCCTGGGTGCCGGTCAGGCCGAAACGCTCCATCAACACTGGCTTGGGCTTGTCCTCGGTGCGGATGATGTGGATGACTTCATCGATATTCAGGTAAGCGATCAGCAAGCCTTCGAGCACGTGCAGGCGGTCGACCACCTGGTCCAGGCGATACCCCAGGCGCCGGGTGACGGTCTGGCGACGGTAAGCCAGCCACTCGCTCAGCAGCTCACGCAGGTTCCGAACCCCCGGCTTGCCATCGTTGCCGATGACATTGAAATTCACCCGCACCGAGCGTTCAAGGTCAGTGGTTGCGAACAGGTGATCCATCAAGGCATCGAGATCAACCCGGTTGCTGCGCGGCACGATAACCAGGCGAGTGGGGTGTTCATGGTCCGACTCATCGCGCAGGTCAGCCACCAGCGGCAGCTTCTTGGCCTGCATCTGTGCGGCGATCTGTTCCAGCACCTTGGCCGGGGAGACCTGGTGCGGCAGCGCGGTGATGATGACCTCTTCACCTTCCCGCTCCCAGATCGCGCGCTGACGGACTGCCCCATGCCCGGTCTCGTAGAGCGCAAGAATGTCGGCTCGCGAGCTGATGATTTCGCCACCGGTGGGGAAATCCGGGGCCTGGATGTGCTCACAAAGCTCAACCACGCTGGTCGACGGCTTTTCCAGCAGCCGGATGCAGGCGGCGACTACTTCACGCAGGTTGTGCGGAGGAATGTCAGTCGCCATACCCACCGCGATGCCCTGGCCGCCATTGAGCAACAGGTTCGGCAGGCGCGCCGGCAACAGCTTTGGCTCTTTCAGCGTACCGTCGAAGTTCGGCACCCAGTCTGCCGTTCCCTGCCCCAACTCGGCCAGCAAGGTGCGAGCATAGGGCGCCAGCCGGGACTCGGTGTAGCGCATTGCGGCAAACGACTTCGGATCATCGGGAGAGCCGAAATTGCCCTGCCCGTCCACCAGCGGGTAGCGGTAGGAGAACGGCTGGGCCATCAGAACCATGGCTTCGTAACAGGCCGAATCACCGTGCGGGTGGAACTTGCCGATGACATCGCCGACGGTGCGCGCCGACTTCTTGTGCTTGGCGGCGGCCGACAGGCCCAGCTCGCTCATGGCATAGATGATGCGGCGCTGAACCGGCTTCAGCCCATCGCCCACGTGCGGCAAGGCCCGATCCAGCACCACGTACATGGCGTAGTCCAGGTAGGCTCGTTCAGCGTAGGTGCGCAGGGGAACGCGCTCGTAATCCCCGTGGGTGAACTTGTCTTCAGTCATGGGCGAACATTGTCGCCGCAAGCCGTCACCTTGCCAAGCTGAATTCCGGATAAAGGCCCGAAATCTGGCCTCGCTGATCGATTTCGAACCGGCATGAAGCCGACCGGTCCGACCTGGTCAGAGGATGACCAGCACGATCAAGGCCACCACGACCAGGGCGGTGCCGAGGGCACCAGCGCCGAGCATGGCCGGGGAGATACCGCCAGAAGCCGCCAGTCGATTGACTTCATGAGGCCGGCTGCCAGGGTGCTCGGATGACCCGGGTTCGGTTTCCCGGCGAAGCATTTCAAGCAATCGATCGATACCGGCGTCGTCAAGTTTGAATGGGTCAAACCGCTCAAGCCCCTGTTCGGCCAGGAATTTGCGAATGAACTGGTCAACGCCGAGAAACTTCATCGCCCACAGACGATACTGGCGATGATGGACCGGCTCCTTGCGCAGCAGGACAACATCGTGATGGCGATCATCGGCCTTGATTTGCTCATACAGCGCTTCAACGGTTTCGCGCTCACCTTCAAGGCACTGGAAGAAGTTGCCGTCGCCGAAACACAGCACCCCGCCGATCGCAAGCGGCTTGTTGTTGCGCCGTGATTGATTCAGGATGACTCCTATTTCCGGCGCCAAGCCAATCGAGTTGGCTCTCAAGTCCAGCCTGGAGCGACTCGCATAAATCAGTTGGACCAGTTCACCCATGCGAACCTCCTGTCTGTACCTGCAAAGTCGGGAGTATGCGCCGGGCAAATAAAGCCGTAGTGAATGGGCCCGGCAGACCGGGCCCAGGCGTTTTCACCTGACATTCAGCGCTTGACAAACTTCAGGGTAAAGCGATCGCTCTCCCCGATGGCACGGAAATGCTCCACATCTTCGCCTTCCGGCACGCGCAGACCCGGCAGCAGCGTCCAGACGCCGTTTGGATGGTCAGCGCTATCGGCCGGGTTGGCGTTGATTTCCGAAGCCTCGACCAGGCGGAAGCCCTCCGACTCCACGGCAGCCACGACCCAGCTCTGGTGAACATAGCCGCTGCGCGCTTCCGGATCCTGCTCATGATCCTCGGGCAGGCGGTGACTGACGACACCGAATACGCCACCGGGTTTCAGCACGGCATGGGCGGCACGGACCACGTCGGGAAAGGTACCGGCTCGTTTCCAGCCATGCACATTGCGGAAGCTCAACACCAGGTCAGCCGAAGCCGGGCCACCCAGGTCGACCAGCCCAGGCGGATCGAAGTCGATGATGCGAATATCACCGAAGCGCTCGGTATCAGCGACACGCGCCTCGTATTCTCCGCGAATGCGACGATAAAAGTCCGGCACACCGTCACCATCGAGGTTCCAGTGCGCCGCAACCAGCTGCCCCTCGTCGCGGAGGTAGGGTGCGAGAATTTCCGTGTACCACCCGCCCCCGGGCGACAGCTCGACCACCGTCATGTCGGGTTTGATTCCAAAAAAGGTCAGCGTTTCATGAGGATTGCGGAACGGATCCCGTTCAGCCTGGCTGCTCGGGCGATCCGGGTCGGCGATCACGGCCACCAGACGGTCATCACCGAAAGCCGGGAGGGCCAGCAGGCCAGCCAGTGCCATCACGCCAAGACTTTGCAGTTTCATTGCATGTTTCTCCTGATTGAGGTCGATTGCCACTTTGAACAGCTCATGCCCGCTTTCAAGGTACTTGCGCTCGAATGGGCTGACCGGTTCGGCAGGCGGAGAAGATATCACCTCCGGGTGCACGGAAAGAACCACATTGATGGCATGGGCAAACTCATGCGCATACAGCGCGAAGTTGGTCCTGAGTTCCAGTTGGCCGCCCAGCGCCAGCAGGTCCGGGAAAACCGGGTGGGCGTGCCAGCGCCGCGCCAGCTGCCCGGGTTTGGGCCAGGGGTTGGGATAGTACAGGCAGTGGCGGTACAAGCGCCAGCCAGCCGCCCTGGCAAGACGCCAGAAATCAGCCAGCTCGGCGCGCACCAGCCGCGCATTGGCAGGCAAGGCGGGTGCCCGCTCCAGCCGATGGGCCGACTTGTCCACGCCAATGACCAGGGCGTGAGGGTTTTTTTCGGCAAGCCTGGCCGTGGAAGCGCCGGTGCCGCAGCCGGAGTCCAGGATCACCCGGCTGGCCTGCGCTGCATCCCGGGCGACGGCACGGAAGGCGAGCAAGCTGTGAGTGCGGACCGGCTGGCGCCAGCATTGCCGGCAGTGGCGACCGACAATTTCCGCCAGTCGCGGATGAAGGTCGCGCTGCGAGCTTGCCGGGATTCGGGAGACCATGAGAGGTATGGTGGGCCGTGAAGGACTCGAACCTTCAACCAATAGGTTAAAAGCCTACTGCTCTACCATTGAGCTAACGGCCCGATTCTGGCGAAGCCGCGCATGATACAACGAACCCCGCCCCGCCTCAAGCCCCAGCTTGGACATGATCGGTGCCGAGATCATTGGTCAGCACAGGAATCCGAGGGGTTTCGGTAAACGGTGAAGGGCCGGTGGGCTGTTTGCAAACGTGATTCACCGTCCACGATCACTGGCACAGCGAGCACCTGAACCGCGCAGGCCACCGCCACCTCGCCGTCCGCGGCCGGCAGGTAGTCCAGACCGACCTTCATGCCACGGCTGGTGGCCAGGTTACGCTGGCCGGGGATTAGATATCCGCGACCGTCCTCCAGCACCAGAATCAGCATGGCCTCAGCCCCCAGGGGCGTTGCGTCAAGCAGCTGCACCTCGGCGACCAGCCCTTCTGCCCGGGCCGGACCGGCGGGCGGCTCCGCGGCCTGCGGGGAGGTCAGGATGACCAGCCCCGCGAGTGTCAGCAGTCGTGCAATCAAAGGTTGAAGCCGAACACGGGCCCAAGCTTCTGGGCCAGCATGACATTGCCGCCGGCCTTGATCTGGCCTGACATGAAAGCCGACAGCGCGCCCTTCTCGCCGCGTCCGAGTTCCAGCCAGACCGGCTCGGTAATGGTCAGGGTAACCGCGGGATTGTCCGAGGTGCCCGACTCGACCCGGCACTTGCCGTTGTCGACGATCACCTGCCAGTCGGACGGCTGGTCGCCGGAAATGTCGGTGATGTGGAACTGGAACACGGCTTCCAGGGTTTCGGCAGCGGAGGACTGGAAGCGGTTTTCGAGGTCGTGGAAAAGTTCGGTTGCAGTTTGGTAGGTCATTTTGGATTCCGGTTTCAGGTTTCAGGTTTCAGGTTTCAGATTTACGGAATTGAGGGTAGCTGATCAATAGCCGAGTTTGGACTGGGTTAATTGTTCCTGCAGGTCTGGGGTCAGGGGTTGGTAGTGTTGGGTGTTTGGCAGGCGGATCCACATGGGATCCTTGACCTTGCCGGCGTCGAAGGCTGCGTTGACCAGGTCGCGCTTGACGAATTTGAAGGTGCCGGTGGCGTCCAGGTGCTCGACCTGCCTGAGCAGCACCGGAATGGCGTATTCGCCCAGGTGGCTGCTGAAGTGCCTGGCCAGCGCATCGACCAGCTGATCGATGTCGGCTTCGGGCTGCGGCCGAAAGGCCAGCATGCCGGCGCGACCTTCGGCGCCGGGAATCCTGACGCCATAGGCAACCGCTTCGGCAATATCGTCCAGGGCCATTGCGGCGGCTTCGACTTCAGTGGTGGCAATATTCTCGCCGCGCCAGCGGTAGGTATCGCCCAGGCGGTCGACAAAGCGGGCGTGGCGATAGCCCAGGTCCTTGAGCAGATCGCCGGTATTGAACCAGCAGTCGCCCTCGGCAAAGGCGCTGCGAATCAGCTTCGCTTCACTGGCTTCATCGTCGGTGTAGCCGTCATAGGGATAGGCCTTGCTGACCTTGCCCAGCAGCAGGCCGGTGCCACCCGGCTGAACCCGGATCAAGCGACCGTCGGCGTTTTTCCGGACTTCACCGCTGTCACGATCGCATTCGACCAGGGCGTACTCGGCCGGGCACAGACCGACGGTGCGGTCCTGGTTGAGAATATTGAAAAAGGCGATATTCGCTTCACTGGCCCCGTACAGCTCATAAACGCGCTCGATCCCGAAGCGGCGCTTGAATTCCATCCAGATATCCGGCCTCAAGCCGTTCCCGACCATGGCCCGGGCCTGGTGATCGCGGTCGCCGTTGGATGCCGGCTGGTTGTAAAGGAAGCGGCACAGCTCGCCGATATAGACCAGGGCATCGGCCTGGACTTCGCGCACTTCATCCCAGTAGCGGCTGGCCGAAAAGCGCCGGCCGATGGCCAGGCAGGCGCCGGTGGCCGCGGCCGAGGACCAGCCTACCGCCAGCGCGGTGTTGTGGTAGAACGGCAGCACGTTGTAGAGCACCTGGCCCGGCTTCAGGCCCAGGGCCATCAGGCCGAAAGCGCCCATGGCCTTGACCCAGCGGATATGTCGGATCACCGCGGCCTTGGGCAGACCGGTGGTGCCGGAGGTGAACACGTAGCAGCAGGTATCGCCCATGCGCACTTCGGCCGTCTGCGCCAGGTTGTCGTCGGGCTGGGTAGCGGCCAGGGCGAGCAGGTCCAGCTCGCCGCTGGGCACCGGACCGGCCTCGTCATCGGCCACGATCAGCGGCGCGATGGCCTGCCCATTCGGCAAGTGATCGGCCAGGCCCTGCCAGGTTTCCAGGCACTCGCGGCCAACAATCATCTGCTCGCCCGGCGCCAGGCCGACGCAGTGGGCCAGCGAGGGCGGCGGCAGGCGGTTGTTGTGGACCACCGCCACCGCGCCCAGCTTGACGATGGCAGCCACGCTCAGGATCAGCTCCGGTCGGTTGTCGAGGAGGATCCCGACCCTGGCCCCGGCCGTGACACCGCGTTCGGCCAGCAGGTGGGCAATCCGGTTCGCGCGGGCATTGAGTTCGGCGTGGCTGATATCAGTGCCGCGATAACGCAGTGCCGGCAGCGCGCCGTGGCGGCGGGCATTGTGCTCGAGAATACTGCCGATGGAATAGCGCCGTTCCAGATCGCTGCTCTTGACCAGGCGGTAGCCACTGAGCACCTGCGGCAGGCGCTTGAGCAGCGGCCAGGC
>RECK01000258.1 GCA_007694055.1 Wenzhouxiangella sp.
GCCGTTCGATGTGCAGGGTGACCAGGTCTTCATTGATCGCTTCGAACAGCCCTGAACTTCTGCTGATACAGCCGCCCCTGGCCAATCCAGGGGCGGATTTTTTACACCTGATACCGCTGCGCCAGCGCCTTCTGGGCCGTGCGCACGATGCCGAAGGCCGACCGGAGGTAGCGGCGGTGCAGGCCGGACAGGGCCTCGGGGTCAACCAGGTGGTTGGGCTTCTCCCCACGTTCATGCAAGGCCACCTGGTGGCGCAGGCGGATGTTGCCGATAAAGCGCAGGGCATGGACCAGGTCATCGGCATCTTGCGCGTTCATGCCGCCAGACTCGGCCGAGGCGCGGATTCTCTCCTCGGTGTGAACGGCCGCGATAGCACCCTCCAGCGCGCGCACCCGGGCCAGGTCCGTGATTGGAATGACCCCACGTTTCTTGAGGTTGATGCCCTTGCCCTTGCCTTCTTCTTCCTCCTGCAGGAACTGCCTGAACAGACCCAGGGGTGGCGTATGGCCGATCGACTCAGCGGCCAGGAAACGCAGGAAAATCCGGCTCTTCTTCGCCCGGGCCAGAACATGATCCTTGAGATCGGACGCCAGTCGGGTGTCGCCGGCCACGCCGCGCAGGTCGAAGAAGATGCTGGAGTTCATGACCGACTGCGGATCCGGTTCGATCATCCAGTCATCGAAGGTTCGTTGCCACTGCGAGAGCGACATGCGCCAGTTCCTCATGGCCATGACATCGCCGGCGCAGTAGACATAGCCACTGGCATCCAGTCCATCGCAAACAAAAGTGGCCAGTTTCAGAAAGTAGTCAGCCGCATCCGGGTCGGGCTTTTCGGCCAGCAGCAGACCGTTGTCCTGGTCGCTTATCAGGCCTTGCTCCATGCGCGCCTGCGAGCCAAAAGCCAGCCAGGCCCAGGCCATGGGAGCCTCTCCCAGCTCCTCCTGGGCCAGGGTCAGCAGGCGGCGAGTGCAGGCATCGGTGATCATGCTGGCGATGCGCCCGACCTCGGTGACCTCGCTACCCTGGCGCGACAGGCCGGCCAGCATGCCGGGACCTTGCCGGGTCAGGTGGGCCACTGCATCCACATCTGTCGCGCGCTGAATGTCGCGGACCAGGCGCAAGGGATGAGGCGCCTGCAGTCTCAGCAGATCGCCGGCGCTGACTACTCCGACCAGATCGCCATCGTCGGACAGCACCGGCAGATGGTGGATACCCAAGCGCATCATTTCCACCAGGGCCTCGTCAATCAGGCTATTGACATGTGCTGACAGCGGATCGGGGGTCATGACCTCCGCTACCGGCCTGGCCGGATCAACCCGACGCGCCAGAACCCGCGTGCGCAGGTCACGATCGGTGACAATGCCGACCAGCGCATTGTCCTTGACGATGGGCAGACAGCTGACCTGGTGGCGCGCCATCAGTCCGGCGCAATCGGCAATGGTCGTGTCAGGTGCACTGGTAACCGGCGGGCGCAGGGGCAGGTCACGCAGGGTGCCTGTCTTGCGCCCGGGCAGGGCGCGCAGGCGCTCGCCGGGGTCGGCGGTGAGGAAATGCCCCACCAGTGGCTGCGCGGCCACAACCTGCTCCAGGGCTTCCGGCGAAAGCTGGAACAGTCGTCCGTTCTCCAGCCCGACGACCTGGTAGTCGCGACTATCTCCCTCCAGGGCAATGGCATGGCCGAAGATCTCCCCGGGGCCACGTTGCTCCAGTTCCTCTCCGGCCGGCGTCTGAAGCTTGACCGTGCCCTCGGCTATCACGTAAAGACCGTGCCTCCCCGGCTGCGGAAAATCGCCAATCGCTTGCTCTTCGCTGAAAGATTTTTCCTCGAAATGCGTGGCCAATTCAGCAATCGCCTTGGCGTCCAGTTCGGAAAAAGGAGCCACCGTGGAAAGAAAGTTCACCAGTTCAGTCATTGCAGTAATCCTTGAAAAGTATGCTTTCGCACAGCCGCGAATACGCAGAGAGTTGATGGCAGGAAGTTTTCTCGGTGACGTTGCGGCACCGCGAGAGAAAAGCGTTCTTTACGGCAAGGTACATGATCAGTATTTGACTCGCGCGTAGTAGGTCTTGCGCGAGGCCTCAAGCGCTTCGCCCAGGGTGTGGATGCCGTGTTCGGCCAAAAGCGGAATCAGGCGCAGCAGGATTTCGGCCGTGACCATGGCATCGCCAATGGCTGTGTGGCGGCCCAGGATGGTCAGACCAAAGCGTTCGGCCAGGTCATCCAGGTTGTGCCGCTCCTGGTTTTCCTGCACCAGCGCGCTAAGCAGCAGGGTATCGAGTACCGGTTGGTCGAACACCAGGCCGGTTTGATCTTGTTTGACTTCCAGGCACTTCATGTCAAAAGCCGCGTTGTGGGCGACCAGGACCGTATCGCTGCTGAAAGCGTGGAAGGCGGGCAGGACCTCGTCTATGGTTGGCTGACCCTTGACCATGTCGGGCGTGATGCCATGAATGGGAATGCTGACGCGGGGGATCGGCCGTTGCGGATCGACGAGTTGATCGAAACACTCCTGGCCCAGGATCTTGCCGTTGACGATGCGAACCGCGCCAATCTGGATGATTTCGTCACCGCCGGCCGGGTTCAGGCCGGTGGTTTCGGTGTCAAAGACGGTGAAGCTCAGCTCGGATAGCGGGCAGTCATCGAGCTTGCGACTGCGATTGGCTGCCTGGAACAGGTCAAAGTCGTAGAATTCGGGCCGGCCTTCGTGTCGCTGGAACGTGGCTGCCGGCAGCTCCTGCTGCGGTGCGGCCAGCGGCAGTAGCAGTCGGAAAAAACAGCGCGGGTCCTTGTTGTTCTCTTCGCGTTCGATCCAGCAATCTCCGCCATGACGCTCGAGAACGTCCCTGAGCGTCATCGCCAGCGTCTCTTCGCCGGCGGTAATGGCCTCGTTTTCCCAGTTCATTTCGGCCTCGGTTTCGGCATCCGGATCCGGTGTCCAAAGCAGATCTAGCATGGCCCGGTCATTCTGGGTCTGCAGGCGCAGGCTGAGCCAGCGGACCTGGCAATGTCGGTGCAGGCGGCCGGCCAGATGGAGCAGGCCCTGGAGCAGGGAAAAGCTTTCGATCTTCAGCCAGACGGTGTCGATATCGCCCTCGACAGACGCGCGCACCGGCAGCTCGGCCTCGATCCGGGTGATGGCGGCCTCGATCAGGTCCGAGCCCAGCATGTCTTCCAGCGGCCAGCGCGAACGCAGGGCCTCGGATGAGGTTTTCTGAAGCTTGGCAATGCGTTCGCTCAGGCCCTGCACTTCCTCGCGGATCACTGCCAGCAGCTTTTCCCGGAGGTCGTCGTCAACCTCGGGGTCTTCCAGAATTTCGATGGCGGCCCGGGTGTTGGCCAGGCTGGCCCGGCTGCCCTCGGTCAGGGAGCTGAGCAGCCGGTTCTTCTCGCTGTCGGCGCGCATCTCATCGGTGATATTCTCGGTGAGCAGCACGAATCCGGTCATGGCATCGGACAGCGATTCACCCTGCTCATCAACAGCCCGTACCGGTGTCATCTGCACCCGCAGCAGCTTGCCCGAGCTGGTGGCGGTGACAAACTGGGCCGATGGACTGGCAGCGCCACGCTTGAGCCGACGTTGCACGTTCTCCAGGGCATGTCCAACCAGCTTGCGATCAAGCACCGTATAGATCGATCGTCCCAGTCCCATCAGTTCGCTGCCGCCGGTGACCTGGCCGCTGCGTGACAGGCGCTTGAATTGCATTCGGGCGCGGTTGTTGTAAAGCAGAATGCGCCCGTCCAGGTTGCAGACCACAACACTCTTGGTCAGCTCCGACATCAGGGCGGCCAGGCGCGCCTTTTCCTGCTCCGTTCGTCGAGCCGCCTCGCGAACGCGCTCGTCCATGGCCTTGAACAGTGCGTCGCGTTTCGCTATGGCGTCGTTGATCACGGCGGCCAGGGCGCGAATCTCCTTGCTGCCCTCCGGTGTGATTGGGCGGGAGTCCTTGCTCTCCAACCTCATTTTGGCTTCTTCGGCCAGTCGGGCTGGCGCGCGCACGTAGGTATTGATGAGGTAGTTGAGGGCGGCATGGACGGGAATCAGGGCCATGCCCCAGAGAAAGAGCAGCAGGCCGGCGCGTCCACCCAGGGCGTTGACAACCGTGGTCCAGTCTTCCGGATCGAGTACCGCCCAAAGCAGCAGGGCAGCGACGGCCAGCCAGGTCAGGCAAACCAGTCCGACCAGGCCAACTGCCCCCCAGAGTCGATACTCTGCGCGTCTCATGTCTCGGTCTCGGCTCCAGACTGATCCAGAAGCTGGCGCACCCGCTCCACCAGTTCGCGGGTGGAGAACGGCTTGATCACGTAATCGTCGGCTCCCAGCGCACGGCCTTTCTCAAGATCGGTATCGCGGCCCTTGGCCGTGAGCATGATGATCTTCAGCCCCGGGTGGGTCGGGCGAATGGCCTGCAGTACTTCAAACCCGGTCTTCTTCGGCATCATGGCATCCAGCAGGACCAGGTCAGGCGGGTCTGCCTCGATCATCTGCAAGGCCTCGGCCCCATCGCGTGCCACCAGCACCTCGAAGCCTTCACGCTTCATCAGGTACTCCAGCGAAATGACGATGTTCGGCTCGTCGTCGGCTATGAGTATTTTTTTGGTCATGTTCGGGATTCCTCAATAAGGTATCTCGCTTGGACAAAAAGCCTCTCGCAAAGACGCCAAGCTGCAAAGGGCGCAAAGGTAAAAGCAAAAAGAACAGAAGGTTCTTTCGAGTGATTTCTTTGCGTTCCTTGCACCATTGCGTCTTTGCGAGAGGCTTTTGAATTTTCCTTGTGGCTTTTCACGCAGGTTTCCCGGTGACAGGCTGCTGGTTTCGCGGCAGTTGGAAGCCGAAGGTGGCGCCTTGGCCGGGTTCGGATTCGACCCACATGCGGCCGCCGAAGTGTTCGATGATTTGACGGCTGATCGGCAGCCCCAGGCCGGTGCCCTCGCGATGTTGATCGCGATCACCGACCTGGCGAAACTTGTCGAATACTTCCGCTTGCTCTGCCTTCGAAATTCCGGGGCCGTTGTCGCTGACCGTGACGGTGACGCCGTCGCTATTCTCTTGCAAGTCAACCACAACCTGACCGCTGCCGGCCGGGATAACCTTGAGCGCATTCGATAACAGGTTGAGCATGACCTGGACCAGGCGGTCGGCGTCGGCCCGTAACGGAGCCAGTCTGCTATCGCCGCACAACTCCAGCGCCGCCCCCTTTTCTTCGAAGCGGCTGCTGATGCTGGCCATGGCCTGCTTCACTATTGCATACAGGTCGACGTCACTGTTATGCCATTCGGCATGGCCGGCCTCGATCCGGGCCAGGTCCAGAACCTGGCCGACCAGCCGGCTCAGGCGCTCGCTTTCGGTCACGATGATCGTGAGGAATTCCTGGCGTTGTGCCGCCGGCATGTCCGGATCGTCGCGCATCATCTCGGTCAGCGCGCGGATCGAAGTCAGCGGCGTGCGAAGCTCATGAGTGACCGAGGACATGAAATCGTCCTTGAGGCGATCCAGGCTCTTGAGCTGCTGGTTGGCGGTCTTGAGTTCTTCGGTGGCACGCTCCAGCGAACGGGACTTGTCTTCCAGTGCCTGCGAATAGGCGCGAAGCTGGGAGGCTTCTTCGAGAATGCGCATCACGTCGTCGATTTCCAGCGGTTCCTCGTCCACGGCCGAGGCAACCATGACCCTGGCCGAGGCTGAGCCGATAGCACCAGCCAGTCGGGTTTCCACGCGCTGGACCAGGCGGGCATCGGCTGGAATCGCGTCTATCGAAGCCACGCCGATATCCCTGGCGTGTTCCTGGAAGAGACGACGGGCGGCATCGCGCCCCAGCAAGCGTTCGCTCAGGTTGACCAGGTCATCGACCCGGGCCTGACCTTGCCAGAACACCGGTTCGCTGCCACCGCGACGATCGAACACGTCGACGAAAAGCAGGGCCTGGGAGGCCTCGCGGGCGCTGGCGCGGGTATACAGCGAGACAGCGACGAAGGCCGCGATGTTTCCGAACAGACTCCAGAACAGCGAATGCGTGATCGGGTCCAGGCCGCTGAGTCCCAGTAATTGTTCGGGCTTGAGCAAGCTCAGGCCGAAGGGACCATGCTCGAGAAAGTCGGTGGCCATCCACCCCGACTTGGCAATTGATGGCAGCATCAAGGTCCAGATCCAAAGGCCGAAGCCGACCAGCAGCCCGGCCAGCACTCCGGCTCCGGTTGCGCCTTTCCAGTACATGCCACCGAGCGCGGCCGGGGCGAACTGGGCCACGGCGGCAAAGCTGATCAGGCCAATGGAGACCAGGGCGTAGGCTTCACCGGCCAGGTAGAAGTACAGGTAGCCCAGTAACAGCAGGCCGACGATGGCCAGCCTGCGGATCGACTTCAGAAGCCGGGTCAGATCGCCGCCGCTGCGGCCGCGAAAGCGGCGGGTCTTGAGCAGGGCCGGCATGACCAGATCGTTGCAGATCATGGTCGACACGGCGATAGACTCGACGATCACCATGCCGGTAGCCGCTGACAGCCCGCCGATGAATACGAACAGGGCCAGCCAGCGAGCGCCTTCAGCCAGCGGCAGTGACAGCACGAACAGGTCCGGGTTGGCCTGGCCCGGCCCGAAATGAATCAGGCCGGCAATGGCGATGGGCAGCACGAACAGGTTGATCAGGAACAGGTAGAGCGGGAAAACCCAGGCGGCCCGCTTGAGATGACGCTCATCGACGTTTTCGACCACCATGACCTGGAACTGACGCGGCAGGAACAGCACCGATAGCATGGCCAGCAGGATCAGCGCGAACCACTGCGAGTACAGGTGTGGCGTGGCGCCATGATCAAAGCGCAGCAGTTGCTGCATGGCCGGGTCGTTCATCGCTCGGCCGAACAGGTCGCCGAGGCCGTTGAACATGCCGTAGGTAACAAAAATTCCGACTGCCAGGAACGCTACCAGCTTGACGATGGACTCGAAAGCGATCGCCGCAACCATGCCCTCGTGGCGCTCGGTCATGTCAAGGTGGCGGGTGCCGAACAGGATAATGAAGCCGGCCAGGGCCAGGGCCATGTACAGAGTGGAATCCTGCCACCAGTGCAGCGGCGTTTCGGTCAGGGTCGGATCGCTGGGCCCGGTCAGCAGTCCGAAACCCGCCGAGATCGCCTTCAGCTGCAGGGCGATGTAGGGGACGATGCCGACGACCGTGATCAGGGTCACCAGGCCGGCGATCAGGGGGCTCTTGCCGTAGCGGCTGGCGATGAAGTCGGCGACCGAGGTGATGCGGTAGGTCTTGGCAATCCGGACCATCTTGCGAATGACGACCCAGGCCAGGATCATGGCCAACATCGGACCCAGGTAGATCGGCAGGAACCACACCCCTTCGACGGAGGCCCGGCCAACGCTGCCAAAATAGGTCCAGGCCGTGCAATACACGGCGATCGAGAGGGCGTAGACCCAGGGGCTGGAGATGATCGAGCGTCCCTGGCGGGCGCGTCGGTCGCCATACCAGGCGATGGCGAACAGCACGCCGAGGTAGGCAAAGGACACCGCGATCACGACAGCGACCGGCAGGGTCACGGGTCACCCCTTTCCATCAGCAAGGCAAGGACAATGATCAGACCGGCCCAGAGCGCAAAAAGACCGACCGGAAACAGCGGCAGGCCAAACAATTCCAGGTCTCGATCCCATAGCGCCAGCAGCGGAAAGCTGAACAGCAGCCAGCCCAGGAAGAACAGGGCGATCAGGCGTGACGAGCGACCGCGCTTCACCGGAATTCCTCGGCCCGGTAGCGGCGCAGCAGCGCTTGCTGGGCGGCTGAGATGACTCGGAAAGCCTGCTTGAGTCCGCGCCGGTCAGCGGCGCTCAATTCCTGCCCAGGCACGCGGTAGTCGGGCTGAAGACCGGCGCGGATACGGCGCACCTGGTGAGACTGGCGCAGTGCATTGATCAGGTCGAAGGCTGTCAGCAGACCGTCGATTTCCCCGCTGTCGAATTCGCCTGTCGCGCGCAGGGCCTGAAACCGTTCGACGGTGTTCAGACAGTCGATTCCCATGGCCAGGGTGTGGGTGCGGGCAATCTCGACTACGGGCTGAACACCGTGGGGCTTGAGATCCAGGTACTGGATGCCGTCATCATCGCGCTGGAAGCGTAGTCGGCCCAGCCAGCCGAGGGCGGGCCTGAAGCCCTGGGCTGCGGCGGCGAGGTAAGCCTGGAACAGCGGGGCGGCCCGCGTTCGGGCGAGGAAATCCTTGCGCAATTGCCTCACCAGTTCGGCATCACCGTACTGGTGGCGCAAGTCGAAAAAAATACCCAGCCTGAGCAGGGCCTGGGGATCCGGCTCCTCGATCCAGCGACGGAACCGATTTTGCCACTCGGACAAGCTCAGGCGCCAGTTCGAGTTGCTCGCCATGATGTCGCCAGGACAGCGGGCATAACCACAGTCGTGCAGCGGCTCACAGACCAGACGGGCCAGGGCCAGGAAGTATTGGTCATGCTCGGAGCGTCTGAAGTCGTTGGCCAGAACGAGCGCATTGTCCTGATCCGAGCCGGCTATCTGCTCGCGTCTTGCCTGCGAGCCGGCGACGACAAAGGCATAGGCCACAGGTGGCGGCCCCAGTTTCTGTTCAGCCAGTTCCAGCAGGCGTCGGCTGATCGCCTCGCCCACGGCGCTGATGGTTTTCGCCACGCTTTGCGTCGGTTGGCCGCCCTCGACCAGGGTAACCAGCAGCGCCGGGACTTGCGGGGCGAGCCGGCGCAGGCCCGCGACATCATCAGTTCGGGCGATGTCCGACAACAGTCTGGAATCGGCCTGCGACATCAGCAGCCTTGGGCCGGCCCTGGCGTCAACGGGGTTTTTGTCTCGAGCATTTCCTCAGTCTCCTGGCCTACCGCCTCATCATGCAACTTAGCAGCCCGGGTTACAAATTTCGCTGCGACTTTGGTCGCGGTTGGGAGAGCACTTGTTGCCCCGGTTACTGGCCCTGGGGTCTATTCCGGGCGGGTGACTGGCATCCAATGTCCTTGAGTGTTAACCGCCGGCCCGGCCCTGCTAACATGCAGGTCTGGTGACACCCCTGGAGGGATGCGGCCGCCGCGCCGGCTGACTCGAACCCAATGTTTTCCGCCGCGCTAATCGTTGCCGTTTCGCTGGCCTATGTTGCGCTGCTGTTTGTCATCGCCTGGTGGGGCGACCGCTATGCCCGGCGCCGGGGCAAGCTGTTTGCCCAACCCCTGATCTACTCGCTGTCGCTGGCCGTTTACTGCACCTCCTGGACTTTTTACGGTGCGGTCGGGCAGGCCGCAACCAACGGCTGGGATTTTCTGCCGGTCTACCTGGGGCCGTTGCTGATGTTTGCCGTGCTCGGCGGATTCATCGTCCGCATTGTACGCATCAGCAAGGAACAGAACATTACCTCCATTTCCGATTTCCTTGCCTCGCGTTTTGGCAAGACCCAGCGCCTGGCGGTACTGGTAACCAGCGTGGCTGTCCTTGGCGTCCTGCCCTACATTGCCCTTCAGCTCAAGGGCATTGCGATGGGCTTCAATCTGCTGACCGCTGATCCCGCTGCGACCATGCTGTTGCCTGAACGTCCCGGACCGTTCGCCCTGGATACGGCCTTGCTGGTTGCCCTGGTCCTGGCCGTTTTCACCATCCTGTTCGGGACCCGACAGCTGGATGCGACCGAACACCATCCTGGCCTGATGCTGGCCGTGGCCTTCGAATCGCTGGTCAAGCTGCTGGCCTTTCTGGCCGTCGGGATATTCGTGACCTGGTTCATGTTCGACGGCCTCGATGCGGTCAATCCTTTCCGGGTCGATGACGGCCTGGTCGAGACCCTGTTTGCGCCCGACAGTCTGCGCCTGAGCTTCTTCACCATCCTCGTGCTGTCGATGCTGGCCGCCTTTTGCCTGCCCCGCCAGTTTCACGTGGCCGTGGTGGAAAGCACCAGCGAACGTGAGGTGCGTTTGGCCAGGATCCTCTTTCCCGTCTATCTTGTTCTGATCAGCCTGTTCATCGTGCCGGTGGCGGTTGCCGGGCTGCTGACTTTTGGCGGTGAGGTCGAGTCGGATACCTTCATGCTGACGCTGCCGATGAGTTCCGGTCAGCAGTGGCTGACGCTGTTGTCCATGCTGGGCGGTTTTTCTGCAGCCACCGGTATGGTAATCGTCGCAGCGGTCGCGCTGTCGACCATGGTTTCAAACGATATCGTCATGCCGGCTTTGCTGCGCGTGCGCGAGCGTCGCACCGGTGCCGGGGGCGATCTTGGACGCCTGTTGCTGATGGTCCGACGCCTGGTTATCGTCGCATTGCTGGTCCTGGCCTGGGGCTACTACCGATTGTTCGGATATGCTGAAAGCCTTGCCGGCATTGGCCTGCTGTCGTTCGCGGCGGTGGCCCAGTTCGGGCCGCTGATGGTGGCCGCGGTCTACTGGCGCGGAGCCAACCGGACCGGCGCCATGGCTGGCCTGGGCCTGGGTTTTGCGGTCTGGTTCTATTGTCTTTTATTGCCGGTGATCCTGCGCGGCACAGGCTTGTTGCCCGGCTGGCTGGAAGCCGGACCGCTGGGCATGGGCTGGTTGCATCCAGAGGCTTTGCTGGGACGCTCATTCGACGATGCGCTGTCGCATGGCGTGTTCTGGTCGCTGCTGCTGAATTCGGTTGCCCTTGTGGCCGGCTCCTGGCTGGGTCGGGAACGCTCGATCGATCGGATCCAGGCCAATGCCTTTCTCGGTGCGGCAAGTCCGGCTGCGTCCGATGCCTTGCCACGGGCGGGAATCGCCACAGTGGCCGATTTCATTGCGCTGACCCGCCGATTTGTAGGCGAGGTCCGTGCCCGACAAAGCTTTTCCGAGTTCGTCGAACAACACGGCGCCAGCCTGCGCGAGGATCAGCCCGCTGACGGGGAACTGGTGCGTCATACCGAACGGGTGCTGTCCGGTGTGATCGGGGCCAGTTCCGCGCGCCAGGTGCTGTCATCTGCCCTGGCAGGCAGCGGTATGCACTTTGATGATGTTGTCCGCCTGCTGGACCAGACTTCGCAAAAACTCAAATTCCGCCAGGAACTGTTGCAGTCGGCGATGGAGAATCTGTCCGAGGGCGTCAGCGTGGTGGATGGCGACCTTCGCCTGGTAGCCTGGAACAAGGCCTACCTGGAATTGTTCGATTACCCGGAGGGCCTGGTTTACATTGGTCGGCCGATTGAGGATGTGCTTGAGTACAACGCGCGCCACGGTCGCATGGGCGAGGGTGATGTCGAAGAGTTGGTCGAACGGCGAATGCACTGGCTCAGGCAGCGCAGCCCGCATTTCTTCGAGCGCGTCGGCACCGACGGACGAGTGATCGAGATCCGGGGCAACCCCATGCCGGGTGGTGGTTTCGTGACCAGTTTCACCGACATTACCGATCGCAAACGCACCGAAGAGGCCCTGCGCGAGAGTGAGAAGCGCCTGACCGAGGCCAAGCAGGGACTGGAGGCCCGTGTGCGGGAGAGAACCCGGGCCCTGACCGAGCTCAACGAAGAACTTCAGCGTGAGGTCGAGGAGCGCGGACGCATCGAGGAAGCCATGCGCCTGGCCAAGCGCGAAGCCGACGAGGCCAATCAGTCCAAAACCCGTTTTCTGGCCGCGGCCAGCCACGACCTGTTGCAGCCATTGAATGCGGCTCGCCTGTTTTCATCGGCCCTGGCCCAGCTGCCGGATCTCCATGCCGAGCAGCGGCACTTGATCAGTCGACTGGATGGATCCCTGCACAGTGCCGAGCAGTTGCTCAGTGCCTTGCTGGACATCTCCCGCCTGGATGCAGGCGCAATGCCCGTCAATATCCGCGAATTCCCGATCAGCGACGTGATCGAACCGCTTTATGACGAGTTCTCGGCCATTGCCCGCGAGCGTCGTCTGCGCTTCAACCGGGTCGGCAGCAGGGCGCGAGTGGTGTCAGATCCGAAGTTGCTTCGGCGCGTCTTGCAGAACTTTCTTTCCAACGCGCTGCGCTACACGGAATCCGGACGAGTTCTTTTGGGCTGCCGGCGCCTTGATGGCCACCTCAGCATCCAGGTGCTCGACACCGGCCCGGGTATTCCCGAGGATCAGACCGAGGCCATTTTCCAGGAGTTTCATCGCTTGCGTGATACCCGTCGCACGCAGGAGCGGGGTCTGGGTCTGGGCCTGGCCATCGTTGATCGCATTGCGCGCATGCTGGATCATCCGGTCAGCCTTCAATCCGTTCCCGGGCGTGGCACCCGGTTTGCCATCCAGGTTCCGCTGGGACAAGGGACGGGAGATGAGATGCCCAGCCGACCGGTTCGGGCGCGCAGTGCCCAGGACCTGAGCGGCCTGGTGATTCTGGCCATCGATAACGAACCCGATATTCTCGAAGGTATGACCTCACTGATGCGGCCATGGGGCTGCCAGGTCCACACTGCCTGCGACGAACATGAAGTGCGTCAGGTGATCGATCAGCTCGACGTGCCGCCTGACGTGATGCTGGCTGACTACCATCTCGATGACGAACAGAACGGCATCGACCTGATGAACCGGGTCCGGGCCCGCTACAACCAGCCCATTCCCGGCATCCTGATCAGTGCAGATCAAACCGAAACGGTGCGCACCGAGGCCGGCGCTCAAGCCTACCGCATGTTGCACAAGCCGCTGCGACCAGCGGCCTTGCGCGCCCTGCTCAGTCGCCTGGCCGGGCGGCGCAAGTAGTACGGATCAAGGCTTCTTCCGGGCCCGCGCGAAGGCTTCGGCCAGGGTGCTGCCGGCCGTCGAGCGGTCGGCCTGCTGACGGATTTGCCTGGCGGGCTTGCGTTCGGGTTTGGCGCGGCTGCTGCGGCCGTCCGGAATGGCTTCCTTGTCGGGCAGGGGATCGTCCAGGCGCAGGCTCAAGGCGATGCGCTGGCGATTCAGGTCGATCTCCATCACCTTTACCTTGACCACGTCGCCGGCCTTGACCACGCTGCGCGGATCCTTGATGAACTGGTGACTCATGGCGCTGATGTGGACCAGGCCGTCCTGGTGGACGCCGATATCGACAAAGGCGCCAAAGGCCGCGACGTTGCTGACAGTGCCTTCCAGGATCATGCCCGGGACCAGGTCCGAGACTTTTTCCACGCTGTCGCTGAACTTTGCGGTGCGGAACTCCGGGCGTGGATCGCGACCGGGTTTCTCCAACTCCTTGATGATGTCGCGCACGGTTGGCAAACCGAAGCGTTCGTCGGTGAATTCAGCAGCATTCAGGGCTCGCAGGGTCGCGGTGTCACCGATGATGGCGTCAAGCGGTTTGCCGAGGCGGACGCTGATCCGTTTGATTACCGGGTAGGCTTCCGGGTGCACGGCCGAGGCGTCCAGTGGGTTGGAGCCGGAAGCAATGCGCAGGAACCCGGCCGCCTGCTCGAAGGTCTTGCTGCCCAGCCGGGGAACGGCGAGCAGATCCTTGCGACGGGCGAAGGCGCCGTGTTGATCGCGATGGCTGACGATGTTTTCAGCGACGCTGGCTGAAAGACCTGCGACCCGGCTCAGCAGTGCTGCCGAGGCGGTGTTGACTTCCACGCCGACCGCGTTGACGCAGTCCTCGACCCGGTCATCCAGGGCCCGGGCCAGTCGATTCTGGTCGACATCATGCTGGTACTGGCCAACACCGATCGATTTGGGGTCAATCTTGACCAGCTCGGCCAACGGGTCCTGCAGACGTCGGGCAATCGAGACTGCACCGCGCAGGCTGACGTCCAGCGCCGGGAATTCAGACGCCGCCAGCTCCGATGCCGAGTAAACCGATGCGCCTGCCTCGCTGACCACCACTTTCTGCAGGCCGGGCTTGTTGAGCTGGCTGAGCAGTCCGGTGACGAACTGGTCGGTTTCGCGCGAGGCCGTTCCGTTGCCGATTGCGATCAGTTCCACGTCGTGGCTCAGGCACAGTCGGGTCAGCACCGCGATCGCTTCGTCGCGTCTTTTGTGAGGCGGCAGTGGGTAGATGGTGGCGGTATCGACGAGTTTTCCGGTGCGATCGACCACGGC
>RECK01000262.1 GCA_007694055.1 Wenzhouxiangella sp.
CCCGAACTCCTGTGCGCTTGCAGCCTTGAACCACGCCGCTCACCTCGGGCCCGGCGCCGGGCAGGGCCGCTCGGCACCTGGCCTCCACCCTTCCAACCTCTTTTCCCGAAGTCGCGACTATGCGCTACGAGCAGTGCAGTCCACCTCCGCTCCCGGTAGTCCCTGTCTGTTGCGAGATTCGGATCGACCCCTTATTAACTTCTAGTGAGCCCCTATACTGGTGAGCGAATTGAGGATGCCGTCTTGATCCTGATAGTCGGCAAACGTGTAGTCAAGCCCTGATGCCGTCAACTCCTCGATTCTACGACCGACCCCGACCATGGGCACTGCCAGGGCCTGGCTGACGGCAAGATCCCACGGCGCATCTGCGAAATAGATGGCGTCACGCAACGATGCTCCGGCGCGCGTTGCCGCCAGAGCAAGAATGTCGCGGCGTCGCGGCGTATCGCTGGATGTGGCATATGGGAAATCGTCCATATCGATTCCGCAGCACGCCAACTTGAATCGGGCCTCTTCTTCGAAGCAACCCGTTGCGATAGCAACGCGGGCGATCCTTTCGCGCTCAAGCCGCTGGATGAAGGGGATAGCGCCAGCCAAGGGCCTGAATTCCTCTGGATAGCGCCGTCGGGCATCACTGAGTAGACCCAAAAACGTTTTCTTGATCGCTGACGCTTTCCGTTGCGCTTGCGGGTCGCCATCCAGCAGATCACGGACAATGCCAGCACTCGTGGGCTCGGGGTACTTTGTCCAATCAAGCGTGGCAAGCGTTTTCCCGGTAGTAACTTCGATTGCCTTGGCGAAACAGTCCCCCTCGACCTCCCCCGAGTCGCAGATCGTTCCGTCAATGTCGAATATGGTGACGATCACTTGATCTTTCGCAGGCCAACATCTCCAGGCGGAAGAGTTTCCGTTCTTGTCAACGAGAATCGGGCCTTCATTCGGCTTTCGGGCTAGCCGCCGAGCCGGCCAGAATTCCGCCATCGATATTCAGCTCGGCTCCCGTCATGTAGGCCGCTTCATCAGAGGCCAGAACCACGGCAAGGGCGGCCACTTCCTCGGGTTTCCCGAATCGGCGAAGCGGCGTATCGGAGACTATCTCTGCCATTCGAGCTTCGCGATCAGGGCCTGAACCCAGCATCGGCTCCCACATAGGTGTCAGGATAGCTGCGGGATGAATGGAGTTGCAACGCACATTCAATCCGTTCTCTGCGCAATACAGGGCAACGGTCTTGGTATGATTTCGAACCGCGGCCTTTGACGATGCGTATGCCGCTGCTCCAGGGATTCCAACCAGGCCTGAGCGCGACGACAGGTTGATGATCGAACCGGATTTCCTGGTTCGCATCAACTTGATCGCATATTTGCAGCCGAGAAACACACCATCCAGATTGGTGCGATGAACCTGACGCCAGCTCTCCAGGCTGGCATTTTCCGGGTCGTGAACCAGCTCTCCCGACTCGAACCCGGTAATTCCGGCATTGTTCACCACCACGTCAAGCCCGCCATGCCTTTCACTGATCCGTTCTGCAACAGCTATCCAGTCGCTTTCTTCGCGAACGTCAAGGTGCATGTACTCGGCTTTCTCGCCAAGCCTGTCCGCCACCATCCTGCCCAGCCGATCATCTAGATCCGTCAAATATACGAAAGCACCCTCGTCGACAAAGGCGCTTGCTATGGCTTCACCAATGCCCCTTGCAGCACCTGTAACCAGAGTGATCTTGCCCTTCAACCGTTTCATTTCAGTTCCAGCTTCCTTATGCCAAGATCCCCAGCCAAACAAGACCAGCGTTACGTTCATGTTACTGGCACCCGCACAAGTGTTGCCACATTCATGGCTCCTGACCGGACATTGAGGCTTCCGGTTTGGCCGTATTCAGTTGGCTTGAGGCTGCAAACGCACGGTCAGTTCGGTGAGGTACCAGCGCGACTTCCCTTCGAAGCCGGAGTCTGAGAAGGCGTAGATCCACAGTCGGCCTGCACTGTCGGTGACGGCTTCGAAGGGCTGGCTGTCGGTGCTCAAGCGCTGCAATACCCAGGGGCGCTCCTCGTCGCCGCACAGGTCTTCGGGCTGGCCGTTGGCCAGGGTGCCGACCACGCGCGAGTACTCACCGGGCTGGCTTTGCTGGCCGATATCGAAACTGGCCCGGCGCATGGGCGGGACCTCGGGCAGACCGCTGTCTTCCAGTTCCACCTCGACGGGCCGGGCGCTGGCGCCCAGCTTGAGATAGACCGACTCGCCGGGCGAGCCGCCGATGCCGAAACAGCCTGAAGGGACATCGCTGAGTAGCTGCATTTCGAGCTGAACCTGGTAGGTGGTCTCCGGCTGCAGGCCGTCGAGCGGGCGCTGCAGCAGCATCAACAGATCATCGGAGCGATTGGCGCCTTCCAGAAACAGCCCTGCGCGTGACTGCCAGGGCGACGGCAGGGCCGCATGGCCCCAGTCCAGTTCAAAGAACGCTTCTTCCCCTTCCGGGTAGTCCAGGAACAGGGCTTCAAAGCCGGACTTGCCGTGCTGGAAGGAAAAGCGCACGACCTGGTCAAAGGGCTGGCTTTCCCGGCAGCCCAGGCTATCGATGCGAGTCACCCGGACCAGGTTCAGGCTGCCGCTGCCGTAGGCCGGGTCTGCGGGCTGCCAGTTGATCTCGGCCGCATTGCAGCCGGTTTGCTCGAACTCCAGCCACCCCCAGCGCTCGGCAATGACGTCGTCCGGATCGAAATCGGGCGGGAAACGGGCACCGCTGCGCTGGTCAAGATCCGCTCGAAAGCCAGAACCCTGGATCAATCCCTCTCCGAACAGCCACAGCGGCTGACCAAAGGCGTCGTAAACGTACCAGGCGACAACGGCCCGGCCGTCAGGAAGCACCTCGATCTGCAGGCCATGCCCGGACTGTCCAGGGCTGGCCCAGTTGCCGGTCAGGTCGGCATCAATGGCCAATGCCGGCCTCATAAACCCGAATATCATCAGGGCAATACAAACCAGGGGCGGCAAATAAACGTTGATCCGATGCATGGCATCAGGTCTCCATGGTGGCAAATTCAGGAACGGTTGGATGCCACCGGCCCAAAGTCGTAGGGCCCGCCGGCCTCCAGCGCGCGCTGGTAGGCCGGGCGCTGGTGGCAACGGTCGACAAAGGCGTCGATGGCGGGTCGCTGGTCGCCGACCAGGCCGCGCGCACGGGCCGCTTCCAGCGGAAAGCACATCTGGACATCGGCGGCGCTGATGCGACTGCCTACAAACCACTCCCGACCGGCCAGATGGTCCTCGACGAAATCCAGATGGGTTCGGATCTGCTGGCCGATAAAGGCGCGATCGACCTGGGCAGCAATACCCTTGGCCAGCGGCCGGATCAGGAAGGGGGCCTTGGTGCCGACGGTATCGAATACCAGCTTGAGCAGCAGCGGCGGCATCAGCGAACCTTCGGCGTACTGCATCCAGTAGTGGAAGTCCCAGTAGGCGTCCGACTTTAGCGCCGGCGCCCAGCGACCCTTGCCGTACTGGCGGGCCAGGTATTCGAGGATGGTGCCGGACTCGGCCAGGTTGCGCTCACCGTCGCTGATGACCGGCGACTTGCCCAGCGGATGAACGTCCTTGAGCTCGGGCGGGGCCAGCCGGGTCTTCGGGTCGCGCTGGTAAAGCCTGATCTCGTAATCAAGCCCCAGCTCTTCGAGCATCCACAGGATTCGCTGCGAGCGGGAGTGTTCCAGATGGTGGACGATAATCATGGCGGATTCTGTTGGTCTCGGCTGGATTTGCATCCATGTTACCGGGAGCGCGTGCCGAACATCTGAAATTCACGAGCCTGCAACGTCCAACCAGGCACCGTTGCTGTATTGTCCGAAGATCAGCCAGCAAGCGTCATCCACCCAGGGTCCATTCGAATGCTTCGTTCCATCGCCAGCCTGTTCTTCTACGCCCGTTTCCTGAACCGATTCAGCACGCGCGGATATCGTCGCGCGGCCGCCGACTGGCCCACGGTCGAGCCGGATTTCAGCGGTCAGACCTGGCTGGTCACCGGTGCCACCGGCGGCATTGGTCGCTACACCGCGCTGGCCGCCAATAGCTACGGCGCGCGGGTCATTGCCCTGGGCCGCAACCCGCATGCGCTGGATGAACTGAAGACCGAAGCCAGCGCCCCGCGGCGGCTGCTGCCGGTGGAAGTCGACCTGTCTTGCATGGCTGCGGTCGGCAAGCTTGCCGGTCAGCGCGCGATCAAGAGCCAGCCTGTCGATGTGCTGGTCAACAATGTCGGCGTCTTGCTCAACGCGCATGAGCTGACCGACGAGGGCTTCGAGCGCTCGTTCGCGACCAACATGCTCGGCCCATTCGTGCTGACCGAATCACTCAGGCAGGCCGGGCGCTTCGGTGACGACGCGCTGGTGATCAACGTTTCCTCCGGCGGCATGTACGGCACGCCGCTGGTCACCGAGGCGATGAACTGCACCGAACCGGATCAATTCGACGGGGTTGCTGCCTATGCCCGGCACAAGCGCGCCATGGTGGTGCTGACGCGCTGGTGGAATGAACAATGGCAGGGCTCGCCAACCGTTCAGGTCATGCACCCAGGCTGGGTGGATACTGCCGGCGTGCGGACGTCCCTACCCCTGTTCCGACGCACGCTGAAGCCGTTGCTGCGCAATGCCGAACAAGGCGCCGACACCATCCTGTGGCTGGCCCAGGCGAGGCCGGCCCCGCCGCCGGAAGGCGGGATCTGGCTGGACCGATCCTGTCAGCCAGAGCACGAGTTCGCGTTTACCCGGCGCAGCCCGGTCAGCCCGGAGCAACTGGTCGAGTACCTGCGCCTGGCCGCATCGGGGAGCTGACCCGGCCCCGTCGCCACGCCGGTCGGGCTATCCTTGGCTTTTCCGACCTGAAAACCTGTCGCTTTGAAACTGTTCCTGGCCCGATCGCTGATTCGCATGCTGAGCTGGCTGCCGCTGCGACTGTGCCATGCCCTGGCATTGCCGCTGGGCTGGCTGCTGGACCGGCTGCCGCTGCGCAAGCAGGCGGTGATCGATACCCACCTGGCGCTGGCTTTCCCGGAACTCGACGCGCTTGCGCGGCGCAGGCTACGGCGTGCACACTGGGTCGAGATGGCCCGGCTGGCGCTGGAGATGGGCGCGGTGTGGCATTGGAGTGAGCGACGCTTGCTGCGGCATATCGTTGCCGTCGAAGGCTGGGAACATGTCGCCGAGGCCAGCGCCCGAGGGCAGGGTTTCTTGCTGGTTGGCGCCCACCTGGGCAACTGGGAAATTCTCAGCCTTTACGTGAGCCTGCGCTTGCCCATGACCTGCCTGTACAAGGCGCCCGCCAATGCACGGGTCGACGCCTTGCTGACCGACTCACGCCAGCGCTTCGGCGGACGCCTGGTCGCCAGCGGCAGCCCGGCCATGCGCGAACTGCTAAAGGCCCTGCGCGCCGGCGGTGGAATCGGCCTGCTCGCCGACCAGCAACCCAAGCAGGGCGAAGGCGTGTTCGCGCCACTGTTCGGTGTGCCGGCCCTGACCATGACCCTGGTCAACCGCCTGGCCCGGCGCACCGGCTGCGCCGTACTGCTGGCCTCGACCCGGCGCCTGTCCGGTGGCCGTGGCTGGACGATACGATTCGAGCCGGCCGGTGATCGGATTGCCGACGAGGATCCGGCCACGGCCAACAGCATTCTGCATCGCTGGCTGGAGGCACGCATCAGGGAAGCCCCTGCCCAGTACCTGTGGAGCTACAAACGCTTCAGCATTCGTCCACCCGACGCAAGCCCGCTCTACCCGCGATGAGACTGCTGCTGATTCTCGCCAACGGCTTGACCCGTCTGCTGTCCTGGTTGCCGCTGGGCCTGCTGCACACGCTGGCCTGGCCGCTGGGTCGGCTGCTGTACTGGCTGCCGTGGCGAAAGCACGCGGTCATCCGCACCAACCTTGCCCTATGTTTCCCCGACCTGAACACCCGCGAACGGAAACAGCTGCACCGCGACTACCTGGTCGAACAGCTGCGCCTGGTGTTCGAGGCCGGGGCCGTGTTTCACTGGCCGCAAGCGCGCCTGGCGTCGCACATTGAAACGGAGGGCTGGGATGCGGTTCATGAAGCAGCCGACAGCGACCAGGGGCTGATGTTCGTCAGCGGCCATTTCGGCAACTGGGAGCTGCTCAATCTCTACCTGTCACTGCACCTGCCGCTGGCCACTTTGTATCGCGCGCCGGAAAACGCGCAGCTGAACCGCTTCATCACCCAGCCACGCGAACGCTTTGGCGGGCGCATGGTGCCCGGCGGCAGCCCGGCCCTGCGCCAGCTGCTCGGCCAGCTGAAAAATGGACATGCGGTTGCCGTGGCCGCTGACATCCAGCCCAAGCGCGGTGACGGTGTCTTTGTGCCCCTGTTCGACCAGCCTGCCCTGACCATGACCCTGGTTACCGGCCTGGCCCGACGCACCGGCTGCGCGGTGTTTTTCTGTACCGCCCTGCGCCGCCCGGACGGCCAGGGCTGGAAACTTCGCTTCGAGCGCGCCCCAGAACTCATCCAGGACAAGGATCCGGTCACGGCCCTGACCCCGATGAATGCCTGGCTGGAGGAAAACATATGTCGGGCACCTGCGCAGTATCTTTGGCTGTACAAGCGCTTCAGCCGCCAGCCCGATGGACAGAACCCCTACAAGGCCGGCACAAGACAGCATGACCCTGACCGCGGCTGATTCAGGCCAATTGATTGCCGAATCAAAAATTGCTAATGTAGGCCATCGCCCAGGCGCGGAGCTTCCATGTCTTACTTTGAACTGTACCCCGATCATGAACTGCTGCGCTTGAGCTACTGCAGCAAAGCCAATTTCAGCCACTGGGCCCAGGCACGAGGCATTGAAATCGAACTGGCCCGCATGATGCGACCCGCCGGCTCCCGGCCCGAGGATCTTCGCCTTGGTGGCATCTTCCACTGCGGTAACGCTTACTTTCTGACCGTAGTCGAAGGCCGCCTGCCCGCCGTTCAGCGTTTTTACCAGCGAACGCAGCAGGATGAACGCCATCGCGACGAGCACATCATCGACCTGCGACCCATCGAGAAACGCCGGCTTCAAGCCGGTCGATTGCGCTATGCCGGCCTCGAGCGCAAACTCATTCGCATGCTCCACCAGCACGGCCAGCACGCATTCAACCCCTACGATTTCAACGCTGATCTGATTGCGGACTTCCTGGAGCTTTGCAAGGAACTGGATCGCCCGCGCCCGGCACCCATCGCGCCTCAGCCCAGGCCGTATGGCCTGGCCCGCTGGTTCGGGCGCCTTCGTTCCAGTTAGCTAACCGTCTCAGGACACCGGATCACACTCATCGCGCCAATCGGTGGCGGCCTTGGCCAGGCGGTTCAAGACCCCTTCCCAGGCCGGGTCGTCGCGACAGCCTGGCGGCAGGCGCAGTCCAATGCGCTCGCCATCAGCCTGGTCCGCTTGCCGAAGGGCCTGGTAGAGCTGGCGAGCGGCCGCAGCCGCATCCTCGGGCAAGGGCAAAACCACCCAGCTTGCCTCTTCGCCAGTGGCTGAAGCGAAGATTGCGCTTGCCGGTCGCTCGGACACCACCACGGTCAGCGACTTGATCGGCCGGTAATGCTCCCGCATCTGGCCCGGTGCATCGGGCGCTGCTTCCTGACCCGCGGGTGGCAGCTCCAGCCGCCAGTCAGCCGGCATTTCAGCGCGGATATCGGCCTGGCTGATCAGGCCGGGTCGCAGCCATCGCAGCGTCTTCGTAGCCGGGTCGAGCCCGATGATGGTCGATTCGATACCAACCCGACACGGCCCGCCGTCCACCACCTCGACATCGGCCGAATCGAACACCGCGCTCACATCCTCGGCCCGGGTTGGCGACAGGCGAGTGAACAGGTTGGCGCTGGGGGCTACCAGCGGGGCCGGACTGACCCGCAATATGGCCAGGGCCACGGGGTGATCGGGCATGCGCAGGGCCACGGTGCCCTGGCCAGCGGTAATGACATCACTGATGTGGTTGGCCTTGGGCAGCACCAGGGTCAGCGGTCCTGGCCAGAACCGCTCGGCCAGGTGCTGGGCCAAAGCCGGCCACTCGCGCACGCACCCGCGTGCCTGTTCGGTACTGCCAACATGAACAATCAGCGGGTTGCTGGCCGGGCGTCCCTTGAGTTCGAAGATGCGCGCGACCAGGTCCGGCCGATTGATGGGTGCGGCCAGGCCGTAGACCGTTTCAGTCGGCATGGCAATGAGCCTGCCGCTGTCAAAAACGGCAGCCGGGTCGACCGACAACAGGCTGGTCACCGTCCGACCCGCCTTTCAGTCGGCACTGCCGCCATCGGCCTGCGGTGAGCTGTCCGGGTCAGGCTCGCGTTCCTCGTAGAGATGGCTGGCCTTGTAGTTGCGATAGAAAAAGCGGACCAGCACGGTGCCGGCAGCAGCCACCGGCAAGGCCAGCAGAACGCCAATGAATCCGAACAGGTAACCGCCGGCCAGAACGGTGAAAATAACCAGCACCGGGTGCATGCCGATGCGATCACCGATCAGGTTGGGGGTGAGCAGGAAGCTTTCGACCAGTTGGCCGACGGTGAACACGGCAGCGACCAGGATCAGGAACACCAGGCGACTGTCGACGCCAAGACCGAAGCTGGCCGAGTCCTGAATCAGGGCGGTAATCACGGCCAGGGAAACGCCGATGATCGCACCCAGGTAGGGCACGAAACTGACCAGGCCGGCAATGGCGCCAATAGCCAGACCGTTGTTGAGCCCGATAATCCACAGGCCAATCGCGTAGATCAGGCCCTGGCCCAGCATGACCAGCAGCTGGCCGCGCAGGAATCCACCCAGTGCTTCATCGCAATCGCGGGTCAGGCGCACCACCACCGGCTCGATCTTGCGCGGGATGATGTCGCGGATGGCATCCAGGGCGCGATGCCAGTCACGCATCAGGTAGAAGGTGACCAGCGGAATCAGGAAAACCCCGGTAATCCAGATGATGAAGCGACCGCCGGATTCACTCAGGTAGGCCCAGGTTGCGCGCGAGGCCTTGGCGATGCTTTCGAAGTTCTCTTCCAGCAATTCCCGGATACGGGCAGCATCGAAGGTTTCGGTATCAAGCTGTACGTCAAGGTGCTCTTCCAGCAGCGGCTGAACCAGGTCCTGCAATCGCTCGGCGTAGCCGGGCAGCCGGCTGAACAGGTCGATGGTCTCGCGTACCAGGATCGGCACGATCAGCAGCAATACGCCAACCAGAATCATCAGCACCGTCAGGAATACCACCGACACCGCGACCTCGCGGCGCATGTTCATGCGCTCCAGACGGGTCACGATCGGGTCGGCCATGTAGGCCAGCAGCGCGCTGAACAGGAATGGCGTCAACACCGGCCCCAGCAGCCAGATCAGCCAACCGGTGACCAGCAGGGCCAGCAATATCCATAGCACCTGCTGCCAGGACAAATCCGGCAGCAGCAACGGTTCGGGGTGATCAGCTTCCTGATGCTCCATATCTTGCGGCCATGACGTTGCAACAGGCTGCATGATAACCAAGACCGATATCCATGGCATGGGCCGGCAAGCCCATGCCCGGCATTCAATGCATCAAGATACTCAGTCCGCTTCGACGCGCTCGAACTCGGCCAGTTCTTCCGGTTCCGGGCAAGGTACGTTTGCCAGCTGGAATTCGACCTGGACACGCGGCTGATCATAAGTGCCAGTCCAATCTCTGCTGCGGCTGATAGAGAAACAGTAGAGCGCCGGCTCCAGGCTGACCACCTCCAGCTCAACCGGACTGCGGATGTTGGTATGACGTGCGAATATCTGGCGACTGTCCAGCGGCAGATCGAATTCGGCGTACTGTCCCGGCTGGAGACTGACCCGGCGCTGACCGTCGATACCGAATTCGATCTTGCTCTCCATGGATGGCGGTCGGAAAGCATGGCGGCGCTGGCGCAGCGCACCACCCGGCGAGAAGTGCGGCCTTTCCCGAAAGACCAGAACCCGCGCCGTAGGTGGACGCTTGGCAACCTCAATCGTGCTCTCGACGCTGCGCAGCTCGGCCCGGACCGAGCCACTTCCGCTGCGATGAGCCAGGCGGCGATTCGAGCCCTGACCGGGCACGACATCGCCTCCAAATTCGCTGCTGATACTCCCCTGGTGCGACTCGGCATGCAGATTCAGCCCAGTTCCCTCAGGCAATTCAATTCGCATAGGGCCACTGTGCGTGCGCGCGCGCAGCACCGCATCTTCGAGGGGCTGCAGGTACGCGCTCAAGCTGCCCGACAGGCTCTCCACATCCAGGTCCAGCAAGTTGCGCAAGTTCAGCCCAACCTGCCCGGAAAGGGTGCGCAACCACACCCGTTCGCTGGCGCCACGCGCCAAGATGGCGCCGTCCAGGCTGCTCAGTCTCGATTCGGCTCGACCCAGGCTGTCCAGGCGCAGCGGGCCGTCGACACTGTCGACCACCAGTCGCCGCGGGCGGGAGTCCTCGATATGCACCGGACCGGAGACGGTTTGCAATTGCAGGCGAGGACCGTTCATGTCGCGAACGACCAGACCGGCGTGACCACCGCGCACTTCCAGCTCGGCTGCCTGCGGAAGGTGGATGGCGATTGGATCCTCGCTATCCATCGCACCAAAGCGCAGCGTCCATGCTTCTTCAGAACCGGTAATTTCCGGCATCAGCGACCTGCCTTCTGGCGGCACGGAAACGCGCAGCTCGTTGTTTTCGCTGCCGGAAATCACGAATGCTCCGCTGGATACTTCCAGCAGCAAGCGGCCATCAGGCTGCATCGGGCGAACCTCGTCGGCCAATACCTGCAAGTTTGCCAAGGTCAGCGACATGACCAGCAGATGCAAAAGAAAAAGAAAGGGTCTTTTCATAATTTGACTCCGCGAGGTGCTTCCAGGCCCTCGATACGCAGCGCCAGCTCAATCAGGCTGGACTGGCGCAGACGGGCTTCGGCCAGGAATTCCATCAGCAGCAGATTGTCCGGCTCGCTTGCCAGCGCCTCCTCCAGGGCCTTGATGGCTGCTTCGTTTTCATCCCAGGCCGTATCGAACACGGCCTGACGCTGCAGCGCCGGACGCCATGGCTGCTCGCTTTCCACCCCGGCCGGCGGCGTTTCCTCGACCATCCCCGGTGCCACTGCCGGCCGCAAAGGACCACCCTCGCCCAGCAGCAGGCTCAAGCCCACGACCAGGCCGCACAGGCTGGCAGCCAGGGCCATCCACGGCCAGCGTGAACGTCGCCTGGCAAGCTTTGCCGAGATCGCTTCCCAGGCCTCGGGCGGCGGATCGCACTGGCGATCCAGGGCCGCCAGGCGCTGATCGAGCTGTTGTTCGTTGATGGTCATGACAAGGCATCCTTCAATATTTGTCTGGCCCGGTGCAACTGTCCCTTGGACGTGCCCTCGTCGATTGCCATGCACTCGGCAATCTCGGCGTGGGTAAAGCCTTCCAGGCAAAACAGCACCAGGACCTGGCGTGCCCGTTCCGGCAAGGCGGCAATGGCCCGTTCCAGGTCCTGATCGGCGGCCGGCCAGGGCGGAGCCGGCGCGGCTTGGAGTTCCATGCCCTCGGACACGGTCGCCAGCTGCGCGCGGCGCCGATCGGCCAGGGCCAGGTTGACGGTCAGTCGTTTCAGCCAGGCACCGAAGCGGAGTGGGTCATCAAGCTGGTCGAGGTGACGCCAGGCCTTGAGGAAGGCCTCCTGCAGCCAGTCCTGCGCCCGTCCGGAATCGCCACCGCTCATGCGCCAGAGCATGGGCATGAGACGGCCGGCGTGGTTCTGGTACAGCGCCTGGAATGACTGCTGACAACCGCCACGCGCCGACTCGACCCAGTCGGCGTCACGCTGACAAGCCGCCTGGGCAGCTGGCGCAAGGTTGGCATCCATACCCGATCAAGACGCCGGCACGTGAAAAAAGGTTGGAATCAATGTTGTGCGATCACCCAACTGGCCTGAACCGGGGTTTTTCGACTGCATGACCGAATTGTAAATCATGCGGGGTTTTCCAACCTTTCCCGCGTGGGTTGCATCAACTGCAAGGGAATGGGCCGATGGGCAAGCTGTTCGAAGTGCCCGCCAACGGCTCGGCGTCCAGACCACATCGAGGAGAACGGTCATGAGTTTGCTTCGAATGCTGCCGGCCTTTGCAACTTGCCTGCTGCTGGCTGTCCCGCCCGCGCAGGCCGATGACTTCCACTACGCCACCAACACGCCCGGATATCGGCTCTATCTCGAGGGCCACGACTACCTCCAGCGAGGCTTTTACTTCAAGGCCCGCCATCGCTTCAAGCGAGCCGCCTACTGGGCCGACAAGCTTGCCCAGCACGATATCGGCGTCATGTATTACATCGGGCATGGCGTCGATCGTGATCCGGCGCTGGCCTGGGCCTGGTTAAAGCTCGCATCTGAGCGAGGCTATCCCGACATGATCGAGACCGCAGCAATGGTATTCGACGAACTCTCGGAGGCCGAGCGCGAACGGGGCCAGCACATACTTGAGGAGACCTTGCTGCCGGAATACGGCGATGCCGTGGCCGTCGATCGTACCCATCAACGCATGCAGCACGAACTCCGGCAGCCCAAGAGAGGGCGCGTTGGGGCGTACTCACTAAAAAGCATGACAATCACCGACCATACCGGACAGACCCACGCAGGCCGCGATTTCTTCGATCCCCAGCGCTGGGATTTTCACCGCGTTATCGAGCAGGAAATGGAAATATTCAATGCCCTGCCACGGGGCAACGTCAGCATGCGTGACCTGGAGACAAGGTCGGAGGACGATTCGAAGGACGATTCGAAGGACGATACGAAGGACTAAACCGGGGGGGTATCATCGCCGAGTGGACAACTCCCCAAAGATTTCCTGGCCGGATGCGCTCGGCGTCTGGTTTCGGGTCGCGATGCTGAGTTTCGGCGGCCCGGCCGCCCAGATTGGCGTGATGCAGCGCCTGATCGTCGAGGAAAAGCGCTGGCTTGACCAGGACCGCTTCAACCACGCCCTGAACTTCTGCATGCTCCTGCCCGGGCCGGAGGCCCAGCAGCTGGCCACCTATATCGGCTGGCTGCTGCAAGGCGTGCGCGGCGGGCTGCTGGCCGGCATCGTGTTCATCCTGCCCGGGGCCCTGATCATGCTGGCCTTGAGCCTGCTCTACGTCACCGTGGGCGAAGCGCGGCTGATCGAGGGCCTCCTGTTCGGGCTCAAGTGCGCGGTCCTGGCCATCGTGATCCAGGCCCTGCTGCGCATGGCCGGCAAGGTGGTAAAGGGCCTGGGCGGACTGGTTCTGGCCGGGCTGGCCTTTGCCGCCATGTTCCTGTTCAACCTGCCCTTCCCGCTGGTCATCCTCGGTGCCGGGCTGGCCGGGCTGGTCCTGTATGCGCGCACGCCGCCTGTCGCTGCATCGGCCACGCACCGGGCAGGCACGAACTGGCCGGTGGTGCTGGCTACGACCGCGGCCTGGCTGGTCCCGGTCGGGATCCTGTTCGCCTGGCTGGGCATGGACTCGGTGTGGAGTCGGGTGGCCGGCTTTTTCAGCCTGATGTCGGTGCTCAGTTTCGGCGGCGCCTACGCCGTGCTGGCCTGGGTGGCGCAGTATGCGGCCGAAACCCGCGAGTGGATTACCGCCGCCGAGATGCTGGACGGACTTGGCCTGGCCGAAACCACGCCGGGTCCGTTGATCCTGGTCACCCAGTTCGTCGGCTTCCTGGCCACCTGGCGTCACGATACCTTGCTCAACCCCCTGCTGGCCGGCAGCCTGGGCGCGTTGCTGACCACCTGGGTGATGTTTGCACCGTCTTTTTTGTGGATTTTCCTGTTTGCCCCCCAGGTCGAAAAGCTGCGCGGCAACGCTCGCATCGCCGGCGCGCTCAAGGGCATTACCGCCGCCGTGGTCGGCGTGATCGCCAACTTGGGGCTGTGGTTCGGCCTGCGCCTGCTGTTTGCCGACAGCCAGGAGCTGACCCTTGGCCCCATGGCCATCGAGTGGCCCGTTGTCGCCAGCCTGAGCCTGCC
>RECK01000017.1 GCA_007694055.1 Wenzhouxiangella sp.
ACCACCGACCCAGCCACAGCTGGACATCAGCCCCGCGTTCGGCAGCCTGATCGACCTGGGCAGCGGCGAATCAGGCGATCAACTCGACCAAGCGATCACCATGATGAGCACCGGCAACGTGGATGTTGATCTTGACTGCTCGATTTCCGATAGTGCCAATGGCGTTTTCACGCTGCAGCCCAGCGACCCGTTCAGCATGACCTTGTCGCCAGGCGCAGATCCGGTCGACTTCGAGGTGCTCTGCGCCCTGCCGGCACTGGCACCCGGAACATCCGAGACGTTCAATGGTGAGCTGTCTTGCACCACCAACGATCCCAACTTCCCGGGCGACAACACTTTCGCCTTGTTGTGTGCGGGCAGTGCACCCCCGCCGGCCATCCCCGTCCCGACCATGGGACGTTGGGGTTTCCTCGTTCTGATGCTCGGTCTGCTGGCATTGGCAGGATTCAGGCTGCGGGCTATTCGCGGTATCTGATTCGGCCCCACACAAACCTCAGGCCTGAAAAGCCCGGACCCTTGGTCCGGGCTCTTCAAGGATGCTGAGCCAGCGTTGCCCCTGCGCGGCAGGCGTGCAGGTATCCCCCTTGTTTCTCTCATCAATACGGGTTTGAGATGAGCAACCGTGCAATTACGCTATTGCTGGCGTCATGAAACGCGCGTATTCGTAGTAACAGTTAAATCACGAAAAAAGAGGGAATCCGAAATGCGACTTCTTTTGGCAGCGCTCCTGGCAGCGGTCGCCAGTCTGTCGATGGCGGACTCGACGTTCACTTACCAGGGTCAGCTGGAGTTCCAGGGGGTGCCAGTCACCGATCAAGTCCCAATGACATTTCGCCTGTTCGATGGGGAAAGTGCCGACGCGCAGCAGATTGGTGATACCAATATCTTGAACTCACCGCCGGTGGCCATTCGCGGCGGCTTGTTCCAGGTCGATCTCGACTTCGGCCCCGACGCCTTTTCCGGCGGGCCGCGTTATCTCGAGATCGAAGTCGACGGGACGGTTCTGGATCCGCGTCAGCGGGTCCGGCCAGCGCCGCTTGCGGCCTATGCTGCCAGCGGAGCCGAGGGTCCTGAAGGGCCGCCGGGGCCGCCGGGCGAGGATGGTGCCGACGGTGAAAAGGGTCCGCAAGGTGAGCCTGGCGGTAGTCTCGATATTCGCTGCCTCAGCGGCGGCATCATGACCGCGATCAATGATGATGGCACGCCGGTCTGCAGCCTGGCCGGAATCCAGGCCGCTTCGTCCGGCAGCGAGCACAGTTGCGCCGTTGACGACGGCGGGTCGTTATGGTGCTGGGGCAGCAATGCCCAAGGCAAGCTGGGCAGCGGATCCGACAGCGATGCCGCAGTGCCCGGCGGCGTTCGGGTGCTTGGCCAGTCCCTGGCGCCGATCAGCGCCATCGCACAGGTCGGCGTCGGTGCCAGCAGCGCCTGCGCTGTTGACGGGGAGGGCAAGGTTTACTGCTGGGGCAGCAACACCCATGGAAAACTCGGCGTCGGCGAAACCGATACCGACACGCCTTCTTCCAACGTGGCGCGCCTGGTTCAGCGTTCAGGTGGTGGTGAGTTGACCGGTATCGTTGACGTCAGTGTCGGTGATGACCATGTTCTGGCGCTTGCTGCAAATGGCCAACTCTTTTCCTGGGGACGCAACGATGACGGCCAACTCGGTGATGGCAGCGGCCATTCCCAGACCGCGGCGGTATTGGTGGGCTTCGCTGCAGACCAGCCCTTCAACAACGCGGTAGCCATGAGTGCCGGTGGCAGCCATTCCTGCGCCGTCGACGATAGCGGGTCCTTGTGGTGCTGGGGCAACGGCAGCAGTGGCAAGCTGGGCAATGGCTCGGATGAATCCGAGGACAGGCCGGTCCGGGTCTTGCGCGCAGCCGACCAGGCCCTGGAGTCGGTAGCGGCGATCAGCGCCGGTGGTCAGCACAGTTGTGCGATCGCCGACGGTCGCGTCTACTGCTGGGGCAGCAACGCTAGCGGCCAGCTCGGCAATGGCGAGGAGGGAGGCAGCAGTGCCTGGGCCGTGCGTAGCTGGCTGGATGATGATGATGACGGGGATAGCGTGCCGACAACCTATCTGTCGGTGTCCGGCGGCGCGAGCTCGGATCAGGGTCACAGCCTGGCGGTCGACAGCGAGGGTCAAGTCTATGCCTGGGGCTGCAATTGCGATTCGCGCCTGGGTCCCGGCCATGGTGATGGCAACGTGACCCGGCCCCGACGGGTCAGTTTGCGTGGTTTTGGCCATGAGCAAGTGCCGTTTAGAGGTGGTGAATCGGTAACCGCCGGCGCCGCCCACTCCTGCGCCGCTCGCCGAGATGGCACCCTGTGGTGCTGGGGCAATAACACGCAGGGTCGGTTGGGCATTGGCGTCATCACCGATGAAGAGGTCGAACCCAGGCCAGTCAGCCGGGCCCTCTAGCCCGAAAAACATTTCGCGCAGCAAACAGGGAAAGCTTAAGCACTAAAAGCGAAACCAGGGAGCCACGGAAGACACTAGAAGACACGGAAACCTTATTCAGCCCATTCCGTGCTTTCGGTGTCTTCCGTGGTTACAAGGATTCGCTTTTGTGTTTTTAATGGTTATATCCGGATCCCGCAAGCCCCTGGTTGGCCGAAAAGCACTGAGCCTCTGCGGGGCCTGGGGGCGTTGCAGTAGTAGGCGTCATGAATTAGGGAGGCTGAGTACGCAGAGCCGGGCATGCGGTTTTTCTGTGTGCAGATACCACCTGGTGAGAGACCGCTTGTATGCTTGGGGCCTGGAGACGTTTCGTAACGAACGCGTCATGAATAAGGGAGCGATGAAGGGAGCGATATTTCGATGAGACGATTCGGGATGGTGTTTGC
>RECK01000088.1 GCA_007694055.1 Wenzhouxiangella sp.
CTGGACGCGCGATTTTCTTGACCTTGCCGTGAGCTATCAGGCGCTTCGCTTTGGCGAATTCACCCTGAAGTCTGGCCGGGTCAGTCCCTATTTCTTCAATGCCGGCAGCTTCAATGATGGTGCCGGGATGGCGGCACTTGCGCGCTGCTACGCTGCGGCCATCCAGGCCAGCCGGATCGAGTTCGACATGCTGTTCGGGCCGGCCTACAAGGGCATTCCGCTGGCCGCAGCCATTGCCATCAGCCTGAGCCGTGATTTCGACCGCAACGTGCCTTTCGCCTTCAACCGCAAGGAAGCCAAGGACCACGGCGAAGGCGGGCTGATCGTCGGCGCGCCGCTGGCCGGGCGCGTACTGATCGTCGATGACGTGATCTCGGCCGGCACTTCAATTCGGGAATCACGGAACCTCATCACCGCTCACGCTGCCCAAGCCTGTGGAGTGGCCATTGCCCTGGACCGTCAGGAACGGGGTCCAGACCAACGCTCGGCGGTCGCCGCGGTACGCGACGATGGCCTGGACGTGGTCACCGTGGCCACCCTGGATGACCTGATCGACTGGCTGAGTGAGCGCCAGCCGGAGCAGGCCGATCTCTCTGCTATGCTTGCCTACCGCGAACGTTACGGAGCCTGAGACATTCTTGCCATGCGCCTTGTTTTCGCCATCGTCCTGTTGAGTCTGCTTGCTGCCAGCGTGCAAGCGCAGGTTGTCTATCGCTGGACTGACGAGACTGGCGAGGTGCACTATGGCCATGCGGTGCCGCCGGAACATGCGCACCGCGGTTTCGATCGCATGGGTCCCGACGGCACTGTGCGGGAGCGGGTCGAGCGGGCCCTGACCGAGGAAGAGCGGGCTGAGCGAGCCGCCGAGCGTCGCCGCGAGGCCGAGCTGGCGGCAGAACAACGCAGCCAGGAAACCCGTGACCGCTTGTTGCTGGCCGCCTACGGCAGCGAAGACGACATCATTCAAGGCATGACCCTGCAGCTGAATGCGCTGGACCATCAGCGCGCATCGGTACGGGACAGCCTGAGAAGGGCATCAGGCCGCTTCGAAGACCTGGTTTCGCATGCCGCTCGCCTGACCCACGATGGCCAGACAGTCCCCGATCGGATGAACCAGAACATCGCGGCAGCCCGCGACGAGGTCCAGCAGCTGCGGCGCGCCCTTGAAGAGATGGACGAGCGCGAACAGGTCATTCGCGACCGTTCGAACGCCGAACTGACCCGTTTTCGCGAGTTGACCGGCGGCAACGGACCTTGAGCCTGAGCGGGGCCTGACGTGTACGCGCGCTGTCCAGCCTGTCAGTCGGTTTACCCGCTTGCAGCCAGCAGCCTGGCCGAGGCCGCCGGAACCGTGCGCTGCGGCAACTGCGGCAAGACCTTCAACGCCCTGGCCGAACTGTTCGAGGAACACCCCGCAGCAGACCAACAGCCCTTGAGCGGCGGCGGCATTCCGCCGCTGCTGGAAAAGCGTTCTACGGTCCAGCCGGAGCTGCCCGGTGTGAGCCTCGACAACACCCCATCGATGGAGGCACCGGTTCTGTACTTTGCCGACAGCGACGGCAACGGCCCGGAGCGCTGGCCATGGGTGGCTGCCACCCTGGCCCTTTCGCTGGCGCTGGCGATACAGCTGTTCATCTATCGCGGCCACCCGGATTTTGGCTTGGCCTGGCCAGGTCAGGCCGAGCCCTTGCCGGTAGCAAATGCTGACCGCATTCAGGTACTGACCCGCGATCTGCATCGACACCCAAGCCTGGACGATGCCATCATCATCAGCCTGACCCTCGGTAACCCCGGCACCCAGACCCTGGCCTGGCCGATTCTCGAAGTGCGCCTGTTCGACCCCACTCAGCAGGTGCTCGGGGTTCGCCGGCTGCAGCCGGCCGATTACCTCGATCGGCCCGAGCGCATAGGGCAAGGGATGCCGCCAGACCTGATCGTGCCGGTTATCGTCGAATTCGTGGTCGGCAGCACGGAACCGTCGGGCTTCGACTTCCGCTTTTTCTGAACCTGTCATCCCAGGCGTAATGGGCACTCTGCTGAGCGCCTTTGCTGTGCTAAGGTATGCGGCTGGCCCGGGGGTCGGTCAGTAACCGGAAGGGCCCGGTACACGTAGGGGTTTTTAGGGAAACGACATTGACAAAGAACAAAACAACGTCCGGAACCTGTCTGCATCAGTTCGTCCGCCAGGTGACCCGGCAGTACCTTGATGACATGGGCAGCACACCGCCCGACAATCTGCATGCGCTGATCACGGGTGAAGTCGAAAAGGCCCTGATCAGCACCGTCCTGGACCACACCGGCAACAATCAGTCGCGGGCGGCAGAAATTCTCGGCATGACCCGAACGACCCTGCGCAGCCGGGTCCGGCGCTACGAGATCGACTGAAACCCTGCTCTTCTGAACTCAAGCAACTTACCCATGGAAAAAAAGCCTGCCAGCGCCCCCGTGGCTTTGCTGAGCGTCTCCGACAAGACCGGCATCATCGAACTGGGGCAGGCCCTCAGTCGTCATGGCTGGAAACTGCTGTCGACCGGCGGCACAGCCAGCGCCTTGCGCCAGGCGGGACTGCCGGTCACCGAGGTGTCCGATCACACCGGTTTTCCGGAGATCATGGGTGGCCGGGTCAAGACCCTGCACCCCAGCGTCCATGGCGGCATCCTGGCCCGACGTGGCAGCGACGAAGCAGTGCTTGCCGAACATGGCATCACCGCGATCGACCTGGTCGTGGTCAACCTGTACCCCTTCAGTCAGACCATTGCCCGTCCCGATTGCAGTATTGAAGAGGCCATCGAACAGATCGATATTGGTGGTCCGGCCATGGTGCGTGCCGCGGCAAAGAACCACGCCGC
>RECK01000016.1 GCA_007694055.1 Wenzhouxiangella sp.
GTCGTGGTGCCGCCCAACACGACCCATGACAAGCTGTTTATCGATGTGCCACCGACGACCACCCAACTGGTTGCCACCGTGCGCGGAGAAAGCGGCGTCACCGCCGGATTGCAGCCCACAGTCTTCGGAAGCCTGGTTGGCGCCGCACCTGGTACGCCGACGCCGCCGCCGGGAATGGTGGTTTCCGGTGCCGTCACCGCCGAGGGCGTGGAGCTGGTCACTGGAAACGTGGTCAACCCCATTGTCCCGGCGCGCTGGTACGTGATCCTCGAAAACTCCAGCAACGAGGAAAAACTGGTCCACGTGCAGGCTGGGTTCCCCGAGCCGGTTCGAGTGGGTGCACGCTACGGCTTGTGGAGCCCGCAGAGTCGACTGATTTTCCAGGGCATCGAGTGGCAGCGCGCAGGGCCGGGCTTCATGATCTGGTACAGCTACGACTACGAGGGCCTGCCGATTTTCTACATCGCCACGGCCGATATCGATCCGCAAAGCTCGGTATGGAAAGCTACGCTGGAACGGGTGACCGGCAATAACGATCGCCAGAAGGTCGAAGTGGTCGGTGAGGTCATTCTGACCACGCTGGGGTCAAATGTCATGAGCTTCGCCTGGCGTCTGAACGGTGCACACGGTTCGGAGTTGATGACGCCGGATGCCCCCCAGACCTGCCCTGAAGTGGACGGCGCACCGTTCAGCCTCACCGGGCACTGGTTCTCGCCGGGCAACGCCGTTGGCGGAACGACGATGATCGTTACCCGTGACAACCAGTCCTACGTACGCTACTACTACGACAACGACGGTGTTGGACGCTGGGTGTTCGTATCTGCTGTCGACGATGACCTGGGTGCGGCCGGTGAAGTGCGCGATTTCCGCGGCTTCTGTCCGAACTGTGAAAGTTTCCCGATGAGTTACGACGGCAATTCGACCGCTGTTGGCGCTTACGGGGTCAGCTTCGACTCCGAATCGACCGGTACCGAGGTGATCGATTTCACCAGCGCGCCGCCGCTCAATCACGACATCAGCCTGGATGTGCCCATCCAGAAGCTCTCCGAGCGTCTGACCTGCGCGCTGTAACGTCAAGGTTCGGCTGGAGACATGTCGATGTCGGCCCGCCACCGCTGGGTGGCGGGCCTTTTGAGGCTCACTCGAAAGTACTGCGGTCATGATTGCCAATCAGAAAGTGGTCGTGGTCCTGCCGGCCTACAACGCGGCGCGAACGCTGGCGCAGACCCTGGCCGAAGTGCCGCGCGACCTGGTTGACGAGATCATCCTGGTCGATGATGCCAGCCTTGACGACACCGTCGCGGTTGCCGAGCGGGCGGGCATAGAGCATGTTATCCGGCACCCGCAAAACCGCGGCTACGGTGGCAACCAGAAGACCTGTTACGCCAAGGCCCTGGAACTGGGTGCCGACATCGTCATCATGCTCCACCCCGATTACCAGTACACGCCAAAACTGATTCCCGCAATGGCCGGTCTGGTCGCCAGCGGTCTGTTCCCGGTTGTCCTGGGTTCGCGCATTCTTGGCGGTGGCGCCCTGCGTGGAGGCATGCCGTTTTACAAGTACGTCGCCAACCGCGCCCTGACCGCCTTCCAGAACCTGTGCACCGGCGCCAAGTTATCCGAGTATCACACCGGTTACCGGGCCTTTTCGGCCGACGTGCTGCGCGATATTCCGCTGCAAGCCAATTCCGATGATTTCATCTTCGACAACCAGATGCTGGCCCAGATCATTCACCGCGGTTACCTGATCGGCGAGGTGACCTGTCCGACGGCTTATTTCGATGAGGCATCCTCGATCAACTTCAGGCGCAGCGTGGTTTACGGGCTGGGGGTGCTCGGCGTATCGGTCGCCTCCCTGGCCAGTCGCCTGGGCTTGTATCAGCCGCGTTACTTCTGAAATGATGAGCGACCAGGCAGCGGTGAAGCGCTGGCTGTGGCTGCTGGCCTGGCTGGCGCTGTTTGCGGTTGCTGCCTGGCTCAGGCTGTGGCAGATCGGCCACCAGGTCCTGATTGACGATGAGTGGCATGCCGTCCACAAGCTCATGCATTCCGGCTACCGGGAGATTTTCCTGTCTTTCGGCCACGCCGACCACACCATCCCGCTGACCCTCTTTTTTCGTCTACTGGCCGATACCGTGGGCCTGTCCGAGTGGCGGATGCGCGCCTTGCCGCTGGCATTCGGCCTGGCCACGGTGCTGGTCCTGCCATGGGTGGCGCGACCGTGGCTCAAGCGCTGTGAGCCCTGGATGTTCGCCGCTCTGCTGGCGGTATCACCCCTGCTGATCCACTTCACCCGCTACGTCCGCCCCTATGCATTGACCGTTCCCATGGGCTTTATTGCCATGCTCGCCCTGTGGCGCTGGTGGCACGAGCGCAAGCCGGCCTGGGCCTGGACTTTCGTCGTGCTGGCCACGGCCTGTGCCTGGCTGCACCCGCTGACCCTGCTGTTCACGGCCGCCGGGTTGACCTGGTTCGGCCTGATCGGGCTGGCGCGCTGGTGGCAGGGTGATCGGGGCCAGGCCTTGATGCGCATCCTGCCACTGGGCGCCCTGACTACGTTGCTTTGTTCCGCGCTGGTGCTGCCGCCGCTGCTGGCCGATCCGACCGCCATGGCCAGCAAGTCCGGTATTCACCAGGTGCAGTGGCTGACTTTCGTGCGTGGCTGGGAGTTGCTGATCGGCAGTGCCAACCTGCTGGTGGCCGGGCTGAGCCTGGTGCTGGCCGGCCTGGGTGCCTGGCGGTTGTGGCGCCGTGACGCGGCATTCCTCGGCTACTGGATTTTCATGACCCTTGTCGCCCTGGTCGTGACCGTGTCGCTGGACGCGGCCTGGATTCACCATGC
>RECK01000015.1 GCA_007694055.1 Wenzhouxiangella sp.
CTGCTGCGCGAAGCGCAGCGCATCGATGGCAACCCGTGGGTCATCGCCGGCACCCTGCCGGGCAAGTCGCTGAGCGACCTTCAGCCCTTCTGGCAGCGCGTCCGCGCCCGCGCCGGGATCAAGGACGTTCGCATCCACGACCTGCGCCACACATTCGCCTCGACGGCTGTGGCCTCGGGCCAGGGGTTGCCCATGATCGGCAAGCTCCTCGGGCACACGCAGGTCCAGACCACGGCCCGCTACGCCCATCTCGCCACCGAGCCGGTGCGGATGGCGGCGGATGCAGTGGCGCAGAGCCTGCGCCAGGTGTTGGGATGAATCTCGAAACGGCTGCAACGGTCTGAAAGCCAACCGTATCGGATCAATCCTCTTAGAGATTTGAACAGTGAATGCCGTGCTCTACAAACCTCGCCTTGACGAAATCTGACACTTGTCGCAGCGTTTTGTCTTCGCGCTCAGATTTCCACAATGAAGGTTCCAGTATCGTTACTGGTCACATACAGCGCTCCCTGCCATATTGAGAAGAGCGCTACAAGTTCACCCTGCCTCCTCGCTTGTGCTCCGCCGCCTTGGGTTAGCGAGCGCCTGATAGACGGCCCCATGTCCAGGATTTCCTGCGGAGAAAACCCGACCCGGAGCATTGCACCAGCCAGTGCATCTGCCGGCACGTCTCCCGGCTCTCCAACCGAGACGGGCGACACCGGCTCGCTGACGCGGCGCACGTTTGAATCCGCGGCACATGCCGCCAGGAAGGAGGGAATGATCAAGGCCATGGCCACGCGCGTGATTGACATCTGCCCAGCAGAGCTTCTCATGGTTTTCGAATTAATCAACTGAGCGCCCCATTCTGTGCAATGCAGCTTCGAGTTCTGCGCGGTATTGGTCGTCGGACACACTTCTGATTTGGTTTTGTGGGGTCTCTCCCGTGCGTCTTGCACGTCCATCTTCATCAACCAATGTTGCCGTCACGAATATTGCCACCTGACGCGCCTGATGATTAAGACCGTCACGGCCAAACGCCGTCCCCAGCAGTGGCAAACGGCGGAACACGGGCGTGCCGCTGTTCCTGATCTGGGACCTGTTGTCGGCAAGACCTGCAACGGCAGCCGTACCGCCATTCTCGATCCTTACGGTGCTGCTGGCTGTCCTGCGACTGACAACTGGAAGATTGTTCTCACCCCGACCGATCACATCGGACACTTCGAGTTCCATGTTCAGTGTCATGTGCCCGGAGGAAGCCACGCGGGGGGTGATGTTGAGGATCGTGCCGGTCTCGATCTGTTCGAGCTGCGCACGTACGACGCCTGTCGTCTCTGATGAAATCTCGAAAAACTCTTCGGTTGTTACCCGGATCTCTGCCGGGAGGCCGTCCTGGGCCAGAACTTGCGGGCTGGAAACGATGGTCGCCTCATTGTTTGCCGACAGGAAATTCAGCGACATCGAGAGGGCGTTGGTGAATTGCCTGCTTGGGGAGTATCCGATCCGAAGCTCCCACGGCATGCCGCCCGATTCATCCGTCGCAAACGCACCGGCCTGGATAGTGGGCCAGCGGAAATCCGTCCCGAAATCGAGCAGGTCGGTTCGCTCGAGGACAACAACCCGGGCTTCGAGCATCACATGCTGGCGCGGCCTGTCAAGCGACCGGATATCCCGGATTATCCCGTCGACAATATGCCTCGGCGCGCTGACAGCAAGCATGTTGGAGCTTTCATCAGCCCGAACGAAAGCCTGATGAGCGTCTGACAGCAGGGCAAGAATACCCCCGGCCTGGCCGTGCGACAGATCAATCCGGTGTGTCGGATACACATTGGGTGTTTCCGTAGAGGTTGGGCCGGTTGGCCGATCAAGACGTCTGAGCAGAGACGTTATTTCGGTGCGCTGCTCCAGCGGGGCAGTTACGACGACAGAGTTCCTGGTCGGATCGACGCGAACGAAGCGCTGCATCTGTTGGGGCAGAAGCAATCGCGCGGCTTCAGCCTGAACAAATTCAAGCGCCACGAAAGTGGTGATTGACTCTTCTTCCTGGTCAAGCACCGTGAGATCCATGAGAATGCGATTGAGGATCCCCTCAGGTGCGGTGACAGCCAGCCTGCCCGAGCCCTCGTCCACTCGAACAAACCTCTGCAACGGCTCTGGCAACAGCCCCCTGGCCGCACCCGGGGTGAGATTTTGCAATTCAACGCGTCGCGTTACCGAAATATCGGTAAAGAAATCGGCCGACGCATCAGGGTTGAAAACGAGGATGTAATCGGGACGACGCAGGTAGCGAAAACCCGTGCCGGCCAGCAACAGTTCCAGCGCCTGCTCTACAGGTGCATCTTCCAGCGTGACGGAAACAATCCCCTGAACGCTAGGATCGGCAATTATGTTGATGCCGAGCTGTGCCGCCACGTCTTCGATGGCCTGCCTCAGGTCGGTCTGGAAGAAAACGTTGTCAACAACCTGCTGCGATTGAGAATACCCAATCGAGACAGGTGCCGACGCAAGGAATAAGGCCACTACCGAGGTAGACAATGCCCTAGTCAGATTTACTGCCACTTTCCACCTCAAGCTGGCGCTGCAATCTGTTGATGTGCCGCTAAAGCTCTGCAGACACCGCAACCACTATTTCGCCATTAAATTGCCCGGGCCCTGTACCGAAGACCATGGCATTTCCCACGATTCGCAAGATACCACGCTCCGGCGATTGTGCAACATTGCTGCTCGAAACAACTCCGGCTGTTGCAGTCCGGCCACTGCTCCGGGTATGTGCGCGCTGCGGAAACGTATTTGATGGCCTTTCTCCAAAATCGATCTCCATCGAGTAGGCAAGTAGCGAGACGCCGTCATTTGGCCTGGCAG
>RECK01000013.1 GCA_007694055.1 Wenzhouxiangella sp.
CCAAACTCGGTCAACTCGACCGTGGTCGCCGAGTTGACGTACTCCGGGTCGCGCATCACCGCCCCCGGCACCGAGCTTTCGGTCATTGCATCGAATTCCTCGCCCTCGATCAGGCGCGGACCCATGAAGGGATCGATCGACCAGGCCAGATCCGGGCTGTAGCCGGTCTTTATCGCCCCCACACCTGGCAGCTCGATTCGGATGACCCGATCGGCCGGGGCGCGGCTGGCCACCATCAGGCTGCCGGTTATGCCGGCGGCCGGCATGGAGAATTCCCCCTCTAGCACGCCCTCGGACTGGGCCAGTATTGCATCCCGGCCACCAACGGCTTCGAAGTGGCGGTCGATCAGCGCACGCGCATAGGGCAACTCCTGCTCGCTGGCTGTCTCGGCCGAGACCTGGGCCATGGACAGGGCCAGCAGGCCCAGGGCGGCGGTTCTTACGCACTTTTTCAACATGGTTGTACTCCTTGGTGATTGAAGGGTTTTTCGGGCTTGCTGCACATTCATTGATCCACCTCGCTTGTGATCCAGTCCAGTGCCGCCTGCAGGGCGGGCGGGCGCGCATAGCCCAGCTTTTCCTCGGTTAGCCTGATCGGTTTGTCCGGTTGAACGCCAACACCCTCAATGCGGCGGCCGAGGCTGTCGTGGTAATCGGCAAAGGCATACATCATGAAGTCACCACTGGCCAAGGGCAGCATTTGCGAGGGCAGGGCCATGCCGGCCGAGCGTTCCCCGAACAGGCGGGCCCGCCCGGTTGCCTGCATGCCGGCGGCAAACATCTCCGATGTGCTGCCGGTCATGCCGTCGATCATGATGGCCACCGGGCCGGCAAAGGGACTCAGGCGGGTGCCATCCATCGCGACCCGGCGGGGCAGAACGCGGAAGTCAATATGGCCGTCCCTGCGCAGCAGCGTTCCCAGTACCTCCGGTTGTTCGAACAGGTCGGTGGCCACCGTGACCATGATCGGAAGCACCCCGCCCGGGTTGCCGCGCAGGTCGAAGACCAGCCCCTTGCATTCGAAGACCTCGTCGCGACGCTGCCGAAACTTTTCGGCAACTGCCGGCACCCAGCTCGAGAAGCGCACTACGCTGGCACAGCCGTTCGCCGTGTCGACGCGCTCAAGCGAAAACTCGAATGTCATGGGCGGCAGGTTGCCGATCTGCACCGCACCGTGCTCGAGGGGCTCTCCGGTCAGGGTTTGCTGATGTGTGTTGCCCGCTGCGTCAAGGAAGGTCAGTTCGATCTCTCTATCGGCTCGGGTAAAGGTGAGGCGAGCAAGCAGCGCGTACTCCAGATAAGTGACGGAGCGCCTGTGATCGGCTTCGTCCACGGTGTCGGCAAGTTCCTTGAGGATCGGGCCGAGATCAAGCTCGTCAACGGTGACCAGTTTCCATCCTGGACGGATGCCGGCCTTGCTGGCCCGGCTCTCTGCACGCACCTCCGAAACCCGCACGGCACCCTCAACCAGGCGAACAGAAAGACCCGTGGCCGCACCTGGCGCACCCGGTGTGGCTTTTGCCTCGGACGACTCGACATCGGCGACCTCCAGGCTGGCCAGCTGCTCGAAGGCTTCGGCAGGGAAGATGCCGAAATGGGATTCGCCGATCAAGTCCAGCAGTTCATGCAGCAGTAGCCGCAGGGCTGCAATATCCTGCGCCTGTCCGGCTAGTGGTCGCAGCCGCTCGCGGGCAGCGTCCCAGTCGCTCTCTATGCGCTGAAAGTCGAAGTACTGCGCGCGCACCTGTTCCCAGACCTGGTCAAAGGTTTCCAGGGCGATGGCCTCATTGAGTTCAGCGTCTGGCTTGTCTTCCTCGGTGACCGTCGCGGCCGTGACCAGCAGGACCAGAAAGGCAAGGGCAGGCCAGGCTTCGGCGAGGCGACGAAAGACCTGATGGCCAAGCGCATAAGGGGACTCGAAAGTCAGCTTCACTTTCATATTGAGGTTCCTTGTCCAATGACAGGGCCGGACTGATTCGGCCGGCAACGGGGACTGCTTTTGCGAAGCCGCTTGCAGTTCGTGCGTTGGTGTCCGTGACTCATCCGCCCAGCCAGCGCATCAGCAGCGCCGTCCCACCGGAACCGAGTGCTACCCCGACTCCAGTGGCAACCGGTATCACCCAGGCAACGCGTCGCTCTGCGCGGGCGAGCACTTCCGGGCTGGCCGAGCGCACCAGGATCTGCTCGCGTGGCAGCTCCAGGACCGAGGCCAGCGCCGAGACGCTTTCGTTGGAGGCCACGTTCTGGTTCTCGACGCGCTGCACGGTGCGCAGACTCAGATCGGCAATCTCGGCCAACTGCTGCTGGGTCCAGCCCCGGTCCAGGCGCAGCTGCCGGATCATGTCGCCATGCACATCCATCAGATACCTCCTTGCGCCGGCAGAGCGTCAGCGGGTCTTGCGGTTGCCGATTGCAGGCAGCTTTCATGCCTGGGGCGGGGCTCGAGCATGATTTGGCTTGCCGTCGGCGCAGTCATGACCCCGCCCCCTTGAAAACGCTAGCGAAGAAGTAGCCGAAGACGCCGCCAACGACGCCACCGGCCAGTGCGTAGAGGAGGATCTGCCAGCCGTACTTGCGCCAGTCCACCAAGCCGGTTGCCGGGTCTACCGGTACCGATGCGTGGCGGCCCTGATCGGAGTCGATCAGCTCGCCGTCACGGAACAGCAGGACCTCGACCAGCCCGCTCATTACCTTCGCGATCCGAAAAACTACCCGATAGTCATGACCTGCATGGTGAAAGTCATGCGGGGTGGACAGGCGAAAGCTGAGTCGGGAGGAGACCACATGCCCGTCCAGCTCGACCACTTCACGACCGGTCCAGACCGATGCCCATA
>RECK01000268.1 GCA_007694055.1 Wenzhouxiangella sp.
GAATTTTGTCGACTTCCCTTGCGGAAGTCCAGCCGGTCTGCGACCGGGCGGTTCTTTCGAACCGCGGGGATGATCGTCGTCGGGAGCAGATTATAACGCGCCAAAGCCGATCAAGGCGCGCAAGGATAACGCCTCGAAGGCTTCGGGTAAAGCCCCAAGGCTGCTAGAATCGCGCTTTGGCTTTATGGACAGGGCCCGCCGGCCTTGATAGTGACCCTTGAACCTCGAAGACGCTGACAAGAACAACGCTCGACGCGCCGTGCGTGGCATCGATTTTTTCCGCGGTTTTCTGCGCAGTCCGGAGCAGGTGGGGTCGATCATTCCCAGCTCGCGCTTTCTTGAGCGACGATTGATCGACATGGCCGGCCTCGCCGAGGCGCGCTGCGTGGTGGAACTGGGGCCGGGTACGGGTGGCACGACGCGCGCCATTCTTGAGGCCATGCGGCCGGATGCCAGGCTGCTGACCATCGAGCTCGATCCCCAGTTCTCGGCCATTCTGGAAGAAATCGGCGATCCGCGCCTGGCACCACATACCGGCAGCGCGGCTGATCTGCAGGCCATTCTCGATCAGCATGGATTGCCTGCACCCGATGTGGTGGTTTCGGGTATTCCCTTTTCGACCATGCCGAACGAGGTCGGTACCGCCATCATCGAGGCGATCCGGGACAGTCTCGCCCCGGAAGGCAAATTCCTGGCCTACCAGTTTCGCGGTCATGTTCGCCGCCTGGGCGAGCCGATTCTTGGCCAGCCTGAAGTTGCCCTGGAGGTGCTCAATGTGCCGCCGATGCGCTTCTACCGCTGGCGCAAGAACGGTGCCTGAGGGAGCCATTGTCAGGTAACCGGGCTTGGCAGGTTGAGGATTGCCGCGGCAATAGAGAAGTAGATCAGGATTCCAACTACGTCGGCGACCGAGGTAATCAATGGTGTACTGGCCGTGGCCGGATCCATATTGGCGCGTTGCAGGATAAATGGCAGCAGCATGCCGATCATCGCCCCCATGATCACCACTGCCAGCATCGCGAAGCCAACTACCATGGCCAACTGCAAGGCTAGTTCCGGTCCGCCTCGCCACGCACCGATAAAGGATACGGCAACTCCCATGGTTAAGCCCAGTCCGAGGGCAACCGAGAATTCCTTGCCCCATAACCGCAGCCAGTCCTTGGACTCGACGTCGCCGGTTGCCAGAGCTCGAACCATCAAAGTCGCCGATTGGCTACCGGCGTTACCAGCGCTCGCGATGATCAGGGGAAGAAAGAAAACCAGGGCGATCACGGCTTCAATGGCATCTTCAAACATCGCGATGGCAAGTCCTGATACGAGATTGACCAGAACCAGGATCATTAGCCAGCCTATTCTTTTGCGATAGAGAAAGCCGGGGCTAGCTTCGCGTATCGAAATATTGAGGCTACCGGTTCCCCCAAGTTTGTGGAAATCCTCGGTGATCTCCTGCTCGGCTACGTCCATTATGTCGTCTACAGTGACGATTCCCAGCATGACTCCGTTTTTGTCGGTGACGGCCAGGGTGTTGATGTCGTAGTGCTGTATAACCTGGACCGCCTCTTCACGGTCGGCAGAAGCCTGAACGGAATAGAATTCCTCGTCCATCAAGGCTTCTACTTTGGCATCCTGGCGGGCCAGGATGAAGTCCTTGAGCTTGACCGCATCGATAAGTCGTCCACGTTCATCGGTGACGAACACGAAGTTGACAGTTTCGCCTCGATTGGCTTCGTGGCGGATATGGTCGAGTGACCGAGCCACGGTCCAGGTTGGGCGCACGGCCACGAAGCGTGGCGTCATCAAGCGTCCGATGGACTCTTCCGGGTACCCGAGTAGCTTCAAAGACTGCTTCAGATCCTCCGGGGCAAGGAGCTTGAGCATGCCCTCCAGCTCTTCGGGATCGAGGTTTTCCAGGAAGGCGGTGCGATCATCGGGGACCAGTTCGTGAAGAACTCGCTTGGCTTCCTTGTTATCCAGATCGGCCAGCATCTGGCGCTGCGCGCTGTGGGGCAGGTAGGAGAAGGTGTCCGTCCGCCGCTCTTCCGGGAGGGTCATGAAGACCACCAGGCGATCTTCATGGCTTTCGGTCTGATCGATGGCTTCAGCGATATCCTGTACCGCCATTTCGTCAAGCGTTTCCGGCAGCTGCTCGTGCCGCTCAAGCTTCAGCAGAGCGATAAGTTCGATGATTGCCCCTTTCTCAGACATGATGGTTTTCCTTGATGACTTGGCCTTGGTTATGGTCGCACAGCTCGCCAGCAATAAAGTTGCATGACGATGTATGGCGCTTGGACAGGCGCGCGAGCAGCCTCATGAGTTCGGACCGTTGGGCTGGCTTCAATCCCGGCATCTGGGCTTTCAGATTGTCGGCTGATGCGTCATGAATGCGCTGTTCCAGGCGGTGCCAGGCATGATTGCGGAGCAGTTTCTGCAGCTCCTTGCGGGTGATTCGCGGTTGGATGGCGGTCATTGCTGAGTCCTCCCGGATCAAAAGGTCAGGCCGAGGCCGACAGTGAAAAACCAGTCCTTGTCGCCGCGCAAGGTGCGACCGGCGGCGAAGTCGATATGGTCGAGCGGGCCACCGAAGCCGAAGCGCAGGCCAAGCTGGGCTTCCGGGTCTTCATCGGCGCCTTCGCGGTAGACCTGGCCGATCAGGTCGAAGGCTTCTGTTGCCCCCCACTCGAAGGCCGCACCCACGAACGCTCGGTCGATATCTTCGTCTTCGCGCAGGCGGATCCAGCCGACATTGCCATGCAGGACAATCGGCGCGTTGGACAGCTCGTAGCTGACCGGCAGGTTGACCAGCCAGTCGGTGAAGTCGCCGTCGTCAAAGCCCAGTGCCACGGATGCGGCCACCGCCAGGCGGCCGGGTTCCAGCCCAGAGAATTGCCACTTGGCGGCCGGTTCGAAGCGGTTGAAGCTGTCTCCGTCTTCGTCCAGGCGATAGAAACCGGCGGTCAGTTCCAGCGTGGTGCCGCGCGGCGTCCATGCCGGCAGGAAGGCAAACTCGGAATTGTCGCCATCAACGCGGGTAAACCAGGTTTCGATCTGGAAATCGCCCGGTGCAGTGATGTCGGCATCGTCGACGGGATAGTGGCCACCGGCAGCCAGAACGGACAGCGGCAGACCGCCAACAAGGATTGCGGAAAGAATCGTGTTACGCATGTTGGACCTCTTTCGTTGTACAAACAAAACAACGGCAGGAGGTCGTCACCTGACAGGTAAACGATCGTTCATCAGGTGCATGGGAGAACGCATCAGACGAAGTAATACGCCTGGCACTTGTCATGCACTTGAAGAGATGTTTTTGAGGGGGCGGCAGTCGAACGCATGTCTGCGTCAGGCTACCTTCAGGAAGAAGACAGGCTATCGGAGACGTGCGTTACGGTTGACCACCGCTTGTTAAGTGACGACTCAAAACCTGCCTCCTTTGGCAGCAAAAATCCTAGGTAGTCTACTTGCTGGGAAATGGATGTCAAGGTCTGTTCATCCCAGACAGCAGCTGAACCATCAAAAACAGGCCAACCAGGACGAATATGCCGGCGCTGATCCGGTTCAGCAAGCGTCGGGGCAGACGGCTGGCGTAGCGGTGCCCCAGCCAGACGGCGGGCGCGTTGACGGCAACCATGGCCACTACCGCACCGGTTAGCACCAGGGCCGGGTGGTCCAGGCCGGCCGCCAGTCCCAGCGTGGCCAGCTGCGTCTTGTCGCCCATTTCCAACAGGAAAAACAGGCTGAACGTCGCAATGAAAGCACTGCGGCGACCGGTACTGGGCAGGGATTCGTCCTCATCTTCTGTTTTCGCCAGCAGCAGCCAGGTTCCCAGGGCAATAAACAGCACGGCCACGATCCATTCCAGCCAAACCCCGAGCAAGTGGCCCAGCCAGGCGCCCAGGGCGACGGCCAGTCCCAGGCTGAGCAGGCTGGCCGTGAAGACACCTGCCAGAATGGCCAGCGGGCTGCGGTAGCGCGCACTCAGGTACAGCGTCAGGAGTTGGGTCTTGTCGCCGAGTTCGGCCAGCCCCACAACCAGCAGGGCAATGAAGAAGCTGTCCACGAAGAACACCTCGAGGGACCGGGCGGCAAACAGACATGCGACACTACAACCTGCCACCCGGTCTGGTGAAGGCTGTGGTGCCACAGGTCTCGCCAGGCCGGCGGGTCAAGACCCGCCCGCTGTCTCATCCATGGCCATGCGGCCAATCGTGTTGAATGAGACTTTCGCGGCTTGGGACGCGAATCGGCTACTCCCCTGGAGCAATCCTTATTGTATTCGCGGTGACCCGATTTTCCAAGAGGGTTCAGCAAATGCTAAAATGGCGGGATTTACCTGCCGGAGCAAAATCCATGCGCCTGATCGACGAAGCCCTGACTTTTGACGACGTTTCCCTGGTGCCGGATTACTCCGAAGTGCTGCCCAAGGATGTTGACCTTTCCACCCGAATCACGCGTGATTTGAAACTCAATATCCCCCTGGCTTCCGCGGCCATGGATACAGTCACCGAGGCGCGCCTGGCCATTGCCATGGCCCAGGCTGGTGGCGTTGGCGTGATTCACAAGAATATGACCATCGAACGCCAGGCCGAGCAGATTCGCATGGTCAAGAAGTACGAGGCCGGTGTGATCAAGGACCCGATCACGGTCGCCCCCTCCACCACCATCCGCGAAGTGTTCGAATTGACCCGCGAGCACAATATTTCCGGGGTGCCCGTGGTGGATGGCGGTGAGTTGGTCGGCATTGTTACCAGTCGGGACATGCGCTTTGAAAAGAAGCTCAATGATCCGGTTCGCAACATCATGACGCGCAAGGAAAAACTGGTCACGGTGCAGGAAGGCGCCAGCCAGGACGAAGTGCTGGAGCTGTTGCACAAGCACCGTATCGAAAAAGTGCTGGTCGTCAACGACAGTTTCGAATTGCGCGGCCTGATCACGGTCAAGGATATCCAGAAGTCGGCCGACTTCCCGAATGCTGCCAAGGACTCCTCCGAGCAGTTGCTGGCGGCAGCGGCGGTTGGTACCGGTGGCGACACCGAAGATCGCATCGCCGCGCTGGTCGAGGCCGGCATCGATATCGTCGTCGTCGATACCGCTCATGGTCACTCCAAGGGGGTGCTGGATCGTATTCGCTGGACCAAGCAGCATTTTCCCCACGTTCAGGTCATCGGTGGCAACGTGTCGACCTCGGACGGAGCCCTGGCCCTGGCCGAGGCCGGAGCCGACGGCGTCAAGATCGGTCAGGGGCCGGGCTCGATCTGCACCACCCGTGTCGTGGCCGGCATCGGTGTGCCCCAGGTCAGCGCCGTGTCCGCCGCTGCCGCTGCCCTGCGCGAACTGGGCATTCCGATCATTGCCGATGGTGGTATTCGCTTCTCTGGTGACGTTGCCAAGGCAATCGCGGCCGGCGCATCGAGTGTCATGATCGGCTCCCTGCTGGCCGGTACGGAAGAAGCGCCGGGCGAGGTCGAGCTTTTCCAGGGCCGGTCCTACAAGAGCTATCGCGGCATGGGCTCGCTGGGCGCCATGCAGAAAGGCTCTTCTGACCGCTATTTCCAGTCAGATACCGCCGCCGACAAGCTGGTGCCGGAAGGCATCGAGGGCCGGGTACCCTACAAGGGCCTGCTTTCGGGGGTGACCCATCAGCTCATGGGTGGCCTGCGCTCCAGCATGGGCTACTGTGGCTGCGCCAGCATCGACGAGCTGAGAACCCGCGCCCGTTTCGTCAGAATCACCGCTTCGGGGGTTCGCGAATCCCACGCCCACGACGTGACCATTACCAAGGAAGCGCCGAATTACAAGCTGGGTTAGAAACATAGCTTTCAGGGTTCAGGTTTCAGGTTTCAGGTTTCAGGAAAACCCTGGTCGAAGCCATCCCTGACCCCTGAATCCTGACCTCTGACCTCTGACCTCTGACCTCTGACCCCTGAACCCTGAACCCTGATCCGAAAATGACCGACATCCACGCCCACCGCATCCTGATCCTCGATTTCGGTTCCCAGTACACCCAGCTCATCGCGCGGCGGGTGCGCGAGATCGGCGTCTACTCCGAGATTCTGCCTTTTGACGCGGACGAGGCGCACATTCGTGACTTCGGCGCCAGCGGCATCATCCTGTCTGGCGGGCCGGAGTCGGTCGGATTCGAAGACAGCCCGCGCATTCCGCCGCTGGTGTTCGAGCTGGGCGTGCCCTTGCTGGGCATTTGCTACGGTATGCAGGCCATGGCGGTCCATTTCGGCGGCGCGGTCAGCGCTTCCGACGAGAAGGAATTCGGCTATGCCGAGGTTGCCCTGGACCAGGCCGGTGAGCTGTTGACCGGTATTGAAGATCGGATCGATACCCAGGGCAGGGCGCTGCTGGAGGTGTGGATGAGCCACGGTGACAAGGTCACCGCCTTGCCGGAAGGCTTTTCCACCCTGTGCACCACCCCTTCTGCACCGATTGCCGGCATGGCCGATGACAGCCGTCACTATTACGGCCTGCAGTTTCATCCGGAAGTCACCCACACCCGCCAGGGGCGCCGAATTCTCGAACGTTTCGTGCATGAAATCTGCGGCTGTGACGAGAGCTGGACCACCGAGGCCATCATCGACGATCAGATTGCGCGGGTGCGCGAGCAGGTCGGCGATGACTCAGTCCTGCTGGGCCTTTCCGGCGGTGTCGATTCCTCGGTCGTGGCGGCCCTGCTGCACCAGGCTATCGGTGATCAGCTGCTGTGCATCTTTGTCGACACCGGCCTGTTGCGCTACCAGGAAGGCGACCAGGTCATGGCCACCTTCGCCGAGCACCTGGGTGTCAGGGTCGAGCGGGTCAATGCCCGTGATCAGTTCATGAACGCGCTGGCGGGGGTTTCCGACCCGGAACAGAAGCGCAAGATCATCGGTCGCGAGTTCATCCGCGTCTTCGAGCAGGCCGCCAAGCGCTACCGCGAAGCCGCCTGGCTAGCCCAGGGCACCATTTACCCTGATGTGATCGAGTCGGCCGGGGCCAAGACCGGCAAGGCCAAGGTCATCAAGTCGCACCACAACGTGGGTGGCTTACCGGATGACATGAACCTGAAGCTGGTCGAACCGCTCAGAGAGCTGTTCAAGGACGAGGTGCGCAAGATCGGCATCGAGCTGGGCCTGCCGGTCGAACTGGTCATGCGCCATCCCTTTCCCGGGCCGGGCCTGGGTGTGCGCATACTCGGCGAGGTGCGCCCGGAATTCGTCGAGCCGCTGCAAAAGGCCGACCATATCTTCATCAGCGAACTCCGGGCCGCCGGCCTGTACGACAAGGTCAGCCAGGCTTTCGCGGTGTTTCTGCCGGTCAAGTCTGTCGGTGTGGTCGGTGATGCCCGACGCTACGAGTACGTCATCGCCCTGCGCGCGGTCGAAACCATCGATTTCATGACCGCCCGCTGGGCCTACCTGGACCACGAGTTCCTCGACCACGTCTCACGCCGCATCATCAACGAATGCGTTGGCGTTTCGCGCGTGGTCTACGACATTTCCGGCAAGCCGCCGGCGACGATCGAGTGGGAATAGCCGGTGTCCGGGCAGATCGACCTGGTTCGCTTTTCCTCGCTGGATGCCTACCGGGAAGCCCTGGCCGAGCGGTCCGAGGTATTTACCGCGCGCTGGCTATGGGGTGAGCACCTGGAGGCGGCGTGCAGGCACAGCGGTCGCTACCAGGGCTACTGCAGCCTGTGTGCCAGGCCGGCCGAGTTCAGCTTTTCGGCCGGTTCCGGCGAGCCGGTCAACCTGCGTGAGGAATTGCACTGTGATGGCTGCGGTCTGAGTGCGCGTGCGCGTGTCGTCGCCAGCTTGCTCAAAACCGATTGCCCACCGGAGCGCGGGCACAGCATCTACCTGACCGAGCAGACCACTTCCCTGTATCGCTTCGTGAAGCAGGCCTGGTCGGCAGTGATTGGCAGCGAATATTTCGAGGAGACTGAACGCGATCGCATCCAGGCCTTCATGCGCGACAGTCTCGGGCTGGATGAGCGCCTGCGCTTCGAAGACGTGACCGAATTGAGCTTTGCCGATGCCACGCTGGACGCCATCGCCACCTGCGATGTGCTCGAGCACGTGCCCGATTATCGGGCAGCGGCGACAGAGTTCGCCCGCGTGTTGAAACCCGGCGGGCGGCTGATCCTGACCGTTCCATTCCTCGATCAGGACCAGCAGACCCTGACCCGGGCGCGGGTGCTTGAAGACGGCCAGATCGAGCATCTGGAAGAGCCCGAATACCACGGCGATCCGCTTGATCCGAAAGGCGTTCTGGCCTTCTACCATTTCGGCTGGGACCTGCTGGAAACGCTGCGCTCGGCCGGTTTCAGTTCAGCTGAATGGTGCCTGCCCTGGGCACCTGCGGAAGGGGTTTTTTCCGGTCAGTGGACCTTGCTGGCGCGGCGCTGATTCGCTAGCCAGGCCTCCTCAGTCATCTGTCCCGCTATCGATGATGACTTCTCCGCTGGTTCGATTTTCCACGACTACTCTCAGGTCGCCGGCACCGCGCGGGCCGCGCGTCCGGTTTCCCTGGGAGCGCACTAGCACGGAACCGGCGCCGTCAGTGCAAACTGCGGCGAAGCCGCTCAAGCCCGGTTCGATGTAACCGCCAACAACGGCGCCATAGCGAAAGGAGGCCGGGCGGCCATCCAGCCTGCTGGTGTTGGCCCGAACAAGGAACATGGAAGGGTGATCGGAAAACAGCGATTTGAAACGGATGACGTGGAATCCTTCTTCAAGTTCGACCTCAATGGGGGCTAGCGAACCGTCGAGGATTACTTCCTGGGTGAATACCGTCTCCTGTGGACTGCCAACGGGCACCGAACTGCTGATCTCAAGGACGAATCGATCACCGTTGCCATCAGCCTCGATGCTTACCTGCTGCGGTCCCTGGCCACCATTGTCGATCCGGAAAGCCGCGTAGCCCGACTCCCGGAGGCGGGCAAAGCCGCCGAAATTGAGTCCGCCGTGCAGGCGTGTGTCGCCATCGCGCAGCAGCATTTCCATTCCCCAGCTGCCGGATGCCCCGGCATCGTCCGCGTCCAGCAGCCGGGTACGGGCCAGCAGGAAGCCGGGACATGACTGGGTGGTGTCAAGTGTCAGGGAAGCTGTGGCAGAGGGCTCAATGGAGCCGCTGCGAAGCACCGGCAGGACTTGACCGTTGTCGTGGCCGCGTTGCACTGTCACGGCTTCTCCCCAGCCCCAGCAGTAGACGAACGGCCCCTGCATCGAACAACTGTATTGACCTCCCGATTTCAGCTGTTTCACCGGGCTGGCCGGCAGGCCGGCCAGTGGCATCCAGTTGCGTTCGGCGGGTGACAGCTCGGATTCGAGCAGGCTGCAGCCTACAACGCCGCTACCAGGGCCAATTTCGCCAGTTGCAACCGCGTAATTGCAGGACTGGGATAGCGGCAGGCCGATGCATTGCGGGTACCCGCTGTCATCGAGGGCGCAGACATGACGGCCACCTGCAGCAAAGCTGAACGTTGCCGCTTCAGGGTTAATGTCATCCGGGAATTGAACCAGCACCGGCGACCGTGGTCTGCCGCGCGTGCCTTCATTGCTGGCATGATCCATGCCCCAGCAGGCCACCTTCGAGTTGCCCAGCGCGCAGTGGCTGAAAGCCGCCGCCTGAATGGAATCGACCTGGTCGAGGCCGGTTTCGACCCGGCGCAACTGGTAACGTGCCGGCGCTGGAAGGTCGGCATAGTCGGGGGTTGTCGGAATGTCACCGATGCAGAACACTTCGTCGCTGCCATCTTCAGTGCTGGCGAGCATGCACAGGTGGTCATGACCGGCCTCTACCGACTGAAGCAGGCCCGGTACCGCGATCTCGAAAGGGTCGGCGACGGTACTTTGTCCCGACGGGGCGTGGACCGCCATGCCGGGCAATACCAATCCCCAGCAGCGCAGGGGTTCGGCAGTTGCCGGCTCCCAGAGACAGTTGTAGCCAAAGCCGCTGGCAAGTCGAGCAGTGGCCGTGGTCAGGATGGGTGCAAGAAGCGGCGTTGCGCTGTCGGGGCTGTCATCGATGCCGAGTGCTTTGAAGAAGTTCGAACCCCAGCAGTACAGGCCTGCGTCGGTTGAAGCGCAGATATGAAACTTGCCGATCGACAGATCCAGGATGTCCGGTGCCTCCGGCAGCTGTATTTCGACGGCACTGTCATAGGCAGCAGTATCGGACTGACCTAGTTGGCCAAAGGCGTTGTTGCCCCAGCAAAACAGGCGGTTGTCTTCAAGCACTGCGCAGGCGTTGTGTGCTCCGACAAAAAGACGGGGCAGGGTGGTCGGCTCCTGCGGCAGCAAGGGTAAGGATTCGACCCGATGTGCCAGGTGTGGAGATGCCCACTGACCAAGACCGCTGCCATTGACGCAGTTGACTCGTTTGTCGCTCAACGCGCAGGCTTCATCCGGCAAAGCCGTGATGCGGCCGTCTGCCTGCCAGACAAAGACAGCCACCGGATCGTCCGGCGCGCCGAAGCCCGCAGAGCCCCAGCACCAAACTTCATGATCCAGTGCAGCACAGCTTCGCGTGCGTGCCAGGGCCAGGTCAACGACTTCACCGTTCAGGCCATGGATCCGCACGGGCAGCGTCACGCGCTGGCTGTCCGGGTCATCGGCCGTGCTGGCCAGTCCGGCCTGTGCTCGATCATTGGCGCCCCAGCAGTACACGCTTTCGCCATTGCTGGCGCAAACGTGACGGGGCCCGGCCACGATCCTGTTGATCGAGTCCGGCAGGCCTTCAACCCGCGCCGCGCTGTGGCGGGACTCCAGCGTACCGTCGCCGAGTTGCCCGTGGGCGTTTGCGCCCCAGCACCAAACCTCGCCATCGGACAGGTGGCAGGTGTGGGCATCGCCGAGCGCCCATTGCTCGACGCGCCCGACCGAGACAGACACCGGTACGGGCTGCTCGCTGCCGGATTCGGGCGCACGCCCGACCTGGCCGTGCTGATTGTTGCCCCAGCACCAGCTCGCCCCGCCGCTGGCCTGGGCGCAGGTGTGATTCGCGCCAGCGCCAACGGTCTCGATGTTTTCCCCAAAATCGCCGGTGGATGGCGGTGGCAGGAAAATCCGCTGTGGTTTCAGGCGCTTGAGTTGGTCGCCGGTACCGAGCTGGCCGGACTCGTTGCTGCCCCAGCAGTTGACCCGCTGGTCCTTGACGGCACAGCTATGCCGCGCGCCAACGGCCAGGGCGGCAATTCCAGGCCTGAAGCGCTGGCTTGCGCCTTCCAACCCGGTAACGATCGTGGCCAGGTTGAGATCGATCATATGGTCCTGGCCAAGCTGCCCGACAGCATTGACGCCCCAGCACCAGACGCGTGAACCGTCGTGAGCGCAGCGATGGCCGCCGTCGTGGACGGATGGGCTCGAGGCCACGGCTTCGATCTGGTCGAGTTCAACCGTTGACGCCTTCGCAAGAGCGCACGCGGCGCTTGAAAGTATGACGGCCAGCTGGAGCAGCGTGATGATGGCTCGTTGCATGGTGACGGACTTCAGAGACATTTGAGCGATAGCCTAGCACGGTTAACCTGCATGACTGGGCTACGTTCCTTGCCGTTTATGGCTGATGCTCATTTGGACGCAATCCAGGGACAGGGCTGATCGAACAGGCGCGTGCTTGCCAGTTGCATCTGCCAAGGGTATTGTTTTGAATCCGGTGGGCTGTTCCGGTCAATCGTCGAGACTTGAGTCTGGCTTGAGTCTTTTTCGTCCGATTCTTTGCCGTTGGTTGGTGAGTGTATCCGTGAAAATCTTGTCCTGGCTGGCGCTGCTGTTGGCCGCAGTTGCGTGCAGTCTGCTGCTAATCGAGCGTGGTCAACACGGGTCACTGCAGCGTGATTTCGATAGCCTCCAACTACGTCACGATAGCCTGGAAGATGACTGCGAAATCCGGATAGCGGAGCTGCGTTTCCAGCATGAAAGGGTCCAGCGCTCTGCTGCCCAGACGCGTCCGGCAGCGAGGCTCTCCGAGGTTCAGGAAACCTTGCGTGACCGGCGCCACGCCCGCCGCGATCAGGCGCTTGCCGAATTGGCCCTGGCGCTGGGGCTGAGTGCCGAGCAGGTCGAGTTGATCACCGAGATACTGCTGGCCCTTGAACGAGAGCAGCGCGAGTTGCTTGGCGAAACGCGCGCGGCCAGCGCTGATATGGGACGGGACTACCAGCTTGCCTCGGAGCGATTGCGCCGGCAAGCCGTGTTGGCGCTGGGTGAGCTGATTGGGCCGGCTGAACTGGCCCTGGCGCTGGAGAGCCGCTACGCGGGCCGGCTCGGCCTGCAGCCGGTTGACCGAGCCCAAGCTCCAGTCGAGCCAGATGCGCCGCAATGATCGAGTGTGATGGCCTGACCAAGAGCTACGATCGCGGCAGAGTCCAGGCCCTGCGTGGGGTCAGCCTGCGTATCGAGAGCGGTGAGCAGGTGGCGTTGATGGGGCCATCGGGCTGTGGCAAGAGCACCTTGCTCAATCTGCTTGGCGCGCTCGATCGACCCGATGGGGGTTCCATTTCCTTTCAGGGCAGGCCGCTTGACGACTATCGCCCTTTTCACGTCTACCGCAGACAGATGGTGGGCTTCGTCTTCCAGTTTCACCATCTCATTCCGGCGCTGACCCTGCGCGAAAACGTGGCCTTGCCGCTGCTGCCGGTTCGTCTCAAGCGCGGTGAGCGTAGCCGCCGAGCCGATGCGCTGCTTGAGGAAATGGGCCTGAGCGATCGCGCTGATTTCCGGCCGGGCGATGTCTCGGGCGGGGAGCGCCAGCGGGCAGCCATTGCCCGTGCCCTGATCAATGAGCCGGCACTGGTGCTGGCTGACGAGCCGACCGGCAGCCTGGATAGCGTCACCGGTCTGCGCGTGATGCGTTTCCTGCTGGATCATGCCCGGCAACGCAGGGCCAGCGTCTTGATTGCCACCCACAATGCCGCGGTTGCGGAGCTGACCGACCGCTGTCACCGAATGATGGACGGGCGGCTGGAGTCAGATGACGGGCTTGATTCGGCGGTGAAGCGCTGATGCCGTTTGCGCTTCGCAACCTTGGCCGCAACGGTCTGCGCTCTGCCATGACCGTGTTTGGCGTGGCCATCGGCATGGCGCTTTTCGTGGCCCTGCTGGGCATGAGCAACAGCTTTCGTTACCAGATCGATGCGCTCAGCCGGGCCGCGTCGATCGATGTGTTTGTCCAGTCGCGCGAGTCAGCCACGCCGATCACATCGCGTATCGACCGGGTGCAGGTCGACGGCCTGGCCGAGATTGCCGGTGTTGAGGATGCCATCGAGCTGCTGTTTTTCCCGGTCCGTACCAGCTGGAACCCCTACCTGGTCGTGATTGGCGTGTCTTCGCTGGACGCGGTTTCAGCGCAGCTGCGCATGGTCGCAGGCGCGCTGCCCGAGCCCGGCTCGGAGGACATCCTGGTCGGACACTCGGTAGCAGAGCAGGGTTACCGGGTCGGGCAGCGCCTGATGTTGCGTGAATCACACCACCACCGAATCAGCGGCGTATTCGCCAGCGAGTTCCAGTTGCTCAACGGCTCGGTCGTGATGCCATTGCCGGCGGCCCAGGCGCTGGCCCGCCGACCAGACGCGGTCAGCATGGTCTTCCTGCGCATGGCCGAGGGATCGGATCAGGCCGGGACGGCCCGCCTGATCAACGACTTGTTTCCATCGCTGGAGGCCGTTCCAGCCGGAACGCTCAACAGCCAGATGCTGCTGACACGACTCGGCCAGGTGTCTGCGCTGGTGAGCTCGCTGCTGGCCCTGCTGGCCGGTGGCATCTTCGTCAGCAATACGCTGGTCATGTCATTGACCGAGCGTATCCGCGAAATCGGCGTGCTGATGGCGATTGGCTGGTCGCGCCTGGAAGTGATGAGAACGCTGCTGGCCGAAGCCTTGCTGATCTGCCTGTTGGGTG